>CAMATU010000188.1 GCA_945861225.1 Klebsiella pneumoniae
GCTCGACGTCTTGCTCGCCGAACAGATCGCGCGCGCGGCTTGCACGGTAATCTATCAGCTCGATCTGCGTTACCACGGACAGTCGATGGAACTCACTCTGCAGGTAACCCCCGAGGAGCTCACCAGCGGCGGGCTCGACGCAATTTCCCAACGCTTCGACGATACGCACCGCCAGCTCTATACGTTTGCGCTGACCAGCGAAAAGGAATTGATCAACCTGCGCGCGGTCGCCTCGAGTCAGAGCACGTTCGCGCGCGCTCAGGATATTCCCCTCGGTGATGAGGATCCGGCCGCCGCCCGACTCGAGTCGCAGACCATCTATGCGGGTGGCCGCCACCACCGCGCGGCGATATATGCGCGCGATCGCCTGCGCGCCGGTAATCGGATCACCGGGCCCGCGATCATCACCGAAATGGATTCGACGACCTTAATCCTGCCCGACCATACCGGTACCGTAGACCGCTATGGCAATCTCCTCATTCGACCTTGCGCAAGCGGTAAAGGAACCTAGCCATGGCGACTTTGATCGAAACCAACCCGACGCCGTTCCGCAGCGTGCCCGTGGATCGCATCACGCTCGATCTCGTGGAAAATGGCCTTATCAACGCCCGTCAGCAGATGGACAGCTTGCTGTTTCGGACCGCCATGTCGCCGATCATCCGCGAACAACGTGACGGGTTTCCGGTCATCACCGATCGCGCAGGGCGGCTGGTCGCCGGGCAGTTCGGCTCGCCGGTATCCGGTTTCATCGATCGCTTCGAGACGAAGGTCGAAGAAGGCGATGTGTTCCTGACTTCCGACCCCTACGCGTGCAACGGCTCGGTCAGCCATGCCAATGACTGGCTGGTCTGCGTGCCAGTGTTCCATCAGGGCCGACTCATCAATTGGTCAGCGATGTTCGGGCACATGTCGGACATTGGCGGCAAAGTCCCGGGCAGCATGCCGACCGACGCGCGCGATATGTATGAGGAGGGGATCTACATTCCTCCGGTGAAGATTATCCGCCGCGGCGAACTCCAGGACGACGTGCTGCGCGTGATTCTGCATAACTGCCGGATCCCGGAGTGGAACCGCAGCGACTTCAACGCGCTGGTCGCCGCGGCCAGGGTGGGCGAAGCGCGCTGCCGCGAGATGGCCGACCGCTTCGGGCCCGATCTGTTCACCTCCGCACTCGACGAACTCCTGGCGCGCAATCGGCGCGCGATCGGCAAAATCATCCGCGAGATTATTCCCGAGGAGAAAGTTTATTTCGAGGATTACCTCTGCGATGACGGGATCGGCATGGGACCCTACAAGATCGCCTGTCACATGTGGCGCGAGGAGGGGCGTCTAATCTTTGATTTTGGCGGCACCGATCCTCAATCCCAGAGCAATATCAATTTCCTGCTTAGCGAGCAGATGTACAAAATGTTCTGCGCGCAATTTCTGGTCATGATGTTCGATCCGGATGTGCTGTTGAACGACGGCTTTTTCGAACTCATGGAAGTCCGAATTCCGGATGGGTCGTTGCTTGCGCCGCACCGGCCCGCGGCTTTGAACGGCCGCACGCACGCGATGGGTCGCATCTTCGATGTGATCAGCGCGTTGTTCGGCAAATCGAATCCCACCTACCTGTGCGCGGCCGGCTTTTCGGCGAGTCCGCACTTCATGTATTCCGGGTACGACGCGCAGGGCCGCTGGTTCCTGCTCTTTCAGATTGGCTTTGGGGGAGTGCCGGCGCGCCCGCTCGGCGATGGCCTCGATGGGCATTCGCTGTGGCCCAAATTCACCAACGTGCCGAATGAGTATCTCGAAAGCTATTTCCCGGTGCGCATTGAAACCTACGAATCGATTCCCGACAGCGGTGGCGCCGGCCGCTTCCGCGGCGGGAACGGTATGCGCATCGGGTATCGCTTTCTGGCCGCCGGCAGAATTTCAATCCACGACGATCGCTGGCTCACCTATCCGTGGGGCGTCAAAGGCGGGGACCCCGGTGTGCGCAGTCGCAAAATGCTGCGGCGCGCGGCCGGGGGTGAGGAAATTCTCGCGGCCAAGATCGACAACGTCCAAGTTGCGCCAGGTGACTATCTACTGTTCGAGACTTGGGGCGGCGGCGGCCTCGGTGTGCCCCATGAACGGGACTTGGAGGCGATTGAATACGATTTGGCAAGCGGACTGATGACCGCCGCCGGGGCAGCGCGCTTCGGCGTGGTGTTGAACGCGGATGGGGTGACGATCGATCGGGCAGCGACTGCCGACTTGCGCACACGCCTCGCCGCCGCACAAACCACCCCGCCGCTATTCAATTTCGGCGCGCCGCTGGCCGAACTTCGGGCGCGCTGTCAGCAGGAAACCGGCCTGCTGCCGCCCACACCGCCGGTGTTTGCACAGGCCGGTCGAGTCGCGGCCTGGGAGCGCCGGTGATTCGCTTCCAGTATGCGTGACAGGGATTGCGTATCGCATGGTCGCGGCACCGCCGCAGCGCACCGGTCAATAAACCAAATGCGGCGGCTAGGCGCCGTATCGCACCACACATCGCAAAGCTCGCGCCTGCGCAGCAGGCCACAGTTGGTTCGAATCGGTTCGCGTCCGCGTGGCGCGCCAAATTCGCTGAGAGCCTGTAGCGCGCGCGAGCGATCGAGCGGCACCACGCCTTCGAGCAGCTGGTTTGGCAAGTGACCGAGCACGAAATGTGCATCGGTCAGGGTCGCAATATCGCCAGACGTGCAATCTGTGCATCATCGAGCGCCACGCGGATCCGGCCATCGCGGCGTAGCTCGAGGTCGGCGCCGCCGGAGGGCGGCCAAGATCTTCAGCTGACCGGCGGGATGCGCGAGCGCCACGGGCAGGCCGCTTCGAGCTGCGCCGCGAGGCGGAACAGCGTGGCTTCGTCGGCGTAGCGGCCGATGAGTTGTACGCCAACCGGCAGTCCTTCAGGTGTCCAGTGCAGCGGCAGACTGATTGCGGGTTGGCCGCTCATATTCGCAATCGCAGTGAAACGGGGGATATCACTCATGCGCTCGGTCGCTTGTTTGGGGTGCTTCGGATCGAAATCGAACCAGCCCAGTGGTTGTGGCGGCTGGGTGGTGGTGGGCGTAAGCCACACATCATAGGTATTAAAGAATGGTGCCACCTCGCGTGCGATGCGCTGCATGTCCTGGATCGCGAGGAACAAATCGGAAGGGCGACGCTGCGCATCGTAGGAATACATTTTCCATGTGTGCGGCTCGAAGTCTTCCTGAGTCGGTTCGCGTCCAATGCGGCGCGCCCAATCGCGGATCGCCCACGCCACCATGCCGAGCCAGATGGTGGTGAACATCTCATTGAAATGTTCAGCCGAAACCTGTGGTCGAGCTTCCTCCACAATGTGACCGAGAGCTTCACATTTCTTGGCTGCGTTCACGGCGGCTTGTATGCATTCTGGATGTACTGGGGTGCCCGTCAGCGGGACGGTGCTGAGTGCAATACGCAAACGCCCGGGCGACGCCCCAACTTCAAGCGCAAACGGACGCGCCGACGGTGGAGCATAGTAGGGCGCGCCAAGATCCGCGCCGGCGGTCACGTCGAGAATCGCGGCGCTGTCCAGGACGGTATGCGTGACCACGTGTTCACAGATTAGCCCAGCGCCCATGTCGCCATAATCAGGCCCGAGTGGGTTGCGTCCGCGAGTGGGTTTCAAGCCAACGAGACCGCACCATGACGCCGGGCAGCGAATCGAGCCGCCGCCATCGTTGGCGTGGGCGACAGCAGTCATACCGGCGGCGACGGCTGAACCCGAGCCCCCTGAAGATCCACCCGCCGAATAGCCCGGATTCCACGGGTTACCCGTCTTGCCGAAGAAGGTCGGTTCGGTGGTGGGCTTCGAGGCGAACTCTGGGGTATTGGTTTTGCCGACGATCACGAAGCCCGCGCGCCGATAACGCGCCACCAGCTCGCTATCGCGCGGCGAAATGTAATCCCGCAGGTAGCGCGAGCCTTCCGTCATGCGGGTGCCGGCGTACTCGGCCAGCATATCTTTCAATAAGAGTGGCACACCGGCGAACGGCGAATTCATGTCGAGTGTTTTCAGCGTATCGCGCGCGCGATCGAACAGCGGTAACACCACAGCATTCAGTTGTGGATTAAGGCGCTCGATGGCACCAATCGCGGCGTCGAGCAATTCGCGCGGGGAAATCTGCGCTGAACGCACCAGTTGCGCCTGCTCGGTGGCGCTCATCCGCATCAGTTGATTCATGACAGGTGTCCTCTGGTTCAATACTTGGACTCGGAAATCTACCACAAAGGTCTCACGCCTCGACGGACATCAGATTAATCTCACGGGGGAGCAGAGACGTGTGGGAAGGATGCCATTACACGTCCGCGGCGAGGGATCCCGCCGTCTGATAATGTATCTTTGGGCGAATTCTGCAGAATAGACGCGTATCGGAGATACCGAACAACGATAGGGGGAAGCTATGCCGGCTTATTTGATCGCTGAACACCTCGTGAAGGATGCAGAGCTCTTCGAAGAGTACAAGAACAAAGTCGTACCGATGATAGAGCGTTACGGCGGACGATATCTGACGCGTGGTGGATCGCACGAAATTCTCGATGGCACGTGGAATCCGACCCGCGTCGTGCTCGTTGAATTTCCGGATATGGCCTCGCTCAGGGCGTGGTTCGAATCTCCCGAGTACCAGCCGCTCATCGCCTTGCGGCGCCGCGCGGGCACGGACGTCGTGATGTCGATAGACGGGGCCTAGACTGCGCCCGAGGGTGTTGCGGATGTTCGCTCCGATATGGGGTATCGCGCGCGTAACGCGCGAATTGCGCTATTACAATACTTCGCGCGTGGACGTTTGACTGACCGGCAGTCGTGCAATACCTCGCCAGCAAATTGCAGCCGCCGAGCTATGGCGCCCGTGTGCTCGCGCGTGACGAACTCGTGAAGCAACTCGCATCAGGGCGCAAAAAAGTCACGCTGATTCAGGCGCCCGCCGGGTTCGGCAAGACCACGCTGCTGGCACAATGGCGGGAAGCTGCACGTGGCGCGCGAATCCGCGTCGCGTGGGTCAGTCTCGACTCTAGTGACCGCGATGCGATGCAGTTCCTGGCGTACCTGAAGCTTGCATTCATCGAAGCGGGGTTGGGGATAAGTGATAACCCTGCCCCACAGCATTACGGCATGCATCCCGAGACGCTGCAGAATCTGGCGATAGCGCTTTGTCGCGACCTTGACGCCGCGAACGAGCACATCCTGCTGATGCTTGATGACTACCATGAGGCCCAGTCACCCGCGGTCGACAGGCTGGTCAGTTTCCTCGTCGAACACAGTCCCCCGTCGCTTCAGATCGCCATCACCACCCGCAATCGACCATTCCTGCCTTTGACGAATTGGCTCGTGCAAGGGAGGCTTTCGCTGCTCGACGGGTCTCTCCTGAATTTTTCCCACGAGGAACTGAAGCAGCTCTTCGGTGATCTACTCGACGAGTCTGCGCTGGAACATGTAATGGCGCGTACCGAGGGGTGGAGCATTGCGGTGCAGATGACACTGATGCTGCTGCAGAAGAAGTCGCGCAAGGGGAGTCTCGCACAGATGCTTTCCGCGCCGGGGATTGGCCTCAGCTATTACCTTGCTGAACAGATTTTCGAATACTTGTCAGTCGAATGCCGCGAGTTCCTGATCGACACCGCGATCCTCGAACGGATTTCGGCACCGCTCGCCGATGCAATCAGGGAACGAAGCGACAGTGCGGCGATTCTGCAGCAGCTCGAGAGCATAGAGCCCTTAGTCATGCCCGTCGGCGCGAGTGCACAGCGATGGCACCGGCACCACGGGCTCTTCCTCGAGTTCCTGACGCCGCTGCTACAGAGATACCGCGCACCGCGCGCAATAAGCGCACTGCATTCCCGTGCGGCCTGCTGGTACGCGCGGCACGGATTGCTGCGGGACGGCATTCGACACGCCTACCTTGCCGGCGACCGTACGCTCGCGAGCGACCTCTTTGCCGAAGCCGGTGGCGCGACGATCGGGTTGACCGCTGGCATCAGTCTCCTCCGCGAGATTGTGAATTTGCTGCCGCACGAATGGGTAAACAGCTGTGCCGAATTCAAGCTCGCGCGTTGCCTGCTGCTCGCCAAGGAAGGACGTCTCGCGGACGCGTACGCGAACCTGAGTGATGCGAAGCGGCTGTGTGGCCCCGCGCCCGACGCGCGCCTGCACCGCGACACCGTCTTCATCGAGATGATTCTTTCGATCTACGCGGATGATGTCGTGACGGACGAAGGCATCGCCGACACCGAGCGGGTTCTGACCACACTCCCGACTGCGGACTACTGGTTTCGCGGCTGGGTCTACACTCGTCTCTTGCTGCTGCAGTATCGTCGCTGTCATTTGACGGCAGCGCTCGTCGCCGCGACTCGCGCGCTTGAGAATTATAAGGAGGCGGATGCCCCCTACACCCAGTTCTTCATCTACCTTCACATGGGCGTCATCGAACTCGCGCGCGGTCGCCTGTCTCAGTGTTACCGGGCATATCGCACCGCCCGCACGCTCGCCCGCACCCGGTTCAGTTTCGATACGTCGATGACTGCACTGGTGAATTTGCTGCTGGCCGAGGCATTTTTCGAACGGAATAAATGCGCTCCGGCGACCCGCCTGCTCGATGCCGCACTGTTCGAGGTGGAGCGCTACGAAAGCTGGACGGAGATCTATACGAGTGGCTACCTCACGCGCAGTCGCCTTGCGAGTCAGCAAGGCCATCTGTCAGATGCCCGGGACATCCTCGACCGCAGCGAACTGACCGCGGCGGCGCGGGAGTTACCTCGCCTGCGCTGGAGAACGTTCGTCGAACGCGTCGATCTCGCGACATCGGCCAGGGATTACGTCTTGGCCGAACGTTTGGTGGCACTCCCGGACGTGCAGATACTTCTGAGCGAACCGCGGACCGATACGCGGATCACCTGGCTCGAACATCAGAGCGCCGTCATCTGTGTCGCGCGATTGTACCTGCGGCGGGGAGACCCACAGCGCGCGATCGATTCGCTGGTGCAGTACCGGGAGACCTGCGAGGCCGACGCGCGGCCGGGATTCGCTGTGGAGAAGCATATTATTCTGTGTCTCGCACACGCAGCGCTCGCCGCGGATGACGCAGCGCTGGGTCATCTCGAGGCAATTCTGCAGGCCATCCCGCCGCAAGGAATGTTGAAGAGTACCCTGAGAGACGCCGACCTCCTCGCGTCGACCCTCGTGAAGCTGACGCCGCACGTCAAATCGACTGATTTGCTTACTCGTCTGGAGCACCTTATTCAGCGATTGACCGGTGTCGCGCCGAAACGGGCCCGTCCCGGGGCCTCCCGGTTCAGCGCGCGAGAGCTCGAGATCCTTGGGCAACTGGCGCGCGGGAGCCCGAACAAGAGCATCGCCCGCGCGCTCAAACTCAGCGAGCGAACTGTGAAGTTCCACCTTCAGAACATCTACGTGAAACTCGGCGTGCACAACCGTACCGAAGCAATTTCGATGGTCATGCAACAGGATCAGGGGGAATAGCCCGAATTGCACCAGCCTCGCCGACGATCGCTCGGCGCTGCCGGTCATTGTCCGTGCTCGCGTGTCCTGGATCCCGTACAACCTGTCCATCTGGACAGGTTGTACGGGTCATCCGATCAGTTCGACACTCCAAAGGTCGCCCACATCGACCCCGGCGGCCATCACGCACGGACCGTCTGTCCCCTGACGGCCGTTCCTCCACCAGCTGCCTGCAGACAGAGGAACTCCCATGGCGACCAGAATCGGTGTGGACATCGGCGGTACCTTTACCGACCTGGTGTTCTACGACGACGCGGGGGGCGACATCGTGATGTCGAAAGTACCCACCGTCGTCGGTCAGCCCGAAGACGGGGCCATCGAGGCGATCAAACGCGCCCTCTCGAAAGCTAATCTTCGCGACGCGCAGTATTTTCTGCATGGCACCACCGTCGGTCTAAACGCACTCCTCGAGCGCACCGGCAATATTGTCGTCGGGCTGCTTGCGACGCGCGGGTTCCGTGACGTCCTCGACATCCGCCGCGGCTCGCGTGGCGCGAAGGAGCCGCTGTTCTGGCACCAACCAGAACCGCTCGTGCCCCGTCACCTGCGGATTCCGATCACGGAACGCGTCGACGCCACGGGCAAGGTACACACCACCCTATGCGCGGACGATGTCGTCCGCGCGATGACCGTCTTTGAGGCGAATGGCGTCAGCAGCATAGCGATTGCGTTCATCAACGCGTATGCCAACCCCGAGCATGAAAATGAGGCCGCGGAGGTCCTGCGAAGACTCGGCTTCCGAGGCGGTATCTCACTCTCGCACCAGATCTCACGCGAGTACCGGGAGTATGAACGCACCACGACAACCGTCGTCGACGCCTTCGTCAGCGGACGCATGAAGAATTACGTACGGCGGCTTCAAACCAGGCTGCGCGAGATGTCGTTCGATGGCAACTGTCTGATCACCCGTTCCGGCGGCGGCTCGATGACATTCGACGAGGCGGAACTGCGACCGTTCGAAACCATCATGTCGGGCCCGGTTGCCGGTGTCGAAGGTGCGGCCGAACTCACACGAAACGGTGAGTACGGCGACCTGGTCACCGCTGATGTCGGTGGCACGAGCTTCGATACCGCACTGGTGCTGAACGGACGGCCGGAACTGCTGTTCGAAGGACATATTGCCGGCTTGCCATTACAGACCCCCTGGGTCGACGTGCGCTCGATCGGCGCCGGCGGCGGCTCTATCGCTTATGTCGACGAGGGCGGCCTGTTGCGCGTTGGTCCACAAAGTGCGGGCGCGAGTCCGGGCCCCGCGTGCTACGGACGCGGCGGGCAGAAGCCGACCGTCACCGATGCGGCGCTGGTGCTCGGGATGCTCGGCACCGGCGCGTTCGAATCCGGCCTCACGCTCGACCGGGCGCAGGCGTCCCATGCGATGAGCGGGCTC
>CAMATU010000189.1 GCA_945861225.1 Klebsiella pneumoniae
TCGATTTCGAAGTAGACAGCGTTTATGCTTCCCATACTCTGATTTCGAACGGAATGAATCTCTCCTCAGGCCTAAGCGGCCTCAGGGGGCAATGGTCGTGAATTCCAGGATTGTCGATTCGAGTGTCTGCTGTACGAAAATGCCGGATCACACTTTCGACCCGTATCGGAAGCTCAACGCGGGTACCTTGAGTGGCAGCTACGCGAGCGGACAGCAGTCAGTGGCACGGCTGGATGGGCTTTCGCCCGGAATCGGCCATAAAACAACTTGGGGAGGCTCTGACCAGCGAAGCCACCCGATTTTCTCGAATGCATCCACGCAGCCTATAGTCAGACCTATTTGGCCATTTCACGGGCGTAGCAGATCGGGCAGATGCCATGGCTGAAGGTGGCATCGGTATGTTCACTGATGTAACGTTCGAGTTGATACCAATCATCGTTCTCGCTGCGAATGCTCTTGCAGGACATGCAAATCACAATCAACCCCTCCAGGCGCTTGATGCGGCCCAGCGTAGCCTCGAGTTCGGTCTTCTGCCGCGTGAGTAGCGTGGTGAGTTGCTGCAACTTCAGGTTCTTCTGGGCCAGTTCCGCCTGCGCGCCGGCGTAGGCATTGTTCAGTTCCAGCACGGTGTCGATAAGCTGCTCCAGTCCTTCGACGTCATATTCGGCCAGTATGCGCAGGCGCGAGCCTTCGCGCCATACCCGGCCGCGCAGCGAGCGACTCGTGCCCGTCAGGGCGCCCACGGTCATGAGCCCGCGATGAACTTCACCGTGTCCGTCCGCCGGTGCGGCGAGCAGGCTGGCGAAATCCGGCTGGATAAAGAATGATCCGGCCCGATCGCTGGCCGGCAGCATTGCCGCATTGAAGAGGCGCTGGAACCCGGCATTGGCCTCGATCAGCGTGCCGCTGTCGTCCAACGTCGCCGCCACGATCGTCAGAAATGGCTGCAGCTCACTTGCGGCCTGATTCACCGAACATCCAGTCGCAGAAAGTGCATGGTGTGCATACTCAACCGGCGACCACGCGGTTGCGCCCGGATTGCTTGGCGCTGTAGAGGGCCGCGTCGATTCGGCGCAACAACGCGTCGCCCTTTTCGCCGACTGCCAGTTCGGCCACGCCAAAGCTCGCAGTTACGCCGTCCGGCAGAGGCTCGATATGCGCCGCGGCGAGCGCCGCCCGGATTCTCTCGGCGGCGACGAGCGCGTAATCGAGACGGGTATGCGGCAGCAGAATCACGAATTCCTCGCCGCCGTAGCGCGCGACGATATCCGTCGGTCGTGTCTGGCGGAGCAACAGGTCGCCGAACGCCGCAAGCACCTTGTCCCCGGCCTCGTGACCGAAGCCGTCGTTGATGCGCTTGAAGTAATCGAGGTCGGCCATGAGCGCGCACAGGCCGGTGCCGTTGCGCTCGACACGGTTGACTTCCAGCGGCAGCGCCTCTTCGAGCCGGCGACGATTGCCAACGCCGGTCAGCACATCGGTCAGCGACAGGACCAGCACCTGCGCCTCGCGCTGCTGCAACTTGAGGTTGGCCTGCGCCAGCGCGGCCTGGGTGCTGGCGTAGTCACGATTGAGTTCGAGCACGGTATCGTAGAGCTGCTCGAGTTCCTCGACATCTAATTCGGCCGGCACTCGTAACGACGTGCCGGCGCGCCACACGCGGCCGCGCAGGGTTCGTGTTTTTCCAGCGTACTCACCGTTGGTGAGCAGGCCGCGATGGACTTCTCCGTGATCGTCAATAGCGGCGGTGTCTGCCAGCACCGCGCTCAGCGCCGAAAAAGACGGTTGCAGAAAAAATCGCGCTGCCGGGAAACCGGGTGGCATCGGTCCGGCATGACCGATGACCCGCATGAAGCCGGCGTTCGCCTCGACCAGCACACCGCCCTCATCCAGCGTCGCCATGGCGATTGCCAGCAATGGCGCCAGGTCAGCGGTGATCCAGGCGCCGGGATCACCTCGTCTACCCCAGCCATCGGGCTCTCGCCGCAGTGATGGCGATACGCCAGCACTTTGCTGCTCGCTGGCGGATTCAGGGTGACCGCTGGAATGCATGCTCTCGATCAGGCAAGCCCGGGCGCGCGCGCGCCGTGGCCCACAACTTGATCCGCATCGATAACCGCAGTCGGCGCATCGACACAGTGCGCGTCAGCGCCCAGCACACCGGCCAGCGGAGCAAATTTGTTAATTGCCAGCCCGCCGATCATCACTGCGGGTCGAGCGTCACCAAAGCGCTTCTGCAATCCGCTGATGACCGTTTTGACAACCGGCATCTGGTGCGCGAACGCGATGGACAGGCCCACCAGGTGCGGCTTCCATTCGGCCACCTGCCCGATCAGTGATGCGGGCGGCACGTTCGGGCCGAGAAACTGCACATCCCACCCCGACAGCAGGAACGCATCGGCCACCATGCGCAGTCCGACCGCGTGATGGTTCCACTCTACACAAGCCAGCAACACGCGCGTTTCCTTCAACGGCGGCGGTGGCAGGTGCAGCAGTCCCACCGTCATCACCGACTGCACGATGGCGGTGGCCATGTGCTCCTGTGCAACTGATACCTGGTTGGTCTGCCATAGCTCGCCGATGCGATACATCGCCGGCTGGATGACGTGCATTTCGAAGTCCACAAAACTGCGCCCGCTTTCCAGGCAACGATTCATGATGTCCAGCGCTTCACGCTGCCGCCCGGCGAGCAGCGCGGCCTGAAATGGCGCGGTCTCCGGCCACGAATCGGGCAGCGGCGCTTCCGCCGCCGGCTCATCGCCCGTGCGCAGGAACTCCGCGGCCGCCGCGCGTAGCGCTGCGCCGACCCGCGCGCCATCGGCCCCCGCCATGTGCGTTTCAAAATACTCGGCCAGCCAGTCGAGCGACTGTCCGAGGTGGGCGGCCGGAATCGAGCGCGCGGCGAGCACGCCGCCGAGCCAGCGAAGATACTCCACCATGGGTTCAAGCAACCCGAATTCCAGCACCGGCCGAAGAAATTCAAGGTGATAGGCCAGGTCTTCCCGGCAGGCCTCGCGTCCACGCGGGCCGAAACGCTCATAGGTCGCCCCATGTGCCACGTAATAGCGCTCAGTGACCGCACCGATCGCATCGGCCTCCAGGCTGCGGAAGTGCTGGAACCCCTCGGCGTCCAACTTATTTTGCATGGTTCGCTCCTGCTGCACTAAGTGGCGAATGTTTCGAACAGGCGTATTTCGGTACTCCCTGGAACCAGCTTGAGGCCCTTGGGAATGCCCTTGTGCGACTCGTGGTAGTCATGGCTCCGGTGCCAGGTTTGGTAACTTTCCTCGTCGCTCCAGCGCGTAAGCAGCCACACATGGTCGGATAAACGTGAGGCAATCTCGCGCAAAAAAGTTTCATGGCAACCCGCAAACCTATATCAAGCACCCCCGGCAAGGCATCAGCCAAGCCGGTGGCGAAGCATAGCCAGCAGGCTACACTCCCCCCAAAGCAGTCATGATGAGGTGCCGGCAGCGGCGGCGGCTGACGCTGCCTTCCCCATTGTCGGCATAGGTGCTTCGGCTGGCGGACTGGAAGCCTTCGAGCAGTTCTTCCGCGCCGGCCCGGCGGACACCGGCATGGCCTTCGTGCTGGTGGCGCATCTGGACCCGGGTCATGAAAGTCTGCTGACGGAAATCCTGCAACGCGCCACCGCCATGCCGGTGGGGCAAGTCCTGGACCAGACCCGGGTGGAACCCAACCGCGTCTACGTCATCCCGCCCAACCGCGCGTTGGGCATACTCAACCGGGTATTGCAGCTCTCGATGCCGGACCTCGTGCGCGGGCAGCGCATGCCCATCGATGTCTTTCTGCGCTCGCTCGCCGAGGATCAGGCGGAAAAAGCCATCGGCATCATTCTCTCCGGCACCGCCGGCGACGGCACGCTCGGCCTGCGCGCCATCCTCGGCACCGGTGGCATCTGCATGGTGCAGGAACCCTCCACCGCAAAATATGACGGCATGCCGCAAAGCGCCATCGCCGCCGGCTACGCCACCCCTATCCTGCCGGTCGAGAAAATGCCGGCGCTGCTGCAGAAAGTGACCAGTCAGTCGGCCTTCATGTTGCCGCCGACCGAAAATTGACCAGTAATTGAGGGTTGTGCCGACCCAAAATTGACCAGAGCGTTCAATCGACCTGCTTACTATTTAAGCAGGGAGCCGAGGTGATCACAATGGACATGTTGGGCAAGGTAAGGCGCATGAGAATGCGCGACAAGATTTCGATCAGCGAAATCGCCAAGCGCACTGGATTAGCACGCAACACCATCAAGAAATGGCTGCACGCACCGGGGTCGGTGACGCCGAAGTATCTGCGGGGCAAGGATCTACGCAAACGAACCTCATTTGAGGCGATATTGTTGCAGGCGCTCAAGGCCGATCAGCTGCGGCACAAGGACAACCGGCGCACCGCACGAGCCCTGTTTGTGCAAATCACCGCCCAGGGTTATCGCGGTGGCTACAGCGCGGTGACCGACTATATTCGTTCCTGGCGCGCACAGGCTGGCAAGAGCCCCAAAGCCTTTGTGCTGACGCCATTCGTCCCTGCGCGTCAGCGCGAAGCGTCGCATTTTTAACCTCGATTTCGAGATAAACAGCGTTTATGCTTCCTATCCCCGAGTCCGAGAAATGTGCGACCGGGCGCTAGTTGATTGATGCTGCCGATCGAGTGCGCAGTGACCGGTGCGATCCGTGTACCGGCGATCGAGACGCCTGTGCCGATATTGATTTTTTTGGTGTTGACCGCGGCGAGCGCAAGGATCGCGTAGCAGTCCGACCAGATCATTTGTGAGTCCGGCACCCACGCGCGGTCGTAGCCCAACTCTTCGGCAAACTTGATCTGGTCCCAGCGTTCGATGTGCGGCGCGATTGTGATCCCGAATTCCATCTGATTTCTCCAGATTGTGCTAGGTGTTGTGCACGATTCGCCTAGCGCTTGGGGAAGGCGATCGAATAGTTTATCGTTGTCGCATATTACCCCAACGGGAGAGAGGAATGGCTGCAACGGCACCAACTAAGAACAACGACCTTAAGCGCGTATGGGAGCCACTAAAAATCGGCAAGGTAGAACTCCGTAATCGGATCCTGCAGCCGGCGCATAGCTCGCAACACGGCGATCCGCGCGACCACGTATTCTCCGATCGCCAAATTGCCTACTTTCGCGAGCGCGCGAAAGGTGGCGTTGCGCTCAGTGTCACCGAGGCGGTCGCGGCAGCGCGCAGCGCGCTGGGATCGTTTTTTCACGTTGTCGATGTCTATAACGAGGCCTGTATCCCATCGATGGAACGCATGGGCGAGGCGGTGCACGAGCATGGTGGTCGCATCATGGTGCAACTGGCCTCGATGGGCGTACACGACAAAGGCCGCATGTTCATCGACCGGCCGAAACCGATCTGGGGTGCCTCGCGAATTCCATCGCTCATGCACAACGAGATGCCGCAAGTCATGGGTCCAAAGGAACTCAAGGAATTGGCGCTCGACTTCGGTGTCTCGGCGGCGAACGTTAAGCGGGGTGGTCTCGATGGCGTTGAGTTGCACGGTGCCCATAGTTACGGGCTCGCGCAGTTTATGAGTCCGACCTATAACAAGCGCACCGATGCCTATGGCGGTACACCCGCGAAGCGGTGTCGTTTGATGATCGATTGCGCGGAGCAGGTACGGGCACAAGTCGGACCGGACTTCGTCGTCGGGGTGCGCCTGTCCTGGGACGAATTTATGGGTCCCGAAGGTGGAGTCACGCCGGAGCAGTCGGAAGAACAGATCGCGGTGCTGGCAGACACAGGATTATTTGATTATTTCAGCATTTCCGCCGGTGGTTATCACACGATCCATCTCGCCTTGCCGGGCATGGAAGACGAATCGCCGGAAGGTTGGCTGGCGCCGTTTAGTAAACGCGCGAAAGAGATCGTTGGCGATCGCGCCAAGGTGTTCGTGGTCGGTAAGATCCGCGATTTGCACACAGCCGAATCGATTCTTAAAGACGATGCGGCGGATATGGTCGCACTCGCCCGGCAGCTCCTAACGGATCCGTTCACGGTCAAGAAAACCCAAGAAGGGCGCGAAGACGAAATCATTCGTTGCAACCGCTGCAACGAATGCGCCGGTCGGCTATGGGAGCATCGTGAGCTTGTGTGCGCTTTGAATCCGGTCAGTGGACGCGAATCCTATTGGGGCGAGGGGTCGCTGAAGAAGGTTTCTGCGCAAAAGAAGAAAAAGGTTTTAGTCGTCGGTGGCGGACCCGCGGGCATGAAGGTCGCCGCCGTCGCGGCCAAGCGAGGGCACGCAGTAACCTTGATGGAACAGTGCGATCAATTGGGCGGCCATCTGCGTTTGTATGAACAACTACCTGGCATGGGTGCGTGGGGGATCGCGATCGATAACCTAAGTCGCGAAGTTTCGCATGCGGGTGTCGAAGTGGCGTTGAATTCTACGGTGGACCTGGACGCCTTACGAGAATTCGACGCAGATGAGTACGTCATTGCGACGGGGGCGAGCTACGAGAGCACCGGCTTGAGCCTTTATCGACCGGAGCGCGAATCGATCCCGGGTAGCGACCTGCCCCACGTCATCGATGTGGGGACGGCTGCACGCCGCGTACTCGACGATCCGCACGCGTTGGGAAAGAGTGTGTTGATCGTCGATGAAACCGGGGCGCACTTGCCGTTCGCGGTCGCGGAAATTCTCGCTAAGGCGGGCGTCCAGGTCGAGGTCGTGAGTCCACGCTTGTATGCCGGCGAGCGCATCTACCGCAATCTCGACATCCTGTATATCTTTCCCCGCTTAAAGCAGCTTGGTGTGCGTATCATCAGCCAGCATTTTGTCGATTCGATCCGCGCTACCGAGGTCGATGTCTACGATATCTGGGCGGGTCCCGCAGCGGTGGAGACCAGACGTGACATTGACAGTGTGGTGATGTCGATCTTGCGCATACCGAATGACGCGTTGTTTCAAACTGCGGATGCGACACTCGACAACGTGACGCGCATTGGTGATGCGGCGGCGCCGCGTGATGTGACCGCAGTCATTTATGACGGCGAGGAACTAGGCCGCCGTCTTTAGGCGCATTAGAGCGCCGGGTTGTCGATGGGGAGTCCTAGTCTAACCCTGCCGTAGGAGGCGCCGTTGACGTCCCAGTTATGGGTAAAGTGGCGAGTCGCGGCCGACATGTCACGGTAGAAGCGGGCTAAGGGGCTGCTTTCATAGACGCCGCGTCCCATCGCCGCGTCCCACACAGCGTTCGCGCTGCGCCATGCCAGGAGACCGACGAAGTTGGCCTGCGCGCGATACTTGGTCCGCTGTTCATGGGTGGGCGAGGTACCATCCGCGGCATGCGCCATAATTTCGTCGCAAGTTGTTCGTGCAATGGCACGGGCGGTGGCAAGGCCTACCGCCGCTTCGGCGACCTTTAAGTGTTGCGTCACTTCGTTACGCGTAACCTTGCCCGACATCAGTGCTTTATGGCCGGCGATAAACTCTTCGTAATGCGCGAGCAAACCGGTCGCGATACCGAGCGTGGCGCTGGTGATGTAGATACCGAATTGCATATAACTTGGCAGCTGATACATCGGGGCGGTGTTCACCCGGTTGCCCGGGGATGGCCCACCTTTTAGGTGGTCGATCGGTAGCGTCATGTAGTCCGGGATGAACACGTCCTTGACCGCGATGTCATGACTACCCGAGCCCTTAAGCCCCATCGCATACCAGGTGTCGATGATCTCGAAGGTACCGTGCTGCATCATGAAATAGCGTTCTTCGTCGTCCCCGTGCGGGTTCTCGACCATGCCCGATAAGATGCACCAATCACAGCCATCGACCCCACTGACAAACGGCCACCGCCCGCTCAGGCGATAGCCGCCATCGACTTTGCGCGCTTTGCCGCACAATGGGATCAAGATCCCAGCCAAGAGGCCCACAGCGCAGACTGGCGCGGTGACGTTGATCCAACGTTTCGGGAGTGCCCTCAACCTCAATATTCATTTTCACGTTTTATTCCTCGACGGCGTGTATGTGACAACGGGCGAGCGGTTGATCTTTCGCCGGGTACCGCCGCCCACCGTGGCGGCACTTGAGAAGTTGGTTCACCTCATCAGTAAGCGCGTTGGCCGCGCACTCGAACGTCAAGGACTGCTGGTGCGGGACTTTGAGAACAGTTTTCTGACATTGGATTCGGCCGACGTCTCGGGCTTCGATGATTTCCTGGGGCATTCGATTACTTAGTCGTCCCTGAAAAAGTCACTTTTGGGCGGCATATTCCGGCACCATCGCTGCCAAGGGATTTAGGCGATCAAAGACGGCCTCGACCCTGGAGCCAAAAAGAAGCCGTAGCTTCCGGAGGATGAGGCGCAGGTTGTGGCCAGCGCCCACCAACAACGCGTTCATCGCATCGCCGGCAACACCCTTCAAATAATTGCGGTCGAGGCGTCCGTCATTCTTCAGATGACCTATCACGGGCTCAATCGCATTACAGCGTTTCAACAGCCGCTTCAAACGCGGCGTCATGCCGCGTCGCTGGCCCGCAATCACCACCGTCGTAGCGGTCTCGTCGTGACCACGATAACCCCTATCAACAAAACAGTCGGTCGGTCGCTGCCCCGTGAGTGTTAGTGGCGCCGAAGAAGAGCGGTTAGTTGGCGCAGGGGGCGGTTTTGGAGAAGCGACCGAGGTGACATCGGGGCACCGCTCCGCAGTCTTCCGCAAACTCTCGAAACACAAGGCTTTCAGAATCAAAGAATAGTTTTGCAACGAAGATAAACAACGCTGCGACTAGGGCAAATTGCGTGCCCAATTTCCAACGAAA
>CAMATU010000190.1 GCA_945861225.1 Klebsiella pneumoniae
GACCGGCCCTACTCTGACCAAAGAACACATCATCGATCGCCACGTGCTGACCTTTGACGCCGCCGACAAACGGAACGGCAGCCTGTACATCGGCGAACCTTTGGACGCTGACTCAGGACTACATCTCGCCACCGCGCTCAGCGAGTTGCGCGCGGTGGGTCTGTGGTCTGCGGAGCCGGAAAAGCAGGTGCCCGAGGCCCACCGTGCAGCCTATCGCGAGCAGCTCACGCTGGTCGAAGCGGTGATCTTTCGAAACGCCGGCGGCGAGTTTCTGATCGCACGCTTCGATCATCCAAAATTCCCTTCGGATGGTGCGCGCTGGGCGGAATGGATCGCGTATTTTGATAGCCAGCATAGCCGCGCCTAAGAGATTACGCATGGCTCGACACCCGAATGCTCGTTGGCTGCCGCACCTGCTGTGCGCGCTGGCAGTATTCGGGACGGTGGCGCAGCGCAGTCTCGCTTACGAGCTGATCAATCAGGACGGCTGGCACGCCGAGGCAACGTTCAACGCACGGCTCGGGCTGCGGCGCGGCTACGACATCAACTTCGGTCTCGGCGCATTGAGCGGCTTCGGGGCGCTGAATAATTCGACAGGCGAAACCGAGCGCACCGATCTACAGGTCTCGCTAAAGCCGTTCCTTAAAACCGATTACACGCTGGGCGAGTCGAAGTTCTACGGCGGTTTGTCGGTCGTCGCAGCGACTACCACCCTCGATGGCGAACTCTCTGGTCAGTTCGCGCGGTCTGGTGATCGCGTGATCGATACCGATGCGGCCTATATCGGTTGGCAACGCGGTGTGCTCGATCTCTCCTACGGCGGTCAACCATTCACGCTTGGCGATGGCCTGGTGGTGGGCGATGGTAATTTCAATCAAGGGCATGATAACGGTCAGTACTGGATCGGCGCGTTCGAATCCTGGCGCAATACGGCAGTGCTTAAACTGAATACCTCGCCGATCCGCGCCGATGTATTCTGGCTGCGGACTGATAAAGATCTCGGCGACAGCCGTGTGGTCGGCTTCAATCTCGAAAATTCGCAGACTGTGCCGTGGGGCAAGCTGAGCGTGATGGCGTTTGAGATCATCGCCGACGATCAGGCCGGCCTTGAGGGCATGCAGGTGTGGGGCATTCGCGGTGGCGATCTGCATTTACCAGAATGGACCGGCTTCAGATTTCATGGCGAGTATGTGAATGAGGCGGGTAAGTCGGACCTCACCGGAATCGCCAACGATGCGGCGGCTTGGTATGTCGAACCGAGTTATCAATTTCAAAACTCACGCTGGACGCCGCGCCTCTATTATCGCTACTCGCATTATTCCGGCGATGACTCGGCAACCCCGGATAACGAGGAGTATCGGGGTCTGTTTTTCACCTTCGGCAAGCGCGACTGGGATACTTGGTATCAGGGCGAGATCAACGGCGAGTTTTTTCTCTTCAATCAGAATCAGATCACTCACATGCTGAAGGTAAAGGCTTACCCAAGCGCGCAGTACGCAGTGATGGCGATGCTCTATCACCACGAACTGGACACGCCGCAATATTTTGGCCTGCCGACCACCAGCACCAACTGGTCTGACGAGGTTAATGTGGAATTAGAGTTCTACCCCACTGAGCGGCTGTACGGACTCGCGGGGATTGCGTGGGCCACGCCGAACCGTGCGGCCCGCGATATTTTTGGGGAGGATGCGCAACTGGTGCTGGAACTGTTTTTGTCCTACACGTTTAAATAGGGCGAAAGCGCACGGAGTCACTATTCCGCTGGGGGTGCGCGGGAGGTTTCCGGTCTCCGTCCTCGCGACTCCCATCCCTTAGGTCGGGGCCCAGTCGCTCCGGGCGAAGACCGGAAACCTGCCGCTTCAAACGCAGTGCCCGCGACCCGTGTTATTCTCGCCCCGTAACATTCGTCGGGGACCCACCGGGCTCTGGTCCCTTATCCACAGTCCCTAACGTAGGAGGAAGCGCCTCATGAAGGCCGTTGTCGTACAAAAGCAGAACGAATATTCAGTGACCACGGTCGATCTCGATCCGCCGAAGATGGGCGAAGTGCTGGTCAAAATGAAGGCCACCGGCGTGTGCCATTCTGATCTTTCCGTGATTAACGGCACGATTCCAAGCCCCTATCCGGTGGTCCTGGGGCATGAAGGAGCCGGAATCATCGAGCAGGTCGGGGAAGGCGTTACCAATGTGAAGCCAGGTGATCACGTGGTGATCTCTTTCATCCCCAACTGCGGGGATTGTTTCTATTGCCTCCACCAAGAACCCTACCTGTGCTCTGGGGCGAAACAGGATGGCAATCAGTTCGATGGCACCTCGCGGGTGTCGAAGAACGGTCAGCGCCTGTTTGTAATGTCGTTTGTGGGCATCATGGCGGAGTACGCGGTAGTGCCAGCCTCGTGCGTGGTGACTATCGACAAATCCTACGATTTCAAAGTGGCCGCGCTGGTCGGCTGTGGCGTCACGACTGGGGTGGGCGCTGCCATTCGCACTGCGAATGTTCAGCCGGGCTCGACGGTCGCGGTGTTCGGCTGTGGCGGCGTTGGCCTCAATGTCATTCAGGGTGCGCGCATTGCCGGAGCGGTTCAGATCATCGCCTGCGATCTTTCCGTTGAGAAAATGCAGATGGCCAAAGAATTTGGTGCCACGCATGTAATAGATCCAGGCGCTGACATGGTCAAGCAAGTGAGTGCCCTGACCAACGGTATTGGCGTGGATTACGCATTTGATGTGGTCGGCAACAGCAAGGTCATTGAACAATGCATCAAGGCCACGCGTAAAAACGGCACGGCGGTGCTGGTGGGCGTGGGCAGTTTGAACGACCGCTTCTCGGTCAACTCAGCGATTCTGCCCTTTACCGCAAAAACCATTAAAGGTTGCATGTATGGCAGCGCTAACTTCAAGGTGGACTTCCCGCTCTACCTGAGCCTCTACCGGGCCGGCCGGCTGGATCTCGACCGGCTGATCACCAAGACTTACAGTCTGGATGATGCACCGCAGGCATTTGCCGATATGGAACAGGGCAAGAACGCGCGCGGCGTGATTGTGCATTAAGCAAGAGGCCAGCGACCCGGAATACGCTGCGTGTCCGGGTCGCGCACGAACCGCTTAATGATCTGTTGCTAGATTTGTCCGAACGATTCACATTCCTAACGTCGCGTCCTATAGTAATGGGGCTCGTCGCAACGCTTAATCAAAGACCGGAATCCGCCGAATTATGGGCTGGGAAATTCGCCTGACGGACCTCGAACGAGGGGGCCAAATCAACCGCTCGTTTACCCAAGCGACGGTGAGGATTGGCCGCCACTCGGAAGCGGAGATGGTGCTGAAACATAACCAGGTTTCGCGCATTCATCTCACCTTGACCAAGGACGGCGAACGCTACTTTGCCGAGGACAGCAGCCGTAACGGCAGCTTTCTGAAGCTCGACGAAGAATGGAAACGGATCGAAACAAAGACCGAGATCACCCTCCCCGCCACCATTCGCCTCGCCGATTGGGCCTTAAAGATCGAATTCCAGGCTGATGAGGACTGGGACAAGTCGGTCATCATTCCTGCCGGTCATCTGGTAAAACGTGCCGAAACCATCATGGTGTTCGATCTCTGCGAGTCCTCCAAGATCGCGAATCAGAACGATCACATGGCCCATCACCTTAAATCGCGTCTGCAGCAACTCGCTGAACCCGTCCTTACCGAATACGGGGTGCGCTTTTTCAAGGGCACCGGCGATGGCTTCCTCGCGACTTTCGTATCGGCCTCCAAGGCGGTCACCGCGGCGCTCGAACTCGTCGCCAGGGTTAAACACCGCAATAGCCGCACGGACAATCCCCCAATCCACTATCGGATTGCGCTACATCATGGCGATACCTGGGGAATTTCCACCGGTGGGCAGGATATTCATGGCAACGACGTGAACATCACCTTCCGCATTGAAGGCGCGCAGCGCGAGACTTTCGCGGCGCCGCTGATCGAGTTTCCGCACATGGATCGGATTTTATGTTCGAAGGCTCTATTGAAGGAGATCACTGACAAGGAAGCGTCCACCTTGCCCACCGAAGTCAGCGAAATCGGGCCGGCCAGTCTTAAAGGGATTCACGATCCCGTGATCATCTATTTCGTGCAGGATCGCGGCGAGGCTACTCGCTAACGCCGCCTGGTGTGGTCTGCGCTGTCGGTTATCGCTCGGATTAAAATTCCTGTATGACTAAAGTCGCAATCATTGGCGGATCGATGGCTGGGCTGAGTGCTGGCGTGGCACTCCACCACCGTGGCGTGGAAGTCGCGATCTACGAGCGCGCGAGTGATGAGCTCGCCAGTCGGGGCGCAGGGATCGCGACGCATGACGAACTCTATCGCGCGCTGCGTGGCGCCGGTGTTCACCTGCGGGACGAAATGGGCGTGCGCTCGCGCGGTCGCCTGCTGCTCGCGCCTACAGGGGAAGTTGTCGGTAAACTCGATATGCCGCAGATCATGACCTCGTGGGGTTTGATGTACCGCTTTCTGCACGAACAGATCCCCGAGACCTGCTACCACAATGGGTTTAGTCTCACTTCTCTCCAGCAACATCCGCAACACGTCACCGCATGCTTTCAGGACGGGACTACCGTCGATGCCGATTGGTTGATCGGTGCCGATGGCACGCGCTCCACGGTACGCCAACAAGTCGCGCCGGAAGTGGCGGTGAATTATTGCGGTTATTTTGGCTGGCGCGGGTTGATCGAAGAAAGCTCCGTGCCTGCAGCCACGCTCGAAGAAATCGCCTACCGCATGACGCTGTGTCTCGCCCCCGGCGGCCATTGGCTTGGCTATTTGGTCGCGGGACCGGACGACGACCTCACCCCCGGTAAGCGCTGGTACAACTGGGGTTGGTACCGCACGGCTGACGCTGCGAAACTGCGTGACCATCTCACTGACGCGGCGGGGACTTATCACGAACACGGGATTCCTCACCCGCTCATTCGGCAGGAACTGGTGGCGGCCATGCGTGAAGAGGCCCGCACGCAATTGGCACCGCAATGCCAGGCAGTGATCGCGGCGACTCCGCAGCCCTTCCTGCAAGGGATCATGGATCTCGGCTGTGCGCGATTGGTCTACGACCGGGTGTGCCTGATCGGCGATGCTGCGATCACCGCACGCCCGCACATTGGGCTCGGCGTTTCCAAGGCAACGGAAGATGCCACCACGCTCGCCACTGCGCTTAGCGCGAGCGACTCGCGGGGTGCATTGGTTGAATGGGAACGCGAACGCCTGAATTATGGCCTGGCCACTTTGGCCTTCAGTCGCGACTTGGGCAGTTACATCGGGCCCGTCCCAACCACGGACGAACAGCGTACGAAGGCCGCTTATCATCAACAACCCGAGGTGTTGTTGGCCGCGACCGCGCCCAGCGATCCCCGGCGCTGGCTTAAGCTTTAGCGTGTAGACCAGCCGCCAGCGCGCGCGTGCCCTGCAGCCACCAACCCAGCAGCCCTAGCGCGAGCGCAATCACTGTGTAGCTTGCGGCATACCCGAAGTGATCGATGGCGTGGCCAAGACCGAATGCACCAAGTGCCTGACCGGAAAACAACAGGAACACCATTAACGATACCGACGTGCCACGCGCGTCTAGCGCGAGTTCCGTGCCTAAGGTCTGCAGCGTGTTGTGCATCAGATAAATCGCAAAGCCAAGCACCACGAGCAGCGGTGCCGCTAACTGCCATTGCTGCGAATGTCCGAGGAGCGCGAAACAGCAGGCCATCAGGGTGCCGCCGAGCGCGATCATGCCGCGCTGCCCGAGCACGCGCACCAACCAACTCACTGCGCCCGTATAGGCCAGACTGCCGACGCCCACACACACCAGCAACATGCCGACCCCGGTCAGTTGCAAGTGATATTGATTGTGCAGCATGGCGCCTATAAAGGCAGTGCTGCCAAAGAGCAGCATGCCTTCAATAAAAACCGCCAGCATCACTTCGCGACTTGCCTTTCGCTTGAACGCTGCACGATAACGCACCAGCGCGCCACGTAAGCCGCTTGCAGCTTGCACCGGCAGCACGAGATGCCGCGCGCCCAACCACACCAATAAGGTGGCTAGTGCCGTAAGTACGCCATACACCAGGAAGATACTGCGCCAACCCACATAGTCGGCAAATATCCCACTCAGTCCCGCGCCGACTATCTGCCCCAGAATCACCCCGCTCATGTAGCGCGCGATTGCCCGCTGGCGTTCGCCGAGCGGGAAATTGTCGCTAATAAAGGCCAGCGAAAGCGGCACGGTCGCCGCGCAACTCATACCAGATAAGAAACGCCAGCCAATCAAACTCGGTAGATCAGTGGCGAAACCGCACATAAAGATGCAGCCCGCCGAGACCGCCATCGCGAGAATAATCACGTGAAGTTTGCCGTAGCGATCGCCCAACGGTCCGTAGCCGAGCACGCACAGGCCATACGGCAGTGAGTAGGCGGTGATGATGAGCCCCGCACGGCCCAACGAAATATCAAATTCAGCGGCAATTACTGGCAGCAGTGGATCGACCACACGCATGACTGCGACGGCGACGAAGCCGGCGAAGCTGAGTAAGAAAACAATGGCACGCACGGCGGGATTGTATAGGGATCGGCTACCTTAGGCCCTGCGCAGATGAAGGGTTCTTGCGTGCCACGGCAATGCATGGCAGCTAGTGTCGTCGATGCGTTCCTCGCAACGGCGATTCAGCACGCCTCACACAAAACAGAGCCGACGCCAACTCTTGATGTCCGTGGCGGGCGCATCCTTAACGACAACCCCGATTTCGTATTCATCATGCGCAGGGACGCACCAGCGAACATCCCCCACCAGATAGTAGTTGCGGCGTGCACTCGTCAACTTGATCCAAATCTCAAGCAGCGCGCCAATCGGCAATTCCTCAGTCACGGTGAGCCTTAAGCCGCCGCGCGATAAATCGGCCGACGCGCACTTCAACGTGCGTCGATCCTGTTCACCCGAAAAGGTCGCACTGAGCTGCAGGAACAGGCTTTCCTTGCGCCCGGTTCGCAGATGGCCGCGACGCTCATGTTTCGCAGTGAGCGCCTCCTGAAAATTCAGACGTGTAAGCGATTTGCGCTGCTGGTCCATGGGTTCCTCGCTGAGGCGTAATTCAGGCGACTTCAATAGTGACAGGACCGAAAATAGCACGGGAGAATATTGCCAAGCGTGATGGTGACCGCAGTCTGGATGGGTGGTGGCAGCGGGAAACACAGTGATAGATTTGCCTTCAGCCCCCGGGGAGGTGCTTATCCCGAACGAATGGTCGTAATTCTGTAATATTCGGCGCCTAGTCTGCGGGGCTGTTTTGCCATTGGCGCCGTTCCATGTTCATCGCCGCAGCTGCTTGCCGCCTAAAGACTTGTATTGATAATCCGCGTACGTTGCTGGTAGCAATCCTTTGTCTGTTCGTTGGCGCTTGTACGCAAGCACCACTCGCACCCCCTCCGCTCGACGTGAACCTGATCCAGAGCCAAGTATTGAAGGTTATCCGCGAGAATCCGCAACTTATTGTAGAAACGCTGACTCAATATCAACAAGAGCAGGCGGCTGCCCAGCAGAAAGCAGCCGACGACGCACTCCGCGCGCAAATCGCGCAGCTCGACCTACCCGCCCTGATCGGGGATTCACCGACCCTGGGCAACCCGGCGCGTAAAGTGCTCCTGTTTGAGTTGTCTGACTTCCAATGCCCCTACTGCGGCCGCGCCGCAGATACGCTTCGAAAATTCGTCGAGAAACATCGTGATGAAGTCACCCTGATCTACAAGCACCTGCCGCTGACGGAGATGCACCCTGAGGCAGAACGCGCAGCGCGTGCAGCCTGGGCCGCAGGCCGGCAGGGGAAATTCTGGGAATATCACGATGCGCTTTTCGCACAACAACAGAATCTTAGTGAGAAGACCTATGGCGCGATCGCCACCGCGCTCCGGCTCGATCTCAAGAAATTCAATGCCGACAGGCGCAGCGATGCGGCGGAAATTTCGCTCCGACGCGATCTCGCCCTCGCGTCCAAGTTAAAGATAAGTGGCACCCCCGCTTTCCTAATGCAGCACGAACCGTTTGCGGGTGCGCTACCACTCGAAGCGCTGGAAGAAATTCTGCAACGCGTCAAGTCTCAACCCAACGTTCCTGCTGCAACGGAACCTGGTCGCGACAGAACCCCGGAAGCGGTAATAGTCCCGAAATTTGAAGACGTTTTAACGCAACCGTCATCTTGACGTAACAACAGGCCTCCAGACTCGGTTCATCAAAACTTAATCAAATCGTCAAACGCCTGAAATCCTGGAGCGCCATCATTAGCCTCGTCGGGCACACAAGCGATGGACGTGTCCCCGGACCGGCTAGAACTGCCACAGGCGTTTTAGTGCTGAGATTCCCTGAATTAGATATTTTTGCTGACTTCATAAGGAGTTCTAGAAGATGAGAAATTTTAAACTGAAGACCCTGGTCGCCGCGGTTGCGCTGGCTGCCGGCGGGTCCGCAGCGGCCGCTACAATCGGTGCCGAGGGCCTGTTCTTCTCTGCTTTCAATGGCAACACTGATGCGCCAAGCTCGATCGTGATCAACCTGGGTGAGACCACCACTCACTTCAAGACCACCCCGACCGCCTCGCGTTCGCTCGCCACCAGCGACCCCACTGCGCTCACGACATTGAGCACCTGGCTCAATGGGAATAGCGCCAACCTCGGGACGGTTCAGTGGAGCATTTATGGCCGAATGAACGGTAC
>CAMATU010000191.1 GCA_945861225.1 Klebsiella pneumoniae
CGACAAAGGGCGTAAGGTAACCGACGTGGAAATGGATACAGTCAGGATACGGCCACACAAATTTCACGGCGAGTGGAACTACACCATAGAGCCACACTCGCTATGACGCACGCTGGATCTGATCGATTTGTTTTGTCACGGGCCCTAAATGTGTTCGTAGGCCAATTTACCGTCGCGAAAATGGACGATGGCGACGAGGGCGACTTCCACTTGGCGCCCGGTGGGGGCGACGCCGGGCAGCATCCAGTCCATCGTGATGGTGTGCGTGAACTTGAAGACCATCTCATCCACCAGACGATCATGGCCGACGGTGCGCGAGATCGGCACCATTTCGGTATCCGGCGGCATTTGGGGAATGAAGTGTTTGGCGTAGAACTCGCGGAGCTCTGCCTTGCCGACACCGCCGGTCATCACGGGGATGTGATTGACGTACGCATCGTCCACCATCGTCGCCAGGGTATCTTCGGTGTTCGAAGTCTCAAATTCGTATTTCACATGCGCGGCCCACAGCGCTTCGAGATCCGACGATGGCGAAGGTGACATGTTGTGTTAACTCCGGGTTACTGAGGACGCGGCAATTTCTAAAAGGGCGACGGCTGATGCCGCGATGCCTTCTTCGCGGCCGGTGAATCCCATCTTTTCGGTGGTGGTGCCTTTGATGTTGATCTGGGCGACCGTCACCGCCAAGTCTGCGGCAATGTACTCGCGCATCAACTCCACATGCGCCGATACCCGTGGGCGTTCGCAGATGAGCGTGGCGTCCACGTTGGCGATCAGGAATCCCGCTTCGCGGATCAATTCTGCCACGCGGCGCAGCAGAATTCGGCTGTCGATCCCCCGGTATTCCGATTGTGAATCGGGAAAATGTCGACCGATATCGCCGAGCGCGGCAGCCCCGAGGAGCGCATCACAAATCGCATGGAGCAGCACGTCACCGTCGGAATGCGCCGCCAGACTGCGTTCGAACGGAATGGTGACGCCGCCCAGCACCACTCGATCGCCGTCCCGAAATTTATGGGCATCAAAGCCCTGACCAATTCGCATTTAGTGATTAACCTGTTGTTGCGCGCGCAGGAAAAGCGCGGCGAGCGCGAGATCTTCCGGGCGGGTAATTTTGAGATTGTCGCTGCGTCCTTCGACTATGCGCACGGCGCCGCCACTGAGCTCTATCGCCTGCGCCTCATCGGTGACCAGAATGCCTTGCGCCAGCGCCGCCTCCAGCGCCTGTCGCAGCGCCGCGTAGCGAAACATCTGCGGCGTCAACGCATGCCACAGGCGAGTGCGATCAACGGTGTCTTCGATTACTCCCTCCGGGCTGCAGCGCTTAAGGGTGTCGCGAACTGCGATGCCGAGAATTCCGCCGCAGGGATTGTCTCCGAGCTGGCCAAGTTGGTCGATTAGGCGCGTGATATCGTCCGCATGCACACAGGGCCGTGCCGCATCGTGCACCAGCACCCAGTCTTCCGGCGCCGCGTCCGCACTCAGCGTGTGCAATGCATTCAGCACAGATTGGCAGCGCTCAGTGCCGCCCGGCGCGACCATTACCGGCGGTAGTTTAAGTTTAAGCAGCGGCCAGTGCTCATCATCTCTCGCCACGGCAACCACCACGCCTGAAATCCTGGGATGTTGCGTGAAGCGTAGGAGCGTGTGTTCGAGAATGGTCTGGCCGAGCAGCGGAAGGTATTGCTTGGGGAGCTCGGCCCCCATGCGCGCGCCTTTGCCAGCGGCGGGAATCACGGCCCAGCAACGGGGCATCTGGACGTTGGTCATGGCGAGGCTGGGGTTGTCTCGGCCCCGGCTGGCGCGGGCACTGCCTCATGGTCCGCGGCGCCGGCTGCCGATTCGATCAACTGATAAAAGATTTCCCCCTCCTTCACCATGCCCATTTCACTGCGCGCAATTTCCTCCACGGCCTCGAGACCTTGCTTTAGATCCACCACTTCGGCGGCAAGTTTGCCATTGCGACTGCGCAACACTTCCAGTTCCTTTTCCTGCACCTGAATTTGGTGCTCGAGCTTGCCGACGTCGCGCAGACCGCCCTTGCCAAACCACCACGTCAGCTGCAGCGCGAGCAGTAAGACGCACAAGGACCCCGCAAAAATGCGCAGCATCTATTGCAGATTGTAGAACGCACCGCGCCCCGGATAGCTCGCGCGCGCGCCCAATTCATGTTCGATCACGAGCAGCCGATTGTATTTCGCGATGCGATCAGAGCGCGACAACGAACCCGTTTTAATCTGCCCCGTGCTCTTGCCGACTGCGATGTCCGCAATGGTGGTGTCTTCGGTTTCACCTGAGCGATGGGACACCACCGCCGTGTAATTTGCGCGGCGTGCGAGGTCGATTGCGTTGAAGGTTTCAGTGAGGGTGCCGATTTGATTGACCTTAATCAGAATCGAGTTGGCGATGTGGTTGTCGATGCCACGTTGTAATGTGGCGGTGTTGGTTACGAATAAATCATCGCCGACCAATTGCACCTGCTTGCCGATCGCCTCGGTCAAAATTCGCCAGCCTTCCCAGTCGTTTTGATCCATGCCGTCTTCAATGGTGATGATGGGATACTCGCGCGACCAGCTGGCCAGCAGATCCGCCATCTGCTGGCTGGATAAGCGACGTTTCTCGGAGGCGAGGTGATAGCTGCCGTCCACATAGAATTCGGAGCTCGCGACATCCAGGCCCAACAGGATGTCCTGCCCCAAGTTGAAGCCGGCACGCTTGACCGCATCCGCAATCAAATCAAGCGCCGCCTGGTTCGACGGGAGATCCGGGGCGAACCCGCCTTCGTCACCCACTGCCGTGCTCGCCCCTTGTTGCGCGAGAACGGATTTCAGCGCATGGAAAATCTCGGCGCCGTAGCGCAGGGCTTCTGCAAAATTCGGCGCCCCCACTGGCAGAATCATGAACTCCTGGAAATCGACGTTATTACTCGCGTGCGCGCCGCCATTGATGATATTCATCATGGGCACGGGCATGGTGTAGCGCTCGGCTGCCTGGAAATACGCGTAGAGCGGAAGCTTCGCTTCAGTGGCGGCGGCGTGCGCAGCGGCCATGGAGACGGCGAGCGTCGCATTCGCCCCCAGGTGCGCTTTATTCTCCGTTCCATCGAGTTCGATCATTGCGCGATCAAGGCCTGCTTGATCACTGACTTCACGCCCTCGCATGGCGGGCGCTATCAATTCATTCACATGGCGCACAGCCTGCAGCACCCCCTTACCCAGGTAGCGACCTTTATCACCATCCCGCAGTTCCAGCGCCTCACGCTCTCCGGTGGAAGCGCCAGAGGGGACTTGTGCCGAACCCCGTGCGCCACTGGCGGTCCACACTTCGGCGCGCACCGTAGGATTGCCGCGTGAATCCATCACTTCAAGTGCTTGGATTTTCTGAATCTCGGACATTGGAACTCCTTGAGCGCTCGGTGGCTAACCCTCGCGAGTCAACCTTATCGTTTGCGGCTATTGACGACTCGTGCCGGGTTCACCCGCGCATCACCCCTGCCTGCTTCACGGTGGCATCTATGGCTTTCAAGGTGAGTAGCAGTTCGCGCATGCGGGACAGTGGCCAGGCGTTCGGCCCGTCGCTGAGTGCATGCTCGGGCGCGGGATGGGTTTCCATGAAAATGCCAGCCACACCTACCGCGGCAGCTGCGCGCGCCAAGGCGGGCACGAACTCGCGTTGCCCCCCCGAACTCGCGCCCTGGCCGCCAGGCATCTGCACCGAATGGGTGGCATCAAAAACCACCGGCGCGCCGGTTTCCCGCATGACCACCAGCGAACGCATATCTGACACCAGGTAGTTGTAGCCAAAGGAAGCACCGCGCTCACAGACCATGATTGCCTGATTGCCTTCCGCCCGCGCTTTGGCGACTACATGTTGCATATCCCACGGCGCGAGGAACTGCGCTTTTTTGATATTGACCGGCTTGCCCTGCCGGGCCACAGCCTGGATGAAATTGGTCTGGCGACACAGAAACGCTGGTGTTTGCAGCACATCGACGACGGCCGCGATTTCCGCCAGTGGGGAATCTTCGTGCACATCGGTGAGCACCGGCACTTGAATCTGCTGTTTGATTTTCTCGAGAATTTTGAGGCCGCGTTCGAGGCCCGGCCCACGAAAGCTTTCGTGCGAGGTACGATTAGCCTTGTCGAACGAAGATTTAAAAATGAACGGAATCGCAAGTTCCTGCGTCATTTCTTTGAGCGCGCCTGCCACTTCCACGCACAGCGCTTCCGATTCGATCACGCAGGGCCCGGCGATCAAAAAGAACGGACGCTCACCACCGACTTCGAAATCACCCAGCTGCATGGTGACCCGCAGTCTTGGTGCGCTGCTGCTGGGCGAGCGCAGCGCGCACGAAGGACGTGAACAGCGGATGGCCATCGCGTGGCGTAGACGTAAATTCCGGGTGGAACTGACATCCCACAAACCAGGGGTGACTGGGGATCTCGATGATCTCGACCAGATTGCCATCCATGGAACGGCCCGCGATCCGCATTCCCGCTGCTTCCAATTCCATCATGTAGGTGTTGTTGAATTCGTAACGATGCCGATGGCGCTCGACAATGGTTTCGGTGTCGTAGGCACGTGCCACCACGCTGTCCGGCGCCAGCTTGCACTGCTGTCCACCGAGGCGCATGGTGCCGCCCTTTTCTGCGCCATCCCCGCGCCGTTGCACTGAGCCATCCGCCGCCATCCATTCGGTAATCAACGCAATCACCGGCTGGCGGGTGGTCTTGCTGAATTCAGTGCTGTGCGCCTCACGCAAATTTGCGCAGTGCCGCGCGATGTCGATCACCGCGACCTGCATGCCCAAACAGATCCCAAGATAGGGCACGCGCTGCTCGCGTGCGTACTGCGCCGCAGTTATCTTGCCTTCGATGCCGCGCTCGCCAAATCCGGGCGCCACCAGCACCGCATCCATCTGTGCGAGGCTGCCGGGACCTTCGCGTTCAATGAGCTCAGCGTCCACATAGCGGATGTTGACTCGGGTGTGGGTGTGGATGCCGGCATGGATGAGTGCTTCAGAAAGTGACTTATAGGACTCCGTCAGATACACGTACTTCCCGACCATCGCAATGTTCACTTCAGCGGTGGGATTGGCCTGGGCTTCGACCACTGCGCGCCACTCTTTCAGATCCGCCGGGGGCGCTTGAATCCCGAGCTTTTCGAGCACGATGTCGTCGAGCCCTTCGGCGTGCAACATCATCGGGATTTTGTAGATCGAATCGGCATCAATCGCGGAAATGACCGCGCGCTCCTCTACATTGGTGAACAACGCAATTTTGCGTCGCTCGGATTCCGGCAACGGCCGATCGGCACGGCACAGCAGAATATCCGGTTGAATGCCGATCGAACGCAGCTCCTTGACTGAGTGCTGCGTTGGCTTGGTTTTCATCTCACCCGCCGAACCGATGTAGGGCACCAATGTGAGATGAATAAACAGGGTGTTTTTCGCGCCCAGCTCAACCCGCATCTGACGGATCGCTTCCAGAAACGGCAGTGACTCGATATCCCCGACCGTGCCGCCAATTTCCACCATCGCGATTTCCGCGTCCCCGGCCCCTTGCCGGATGCAGGCTTTGATTTCATCGGTGATATGCGGGATCACCTGTACGGTGGCACCTAAGTATTCACCGTGGCGCTCTTTGCGAATCACGCTCTCATAAATTCGCCCAGTGGTGGTATTGCTTTTGGCACTGGTGCGGCAGCGCACGAAGCGCTCGTAATGGCCGAGATCGAGATCGGTCTCAGCGCCATCTTCGGTCACGAACACTTCACCATGCTGGAAAGGACTCATCGTGCCGGGATCGACATTGATGTAGGGATCCAATTTCACCATTGCGATATTTAAACCCCGCGCCTCGAGGATCGCGCCCAATGACGCAGAGGCAATGCCTTTCCCAAGCGAGGAAACCACGCCGCCGGTGGTGAATACGAAACGAGTCATGCAAGGCCTTAGGTTGGAGTTCGTGAGAGTTGCCGAGTCGCCGCGCACGCTGTCAGTGGGCGTTCGTCAGCGCCGGGACGCGAGATCGAAACTACCAGAACCGAGGGGGGTTGCTCAACGAGCGCCAGCGACTTGCCGCGCAGTTTAACGTGATCGCAGTGGAGGGCACCGCTATAAATTCGAGCAAGGCGATGATGGCAAGGCGCAAGCGCGCGAAAAAGCGGAGTTTACATAACGTAAATGAGTATTTTGAGCTCGGTTGCAACGCCGCCAGCGCGCCTTCAGCGAATTTATAGAGGTGCCCTTGAATGGGTTGACAGGCAACGTGGCGGGAGCTAGCCGGCGCAATCCCTTGCGCGACGGACAGGTGCCACTGACCCGCGATGCTAGAATATTGCCTGCTGTACGGCCGCTCGCTGGTGCCGCCACAGCGAAGATTTGGACTTCGCGCGAGGATTAATCGTCATGCCCTTTCATAATGCTGTCCGCGCGCCGCGCACAAGCTGGCAATCAATCCTGTTGTGGCTGGCGATCTCCTGCCTCGGCGCCAGCGCACTCGGCGCCATTGCGCTCAATCGCGGCGAATCCATCAACAGTTTCTGGTTCGTAATCGCCGCCGCCTGTGTCTATGCCATCGGCTATCGCTTCTACAGCCTGTTCATCGCCACCAAAATTCTGCTGCTTGATGCAACCCGCGCGACGCCAGCTGAGCGCTTAAACGACGGGCGGGATTTCGTGCCGACCAATCGCTGGGTGGTTTTTGGTCATCATTTCGCCGCTATCGCCGGACCCGGCCCGCTCATTGGGCCGACCTTGGCGGCTCAATTCGGCTATCTCCCGGGTACTTTATGGATTCTGTTGGGGGGCGTGCTCGGCGGCTGTGTGCAGGATTTCGTGGTGCTGTTCTGTTCCCTGCGCCGCAATGGTCGCTCGCTCGGACAAATGGCGCGCGATGAACTTGGCCCGCTGGGGGGCTTCGCGGCCATGCTCGGGGTGGTGCTAATCAGTTTGATCCTGATTGCGGTCCTCGGCTTGGTGGTGGTGAACGCGATGAAACACAGTCCGTGGGCCACCTTCACAGTCGCGGCGACCATTCCCATTGCGCTCTTCATGGGGCTTTATATGCGCATGCTGCGTCCCGGCCAGGTGCTGGAAGCCACCGCTATCGGTGTCACCTTGTTGCTGGCGGCAGTGGTCGGTGGCGGTTGGATCGATGGCATGCCAAGCTTCCGCAGTTGGTTCGACTATGACGCGCCGACCCTGGCGCTGATGATCATTGCTTATGGCTATAGCGCCGCGACAGTCCCCGTGTGGCTGTTACTCGCGCCGCGCGACTACCTCTCAACGTTCATGAAGATCGGCACGATACTGGCGCTGGCGGTGGCCATTCTGCTGCTCCGGCCCGAGATCCGCATGCCGGCGCTCACGCAGTTCGTGGATGGCACGGGACCGATTTTTTCCGGCAAGCTGTTTCCGTTTGTGTTCATCACCATTGCCTGTGGCGCGATTTCCGGCTTCCATGCACTGATTTCGTCCGGCACCACCCCGAAGCTGCTCACTAATGAGGCGGACGCGCGCATGATTGGTTACGGCGCCATGCTGATGGAATCGTTTGTGGCCGTGATGGCCATGATCGCGGCCACGGTGTTGGATCCTGGCGTCTACTTCGCGATCAACAGCCCCGCCGGGATCGTGGGCGCGGAAGCCGCGCAGGCCGTGGCCACCATCAGTGCGTGGGGATTCCCGGTCACCGTCGCGCAGATGGACGCATTGGCACGCGACATGGGTGAGCTTACGTTGTTCGCCCGCACCGGCGGCGCTCCTTCGCTCGCGGTGGGCATGGCCAGCATTTTTGCGCAGCTCTCCGGAGGGAGCCTACTCGCCGTGTGGTATCACTTTGCGATCATGTTCGAGGCGTTGTTCATTCTCACTACACTCGACGCGGGCACCCGGGTGGCGCGCTTTATTCTGCAGGACTTCCTCGGCAATTTCATGCCGGCGCTGGGGCGCGCCAGCGGCTATCCGAGTGTGCTCACGACCAGCGCCTTGGTGGTGGGGGCGTGGGGCTATTTCTTATACCAGGGGACCCTCGATCCGCTCGGCGGCATCAACAGCATGTGGCCCCTGTTTGGCATCGCGAATCAAATGCTGGCCGCCATGGCCTTATGCATCACCACGACCATTCTGGTGAAGTCTGGGCGGGTGCGTTATTGCTGGATTACAGGTCTGCCATTGGCGTGGCTGTTGACGATCACCACCACGGCTGCGCTCCACAAGCTGTTCAATCCAGCGCCCCGCATCGGCTTTTTCGCCCACGCTGAAGATCTTGCCGCCAAGCTCGCGGCCAACGCGCTACCGGGCGATATCGCGACGCAAGCACCACGCCTGATTTTTAACGATCAGCTGAACGCGGGGCTCACAGGATTATTCCTGTTGCTGGCATGGGTATTGGTGTTCGATATGGTGCGGGTATGTGTGCACCACTTGCGTGGCACCGCGCGTGCGCCGCTGGCCGAGACTGCGTATGTCCGCTCTACACTCGTGCAGTCCTGACCAGCCCGCAGGGCAGTCGATGGCACAGCGCCTAACGACCTGGTGGAACGTGTTCCGTACCTATCTACGCTTTCTAAATGGCGATACGGCCTATGCGAACTATCTCGCGCATTGGGAACAAGCGCATTCAGGCACCGAAGTTCCGCTTAGTCACGCCGAATTTTTCAGGCAGGAAAC
>CAMATU010000192.1 GCA_945861225.1 Klebsiella pneumoniae
AGTGGCGGACGCTGGTTTCGCGCGCTGGCGTGCAGAAACCGCGTTAGGCGCCAAGGTGGCACCGGTCACGGCCCACCAGGATGAATTCATCGCGCTGCTCCTGCGCTATCGCGCGCTTCTGCAACAGGTCTATGCGAGCGCTTTGCCCGCGCCTGACAAACTTACCGCGAAAGCCCGCGCTTTCGCGGCTTTACGCCATGAGTTCGCGACGCTCAGGCGGAACTGGCACGATGGTGAGACCTACGCCGCATGGCTCGCCGAGGATCTCAATAACGCGAAGCTGGCGTCCGTCGAGACCTATCACACGCACGTTCCCGCCTTTCTGGCGATCCTGCGCGTGCTGCAGGGGGATTTCCCGCGCTTCTATCGCATGGCCGCGGCGCTCGCCAAGCAGCCGCAGATAACCCGCGAGGCGTGTCTCGCCGCGCTGGTGACTATGCATGAGGATATTCCGGCCAGCTGCGCGACCGCTTTTCAGGCAGCGCGCCCGAGCGACGCGATCACGCGGACTGCACGGCGCTGAAGCTATCCAAACCCCTCGTTCTATTCCTAAACGAAAAAGGAATATCGAAAAACCGTTGAGCAGTGATTTACTGACGCCCTTCTAGCCTTGCGACAGCCGGATTCCGTGCATCTCACGTTCGTAAAAAAAATCCTCGCCGATGGCGAACCTTGCCGCAAATGCCGCGACGTCGAGGAGCGTTTAAAGCAGGGCGGCTACTGGCCGCAGATCGACACTGTGGTGATTGCCGACGAACGCGATGCGAATAGTGCGGGACTGCAGCTCGCACGACGCTACGACGTAAAAGTCGCACCGTTCTTTGTGGTCCGCAAAGGCGACGAGACTCAGGTCTATACGATTTACTTGCAGTTAGTCCGCGAGGTGTTGGCGCCGGCACTCGATTCGGAATAGACCACGGAGGCACAAAGGGAATTAAGAAAAGAAACCTCGGTCCCGTCATCCCGGGCGAAGCGGCGTCAGCCGCGCAGACCCGGGAACCATACTGAGTATGAAGCGCCCCTGGATCCCGGGTCTTTGCCCGGGATGACGAAGGTGATGTTGCGGCGGCATCCCCCATAAAGATCAGCGATACGTCCGCTTTTCTCCGTGCCTCCGTGGTAAATCTTGAATTTTTCCCCGCGCAGCTCAAAGTTGCGGCAACTGAAACCCTTCGAACAACGCCTCGACTTCCTCGTTGTTGCGCGCGGCCGCCGCTTGATCGACCACTTCGCGGGTGAGATGCGGCGCGAAGAGCTGGATGAAGTCATACATATAGCGGCGCAAAAACGCGCCGCGACTAAAGCCGATCCGCGTCACGCTGTAATCAAACAAATGGCTGGCATCGAGCGCGACCAACCCTTGATCCTGGACTGCATCGAACGCCAGGGTCGCCACGATCCCAACCCCTAAGCCGAGCCGCACATAGGTCTTAATCACATCTGCATCGGTGGCGGTAAATACCACGCGCGGCACCAGCCCCTCGCGCCGAAATCCCTCATCCAACTGCGAGCGCCCGGTAAAACCGAACACATAGGTGACCAGGGGGTACTCGGCCAGTGCCTGCAAGGTGACGCGCTCGAGCCGCGTCAATGGATGCTCCGGGGGCACGATGATGCTGCGGTTCCAACGATAGCAAGGCAGCATGATCAAGCCCTCGAAGAGTTCCAGCGCCTCGGTCGCGATCGCGAAGTCCACCGCGTGTGAAGCGGCCAGCTCGGCAATCTGCACCGGCGACCCTTGGTGCATGTGCAGCGAAACTTCCGGGTACTTCTGAATGAATTGCTTGATCACGGCCGGCAACACGTAACGCGCCTGGGTGTGGGTGGTCGCGATGGATACGCTGCCGCGTCGCTGATCGTTATGCTCCTGCGAGATGTGTTTGATGTTATCCACCTCAGCCATGATCTTGCCGGCCAAGCCGATGATCTGCTGGCCAGCTGGCGTGACGTCGGTGAATTGTTTGCCCGCGCGCATAAAAATTTGTACCCCGAGCTCGTCTTCGAGCAGGCGGATTTGCTTACTCACGCCTGGCTGCGAGGTGTATAGGCGCTCGGCCGTCGCCGACACATTGAGGTTATTGCGCGCGACTTCCCAGATATAACGCAGTTGTTGCAGCTTCATTGCCGGCTCCCCTCGGCGGTTCCGGAAATTCGCGCGAGCACGGCATCGTGCGCACTCCAGTGATCTGGATGAAGCCAGGTGGCGACCAACAATTCCGCTTCAAGGTCGCGCACCCGCTGGGCCTCGGGACTCTGGCGCGTGGCACTCACAATCGCTTTGAAGGCCCGCATCACCTGCGGTTTGCGTGCCTTGATCGGCGCCAGAAATTCGGCCGTATAAGCGGCAAAGGTTTGCGCAGCTGGGGCTACCGCGTCCGCGAGCCCCAGTTCAAAGGCGCTGCTCGCCGCGATAAATTCAGCACGCGCCAGCAGACGCAACGCGCGCGCGCCGCCCACCAGCCGGATCAGATCGGCGCCGCCGCCCCAGGCCGGCGAGATGCCCAAGGTGCCTTGCACGAAGGCGATGCGACTATGGGCGGCGAACACCCGCAGATCACAAGCCACCGCAAGCTCGGCGCCACCGCCAATTGCATCGCCATTCATGAGCGCAATCACGGGCACCGGGAAGTTGCGAATCGCAGCCAGCGCGGCCGTGGAATTCCGGCCCATCGCGATTGTTGCCTCACGCGCCCGCAAGGTATCGAACTCCTGGAGATCACCGCCTGCCGCGAAACATTGCTCGCCAGCACCGGTGATAGTGGCCGCGATCAATGCAGTGTCGCTCGCATGCGCCGTAAAACAGGTGCGCAGTTCATTGAGCACGGCCTGACTCAACGCATTGCGTTTGGCTAGGCGATTGATGAGGACTGAGAGAATCCCGTCGGTAACGGAGGTTTCAAGATAAGACGTGGTCATGTCGCTCCAGATCCTGTAGCAAGGGGAGCGGGCATTGTTAGCAGATCGATTCATCGCCGCAATCACGCAGCATGAACTTGCGTGCAACTCACCGTGAGCGGGCGAAAAACTGGCGGGGAAGGTGGTTCAAAAAAGCACGCCGGTGGGGAAGGGGCCCAACCGGCGCGGGCGTTGCATTATTGCTAGTTATAGTTATTGAGGGCTAAACATGGACCTGACGATAATCTTTGATCATCCCAGCCATGCGGTCCTTGAGCTGCAGCTTCTCTTTCTTGAGATGCTCCAGCACGAGGGGTCCAACTACGACCTGCTTAGCGTTGGCATCATGGACTTGCGCCCTGAGCGTGCTGTACTTGTCGTATAGGTGACGGAACTTTGCACTGTCGAGTATCAGCGCGTCAACGGCATCCTGATCAAATTCGAACATGCGCCCTCCTTAAGTTGCGAAAGGATTGACATCTGTCAGCTCTAAGGCTAGTTCACGGAGCGCCCTGCATCAAGCTGGGCTGCATTTGCAAAGAGATTTTTCAGGTTTTTGTTTTATATAGATTTTTAAATCTAAGACGCTGAAAAAGAAGGCCCCCTCAGGGTCCCGGACCGACGACAGTTGACGATTGTTATCGGATTTATCTGAAGCTGTCGGTCGCATCGAGCAGCGCGCTCGCAATCCCGGGCTCAAAGGCCGCATGGCCGGCGTCGGGCACCACCACAAACCTGGCCTCCGGCCAGCGCTCATGTAGCGCCCACGCCGTTGCCATGGGACACACCACGTCGTAGCGACCCTGCACGATCACTGCCGGCAGGTGACGAATACTCGCCACACCGTCCAGCAGCTCGGTATCCGAATGGAAGAATCCGCGATTTACGAAGTAATGCGCCTCGATGCGCGCAAAGGCTAGCGCGAATTCATCCTCGCTAAAGGCGTTCACCTGCTCCGCATCCACCAGAAGATGACTGGTCGCGGCTTCCCATACACTCCAGGCGCGCGCCGCGGCGAGTTGCGTCGCGCGCTCAGGACTGATGAGTCGGCGGTAATAGGCGGCGATCATGTCGCCGCGTTCGGCCGGCGGAATCACCGCCTCATAAGCGGCCCAGGCATCCGGGAATATTGCGCTTGCGCCCGCCTGATAAAACCACTCCAGTTCCCACCGGCGCAACGTGAAGATGCCGCGTAATACCATTGCCTCGACCTGCGCCGGATGGGTTTGCGCATAAGCCAGCGCCAAGGTTGAGCCCCACGACCCCCCGAACAGCTGCCAACGCTCGATGCCGAGGTGATGACGCAGGCGCTCCATGTCGGCCACCAGCGCCCACGTCGTGTTCCGTTCCAGCGACGCATGCGGCGTCGAGCGTCCGCACCCCCGTTGGTCAAAGAGAATGATCCGATAGGCTCCCGGATCGAAAAAGCGGCGCATGCGCGGCACCGTCCCGCCGCCGGGGCCACCGTGCACGAATAACACCGGTTTTCCCTGCAGATTCCCGCTTTGCTCGTAATACACGCGGTGCGGCGGATCCACTGCAATGAACCCCGTATCAAACGGCTCGAGAGGAGGATAGAGATCGCGCATCGGACTCGGCTACTGAGGCTGGTCGAAGGAGGTTAAATCAACGTACCATGCCTGCGCAACGCACCTTTGCGATCCCGCCGTTCCCGCACCTCATGACGCAAGCGAACCCTGTAGAGCATCTGCTCTTTATCACTGGTCGACTCGCCGAGCGCAGCCTCACGCGCGTGCTCGCCGAACTCGCACCGCGCACCTTCACCTACGAGATTCGCGTGTTAGGCGTGGCGGTGGCGGCCTTGCTCACTGTTGAGATGATTGCGCGCCGCGTGGGCGAACTCGGCACCACCACGCGCGTGATTGTGCCGGGCCGCTGTCGTGGCGATCTCGCCATCCTCACCCACCAGTTCGGGGTCCCCTTCGAGCGCGGGCCAGAAGAACTGAAAGATCTGCCGGCGTTTTTCGGCGCCGCACGACATGCGCGTGATTTGTCGCAACATGCGTGTCTGATCTTTGCCGAGTTGGTCGATGCACCGCGGCTCACGCCGGAGGCCTGTGTGACGCGTGCGCTGCGCTATCGCGCCGACGGCGCTGATGTGATCGACGTGGGCTGCCTGCCCGACGTCGCCTTCCCGCATCTGGCAGATTGTGTGCGGGCACTCAAAGACGCCAGCTTCAAGGTCAGTGTCGATTCGCTGAACCCCGAAGATTTGCTGGCAGGCGGACGCGCCGGCGCGGATTACCTGTTCAGCCTGCACGAAGACACGCTATGGATCGCCAACGAAGTTCCGGCCACGCCAATTCTGATTGGGCGCGAGCCTGGCGAGTTGGCGGCTTTGATCCGCACCGTCGAACGCTTTCAGCCAACCGGGCGCCCGTTCTTTGCTGATGCCATTCTCGATCCGATTCATCACGGCTTCACCGCCTCGATTTTGCGTTATCACGCATTGCGTGAACGCTTTCCGGATATCGAAATCATGCTGGGCATTGGCAATCTCAGTGAGCTTACGCACACGGATTCACTCGGACTCAATACGCTGCTCATGGGGATCGTGTCCGAACTGCGCATAGGCGCGGTACTCACCACCGAGGTCAGTCTGCACTGTCGAACCGTGGTGCGTGAACTCGCGCATGCACGGCGGGTGTTGTTTGCCGCCCATGAAGAAGGGATGCCACCACGCCATATCGACGAAGGCTTATTGGCGCTGCATGAGCGCAAACCCTTTCCGTACTCGTCGGCAGAAATCGCCGAGTCCGCGCGGGACGTGAAGGATCTCAATTTCCGGATTCAGGTGGCGGCCGACGGGATCCACGTCTACAACCGCGACGGCGCGCATGTCGCCACCGATCCTTACGATCTATTTCCGCTGCTCGACGTCGCCCTGGATGGCGCGCATGCGTTCTATCTCGGGCTCGAACTCGCGCGCGCGCAGATCGCGTGGCAACTGGGCAAACGCTACGACCAGGATGAGGAGCTTGCCTGGGGCTGCGTGCGTCCGCGACCCGACAGTGACAAGCGCCACTTTGCAGTGGAGCGGAGTACCGTGGCGGCGCGTCGGGCTAATCGACGGAAGCCGAAATCAGAAGATTAACCACGGAGGACACGGAGGGAATTAGGGCAAGAAACCTCTGTCCCGTCATCCCGGAAAACGCACAGCGTTTATCCGGGATCCATACTGAATTTCAAGCACCCCTGGATCCCGGGTCTGCGCCCGGGATGACGAAAGTGACGTTGAGGGGGCTTCTCCCATAAAGACGAAGGGATGTCCTCTTCCCTCCGTGTCCTCCGTGCCTCCGTGGTTAATATTTTCTTAAGCGTGCAGCACCGCAGCCAACGCGCGATACGTTTCCTCCGGCCGCTCTTCAAGCATGCCGTGACCACAGTTTTTCAATAGCGTGAGTTCCACTTGCGGAAAGTGCTGCATGAACCCGCGCGCTGCTTTGAGTGGGGTCATGCGATCGCGATCGCCCAGAATGAGCGTGACAGGACATTGCATCTGGCGCGCCATCTCGGCGCCCTGCGTGTAGGTATGGCAGGCATTTAAATCGGCATACAACACACCAGGCGCGGCGCGTTCAACCAGCCGCTGAATGGGCGTGATGATGCCCATGCCGGCCACCGCATTGCCGCCGATTTGGGCGAGATAGTCGTGCCCCCAGATCATGAGCATATCGATCGCGGTCTGCTCATTGCGCTGCGCGGCCTCCAGGAGCGGCTTGCCGACCAGCATCGGATAACTGAAACCAAGCAACGCCACGTGGCGGGCGAGACTCGGTAAGGTCGCCGCCGCGTGCAGACACACCAACGACCCCATGCTGTGACCGGCCAAGGTCGCCTGCGTGATGCCAAGCGCGTGTAGACTTGCGAGCAACCATTCTGCCAACGCTTCGATTGAGGTCAGAACGACACCGCCGGAGCGGCCATGGCCCGGCAAATCGAAGGCCAGTACGTTGTACCCATTACGGGCGAAGTAGCGCGAAAAAAGGGTCCATACGGTGTGGTCCATGCCCGCACCGTGCACGCACACGAGCGTCGGTTTGGTGGCGTCAAACGGCACCCCGCCATTGGCGTAGAACACGTCTTGTCCGGCGAGTGTTAACTGCATCGCACGCTCCTCATTGTTGCGCGCGTTGCAGCGCGCGACCCAAGTCGTCGAGTAGATCCAGTGGATCTTCGAGCCCCACGGACAACCTCACCAACCCTTCCGGGATCCCCGCTTTGGCTAAGGCCGCCGCATCGAGCCGCGCGTGGGTGGTGCTGGGGGGATGAATAACCAGTGACTTCGCATCGCCCACATTCGCCAGATGCGAGAACACCTGCAGTGCCTCGATAAACTTGCGCCCGGCCGCGCGTCCGCCCTTGAGTTCAAAACTGAACACCGCGCCCGCGCCGTGCGGTAACAGGCGCTGCGCAAGCGCGTAATCCTCATGTGCCGGCAACCCCGGGTAGGTCACCCGCTCCACCGCGTCCTGCGTAGTCAAAAATTCCGCGATGCGCTGTGCATTCGCCACATGACGCGGCATGCGCAACGGTAAGGTTTCCAGACCCTGCAGGAATTGGAAGGCCATCGTCGGGCTCAACACCGCGCCGAAATCGCGCAGGCCTTCAAGTCGCGCACGCGTGATGAAAGCACACGGTCCGAACTCCTCAGTGAAATCGATCCCATGCAATCCAGGGTCGGGCTCAGTCAGGCGTGGAAAACGCCCGGAGGCTTCCCACTCGAAGCGACCGGCGTCCACCACACAGCCGCCAATCGCGACGCCATGCCCGCCGATAAACTTGGTCAACGAATGCACCACGATATCCGCGCCGTGCGCGAAAGGCTTCTGCAGCACTGGCGTGGTCAACGTGGCGTCGATTACCAAAGGCAGCCCCGCCGCGTGCGCAATGGCGGCGATCGCCGGAATATCGAGCACTTCACACCGCGGATTACCCACCGTCTCGGCGTAGATCAATTTCGTTTCCGGGCGAATTGCGGCTGCGAACTCGGCCGGCTTACGCGGATCGACCAGGGTGGTGGTCACGCCGAAACGCGGCAGGGTGTAAGTGAACAGATTGTGCGTGCCACCGTACAGGGCACGCGAGGAGACGATATGCGAGCCGGCCTCGACCAAGGTCATCACGGCGAGATGAATGGCGGCCATGCCGCTGGCGGTGGCGATTGCGCCAACGCCGCCTTCCAGCGCCGCCACTCTTTCCTCGAGTACCGCCACAGTCGGATTTGCGATCCGCGAATAAATGTAGCCAGCGCGCCCGGAGGTGAACAGGCCTGCCGCCTGCGCTGTGTCTTGAAACACAAAGGACGTGGTTTGATGGATGGGCACTGCGCGACTGCCGGTCGTCGGGTCCGGTCGCTGACCGGCATGCAGTGCCAGGGTATCGAAGCCTAAGTAACGCGGCCCGCTCATGGTGTAGTCCTCACCGACAAAAGTGGCGCCATGGTACTCAATAGCCCGCACTGTTGCTGCGACCAACGCATAATTTGACGCGGCGCTTTCGATATCGAAAATCTCCCACCCCGTGATCCCGGAATTCGCAACGCGAATATCCGGGGCGGGATCCATCTTGCATTTCATGCGCCCCTGGATCCCGGGTCTTCGCGGCGAGTGCCGCTTCGCCCGGGATGACGAGTCCACGAGGTTGTATGGGACTCAGCCTTTTAATCTCAGCGTACTGCCACATACGGCGGAAGGCGCTGCGCTTTTCCGCCCTATACATACCGAACTGCTCATGCAATTTTACGAAGCTT
>CAMATU010000193.1 GCA_945861225.1 Klebsiella pneumoniae
TCGTTCCGGGTCTGTGCTTTACGCGAACGGGGACTCGCTTAGGTTATGGCGGCGGCTACTACGACCAGTGGCTCGCAGCGCATATATCCACTCGTCGGATCGGCGTATGCCGGGAGGAAGACTTGCGCTCCTCCCTACCGACGGCGCCCTTTGATGAGGCCGTCGATGTGCTCGTGACCGAGCGCAGCACGCTCGAAATTGGACGGCACCGGGCGCGCACTTAATCCGCGTCGACCGCCTTCATGCTGAGCCGAATCCGTCCCTGCTTATCCACTTCCAAGACTTTCACTTTCACGGTATCGCCTTCGCGCAGTTTGTCGCTGACGTTTTCAACCCGTTCGTTTGAAATCTGCGAGATGTGAACCAGACCGTCTTTGCCTGGGAGAATGTTCACGAAGGCGCCGAAATCCATCAATTTTTGCACCCGGCCCTCGTAAATTGCGCCGACTAGCACGTCTGCCGTGATCGCTTCCACCCGTCGCTTGGCTTCTTGGCCTGCTGCGAAATCTACCGAGGCAATCTTGACAGTACCGTCATCAGTGATATCGATCGTGGTCCCAGTCTCTTCCGTAATCTGCCGAATGGTGCTACCGCCCTTGCCTATCACGTCGCGAATCTTGTCGGGATCAATCTTGATCGTGATGATGCGCGGTGCGTACTCGGACATCTCCGTCCGTGGCGCACTCAACACTTTGTTCATGCACTCGAGAATGTGCAGACGACCCTGCTTGGCTTGGGTCAGCGCGACGTCCATGATTTCGCGCGTAATTCCATTGATCTTGATATCCATCTGCAGCGCCGTTACGCCGCTGGCGGTACCCGCCACTTTGAAGTCCATATCGCCCAGGTGATCTTCGTCGCCAAGAATGTCCGACAACACCACGTAATTGTTGTCAGCTTTGATCAGCCCCATCGCGATACCCGCGACTGGTGCAGACAACGGAACGCCGGCGTCCATGAGTGCCAGACTTGAGCCGCATACTGACGCCATCGAACTGGAGCCGTTCGATTCCGTGATTTCAGATACCACACGAACGGCATAGGGGAATTTAGTCATATCGGGCATCACAGCCTGGACTCCGCGCTTGGCCAGGCGCCCGTGACCGATCTCGCGACGCTTCGGTGATCCCACACGCCCCACTTCGCCGACTGAAAACGGCGGGAAGTTGTAGTGCAGCATGAAGGGTTCACGGTGTGAGCCTTCGATAGAATCAATAATTTGTGAATCGCGCTCAGTGCCCAATGCGATGACCACCAAGGCCTGCGTTTCGCCGCGGGTGAACAGTGCCGAACCGTGGGTGCGTGGCAGAATTCCAACCTCTACCGTGATCTGACGAATATCCGCTTTGCCACGGCCATCGATGCGCGGTTTGCCCGCGAGAATATTGCCGCGCACGGTGTCGTATTCCAGGCCCTCGATCGCGCTCCCAATCGCGGCTTCGGTATAGGCCGGATTTTCCCCTGTGGACAGGGTCGCCAGCACTTCTTTGCGCAAAACTGACAGGCGGTCTCTGCGCTGTAGTTTATCGGTGATGAGATACGCTTCCGCAAACGCGCCGCCAAAGCGCTGTTGCAGGAGTGCACTCAAATCTTTGTGATCAGTTGCCGACTGCCAGGCCCAAGCCTGCGGCTTAACCTTCGCGACCAACTCATGGATCGCGTTGATTGCTACCTGTGACTGGGTATGTCCAAAAATTACCGCGCCCAGCATGACTTCTTCGGATAATTGCTTCGCCTCGGATTCCACCATCAGGACGGAACTCGCAGTGCCCGCGACCACCAGATTAAGGTCAGAGTCGTCGAGTGCAGCAAAACTTGGATTCAGCAGATATTCGCCGTTGCGGTAACCGACACGTGCGGCGCCAATCGGGCCCTGGAAGGGCATCCCCGATAGAGACAGCGCTGCCGATGCGCCGATTAACGCCGGGATATCCGGATCGACCTGCGGATCGAGTGAAACGACGGTACAGATTATTTGGACTTCATTTGTGAAGCCCTCTGGGAAAAGCGGGCGCACCGGGCGATCAATCAGGCGGCTAGTCAGCGTTTCCTTCTCGGTCGGTCGCCCTTCGCGCTTGAAGAAGCCACCGGGAATCTTACCTGCGGCGTACGTTCGCTCTTGGTAATCGACGGTGAGCGGAAAAAAATCGCGGCCAGGCGAGGCAGACTTTGCGCCGACCACGGTGGTCAAGACAATGGTCTGACCCATGGTGACATACACTGCGGCGGTCGCCTGTCTCGCGATCCGTCCGGTTTCGAGTTGCACCTGATGATCGCCGTACTGAAATGAAACGATATGAGAAGTCATGAGTTTAACCGTCGCTTGCGAATGAAGTGGTGGGGCGCGCGCCTGGCCGTGAGCAGGGCAGGCGGGGAGACCGTGGGAGAAGCTTTTTACTTACGCAGACCCAGGCGTGAAATCAATTCACGATAGCGTTCAGTGTGATTGGTTTTCAGATAGTCGAGCAGCTTTCGGCGGCGATTAACCATACGCAGTAGACCTTGTCGCGAGTGGTTGTCATGTGCGTGCGATTTGAAATGCCCGGACAAATCTTCAATGCGGGCCGACAGCAGCGCGACTTGCACTTCCGGCGAGCCGGTGTCGCTGGTACCGCGTTGGTAACCCTGCACGATTTCCTGTTTTTGTTCAGTCTTCAACGTCATTAACTCGCTCCTAGGCTTAAACGTGCGCTGCTATTGCGGCGCGCATTTTAACCGCGCGCCCCCCATGCCACAACCTTTATTACAGGTAAAAACCTCGACTTTACTTATGCTTCAGTCGATTCCTGCTGCTTCACGAGTCGCTTTGGATGCAACCGCGCAGTGGCATCCAGGCTGCCCATCCCAAGGAATGGCCCCGCTTCATGGTAAATGCGCACCGGCACCTCGCAGGGCAAGCCTGCCGAATCCATGCAGTCTACGGCCTGCCCCTGCCGGAAACGCTGCGCAGCAGTGGACGTCAGCGTGATCCGAGGGAGATCCGCCAACGCCACATCCATCGGAATCAAGAGCTCTGCGTACTCCTGCATGGTGTAACGTGCGACCTGAAAAATTTCTAACGAATGCGCCTGTGTGATTGCGAAGGGTCCAGTTTCCAGGCGACGCAGTGCTGACAAGTAAGCGCCACACCCCAGGATTTCGCCCAGGCTAATCGCCAACGAGCGGATATACGTTCCTTTAGAACAGCGAATATCGAGCGCCACAGTCTCCTCTGTATGGTGCACCAACTCCAGTTGATAAATCTGTACTGGGCGTGCCTTACGCGTTATTTCGATTCCCTGGCGGGCTAACTTGTAAAGCGGCTGTCCGGCGTGTTTCAGTGCGGAATACATCGGCGGCACCTGCAGAATTGGACCGCGGAGTAAACCAAGCGCCTGCTCGATGGCTGCTCGGTCAGTGGGGAGCGGGCTGCCGGTCGCAGTAATTTCCCCCTCGCTATCGCCGGTCGTGGAGGTCTGTCCGAATTTGACCACCGCCTGATAGCGCTTATCCGAATCAAGCAAGAAGCCACAAACCTTGGTCGCTTCGCCGAAACACAGCGGCAACAGACCGCTTGCCGCGACATCCAGATTTCCGGTATGCCCGCCTTTCGCCGCAGCGTAAGCGCGTCGCACGACCTGCAGGGCTTGGTTCGAACTAATCCCGAGGGGTTTGTCGAGCAGCAGGATGCCGTCCACCGCACGTCGCTTGCTGGCACGGCTCACCGACGACGAATCACTCATTGCGCGTTAGGAATCGCGGGATTTAGGCGGGTTGAGTAACTCGGCGATGCGCGCGCCGCGCGCCATCGTGCGATCCTCTTCCAGGTAAAGCATCGGAATTTTCTTCAGCCTCAGCTCGCGTGCCACCGCTGTGCGAAGCTGCGGTAAATGGGCGCGCAACTTGCTGAGGACCTCAGACTCGGCCGAATTCCCAAGCACGCTGATAGCAATCTTCGCGGTTGAGAGATCACCGGCCACCGCCACCTTCGTGATCGAGATCATGCCTAGTGCATAGTCGCGCGCGAGCGACGTTAGGTGCGGTGCAGCGATACGCCGGATAGCTTCCGCGATTCGAATATTGCGTCCGAATTCACGCGGCATCGGGTTGTGGCCACCCTGTCAGCATCAGGTTCGCGCCACAATCGTGCGTTCATACACTTCAATCTGATCACCGGGCCTGACGTCGTTGTAGTTCTTGACTCCGATGCCACACTCAGTGCCGGCCTTCACGTCATTCACATCATCTTTAAACCGGCGCAGAGACTCGAGCTCGCCTTCGTAAATCACGACGTTTTCACGCAAGACTCGAATAGGATTATTGCGCTTGACATTACCCGTAGTGACGATGCAGCCGGCGATCGAGCCCAATTTTGAGGAGCGGAACACATCGCGAACTTCGGCGACGCCGATGATGGTCTCGCGAATCTCCGGCGCTAACATGCCGGTGACTGCTGCGCGCACATCGTCGATCACGTCATAAATCACGCTGTAATAACGGAGATCCAGGCCTTCTTCATCGACCACTCGGCGCGCTGCATTATCAGCCCGCACATTGAAGCCCACGATGATCGCCCGCGAGGCGAATGCCAGGTTGACGTCTGACTCATTGATCCCGCCCACGCCGCTGGACACAATTTCCACGCGCACTTCGGCATTACTGAGTCGGATCAGGGCTTCCGACAAGGCTTCGGAGGAGCCTTGGACGTCCGCCTTGATCATGATCTTCAAGGAGGAGACTTCGCCATCCTTCATCTGCGAGAACACATTCTCAAGCTTCACCGACTGCTGGCGGGCAAGCTTAGATTCGCGATCCTTGTCCTGGCGGAAGATTGCGATCTCGCGCGCCTTACGTTCGTCATCGACCACCATAGCCTCGTCCCCGGCGTTCGGCGTGCTCGACAATCCTAAGACTTCGACCGGTTCGGAAGGTCCGGCACGATCAACAGTCTTGCCGGAGGCATCGACCATCGCTCGTACACGACCGAATTCGGTACCGGTCAGCAGCACGTCCCCGCGCCGCAGTTCACCGCGTTGGACTAAAACTGTCGCGACCGGTCCGCGTCCGCGATCAAGTCGCGATTCGAGCACGACGCCCTTGGCCGGACCATGCGGCGAGGCCCTGAGTTCAAGAACTTCCGCCTGCACTGAAATCGCCGCCAGAAGTTTGTCCACGCCCTCCCCTGTTTTCGCCGATACAGGCACGAACTGCGTATCGCCACCCCACTCCTCGGCGAGGACGCCACGCACCGACAGCTCTTGCTTAATCCGCTCCGGATCCGAGCCCGGCTTATCAATTTTGTTGACCGCGACAATCATCGCGACCCCTGCCGCCTTAGCATGCTTCACAGCTTCTTCAGTCTGCGGCATCACACCGTCGTCGGCGGCAACTACCAGAATGACGATGTCAGTGACTTTGGCGCCGCGCGCGCGCATTGCAGTGAACGCCTCGTGACCTGGAGTATCCAGGAACGTGATAGAACCGTGTGGGGTATCGACCCGATACGCACCGATATGCTGCGTGATGCCGCCCGCTTCGCCAGCCGCGACGCGCGCGCTGCGGATGTAGTCGAGCAATGAAGTTTTACCGTGATCGACATGGCCCATGATGGTCACGATGGGCGCCCGCGGCTCAAAGTCCGCCTCGATCCCTTCGTCTTCACGCAATTTCGCTTCGATCGCATCTTCGCGCGTCAACTTGGCACGATGCCCCATCTCCTCGACAACAATCGCGGCTGTTTCCTGATCAATCATCTGATTGATAGTAACCATACTGCCCATGGTCATCATGGCCTTGATCACTTCGGCCGCTTTAACCGACATTTTCTGAGCTAGCTCGGCGACCGTCACACTTTCCGGGATCAGCACGTCGCGAATCACCGGCTGAGTCGGTCTTTCGAAACCGTGCTTGATCCCAGCCTGGGTCATCGGACGCCGCGGCGGCGGTTGCTTCTTTTTGCGCTTGCCCGACTTGTCGGTCGCGACGTGCAGCTCTTTGCGTCCAGGCCCACCGCGATTGTCGCGATCCGGCGTGCGATTGTCCGGGCGAATTTCTGGGCGCTGTGTGAACTCGGTGCGCCCACGGGGCGGTGTTGGTGGTGGGATCGGTAGTTCGGGCACGGGTGGTGGCAGGGCCGGTTCTGGTTCAGCCACGACTTCTACTTCTGGCGTGCTCTCTGGCTCTTCCGCAACATAGGTTGCGGGCGCGGGCGCGGGCGTTTGCGCTTCGCTCACGACGATTTCGACAGCCGGCACGTCATTGTCGTGAACCGCTCGCTCAGCGGCACCTTGACCACTTACGGCCGCAGAATCCAGCCGCTTTTGGTCAAGTTCGGCCGATTCCTTTTCAATCCGCGCCGCTTCTTCCTCGGCCACGACACTGCGCTTAACGTAGTTTTTGGTGCGACGAATTTCGACAGCTACGGTCTTCGCGACAACCGGCTTGGTAGGTACTCGCAGCCGGCTGCCCTTGGCTTTCTCCGCGGGAATCTTGATTTCGCTGACCGTCTTGCGCTTCAACGTAATTTTGCTGGGTTCCGGCGTGTGATCGTCTTTCCCATGCAAACGACGCAGGTAAGTCAACAATTGGCTTTTTTCAAGCTCGGAGATGATGTCTGCCGGTTTTTTATCGGCGAGACCTGCGGCGCCAAGCTGCGTGAGAAGACGCTCTACCGGGATCCCTATCTGACTGGCAAAGTCACTGACCCTAATTTCAGCCATCGCTCGCTCCGGTATTGCTTGAGGACACGGCAAACCAGGGTTCCCGCGCCGTCATGATGAGTTGCGCCGCACGTTTGGCATCCATGCCTTCAAGCTCAAGCAAATCGTCAACCGCCTGGTCCGCGAGATCTTCCATGGTGATAATGCCCTTCTCCGCCAACTGGTAGGCGAGCGCTTGATCCATCCCCGTCATGGCCAGGAGATCGGCGGCCGGTCGCGCATCACCTACCTGCTCTTCTGAAGCGATCGCTCGCGTTAGCAAAAGATCCTTGGCACGTTGCCGTAACTCCGAAATCAACGTCTCATCGAATTCCTCGATCCCTTGCATCTCGTGTTCTGGGACGTAGGCAATTTCTTCGATCGTGGTGAAACCTTCCTGGACCAGGATGCCCGCGATTTCTTCATCGACATCCAGAAGATCCATAAAGGTTTTTTGCGACTTCTGAGTTTCCGCCTCACTTTTAGATTCGGCATCCGCTTCGGTCATTACATTGAGCTCCCAGCCGGTAAGCTGGCTCGCAAGGCGCACGTTTTGCCCGTTGCGGCCGATGGCCTGGGAGAGCTGCTCCTCGACCACCGCGACGTCCATGCTGGTGGCGTCTTCATCCACCAGAATAGAGACAACTTCAGCAGGGGACATCGCGTTGATCACGAACTGCGCCGGATTCTCGTCCCACAGGATGATATCCACCCGTTCGCCAGCCAGCTCGTTAGACACCGCTTGGACGCGCGAGCCGCGCATGCCCACGCACGCGCCCACCGGATCGATCCGAGAATCCGTGCTGCGCACGGCGATTTTTGCACGTAAACCGGGATCTCTAGCCGCGCCGTGGATCTCGATCACCCCTTCCCCTATTTCGGGAACTTCCAACTTGAACAGTTCGATTAGGAGTTCGCGTGCGGTGCGACTCACGAACAGTTGCGGGCCGCGCTTCTCCGGTCTCACTTCGAACAGATAACCGCGAATGCGATCGCCAGGTCTGACTACTTCCCGCAGAATCATGTGCTCTTTAGGAATGATGGCTTCCGCATTGCCACCGAGATCGAGATACACACTACCCCGTTCGACTCTCTTCACCACCCCCATGACCAAGTCGCCGATCCGGGTTTGGAATGCTTCAACGACCTGCGCGCGCTCGGCCTCGCGAACTTTCTGCACAATGACCTGCTTGGCCGTTTGCGCCGCAATGCGGCCGAAATCGGCGGCTTGCAGCGGCTCTTCTACAAACTCACCAGCGCCAATCGCAGGCAATTGGCGCATTGCATCCGCTAACCAGATTTCGCGCTTCGGGAATTCTAATGCGATGGGATCATCTTCATCGAGTTCAAATTTTTCGCGATGGACAATCGGATCGATCACTTCCCAGCGTTGAAATGCCGCGTAGTCGCCAGTGCTGCGATCAATTGCGACACGTACATCAATATCTTCGCTGTAGCGCTTTTTGGTGGCGCTGGCGAGCGCCGCCTCCAGCGCCTCGAAAATGACCTCTTTACTGACGCCCTTTTCGTTGCAGACCACATCAACTACGGTGAGGATTTCTTTGTTCATGTCATTCAACCCGTATGCTTACGTCCTGGAGAACTCCGATTTGCGGCGCGCTTCTCCGGCCACTGCGGCACCAGCCGCGTCCGCTCGATGGCGTTAAATGGCACCTCGATGCGTTCGCTGTCGCATTCAAGCAATACCGATTTGTCGTCTGCCTCGACCAGCTGGCCTTGCAGATTGCGCCGGCCAAGGTGCGGAATGCGCAGCTTGACCTGCACTGCCTCGCTGCGGTACCGCCGATACTGTTCGACCGTAAAGAGCAGCCGATCCAGGCCAGGCGAAGAAATCTCCAGCAGATAATCATCCGCGAGAGCTGTTTCAGCTTCCAACAAATCTCGTACTTGCTTACTAACCCGCTCACAATCGGTAAGCGTTATGCCATCAGGATGATCGATGTAGACACGCAGTAGTAGAC
>CAMATU010000194.1 GCA_945861225.1 Klebsiella pneumoniae
TATCGCCCGGCGGGGAAGTCCGCGGCGTGCTCGGCTGGCTCGCCTCACCCGGCACCATCGTGCATCAGCGCTATCGGGTGGTGCAGCTGCTGGGGCGCGGCGGCTTCGGCTCCACTTATCTGGTGGAGGATCAGAAGCTCAGTAACAAACGCTGGGCCCTCAAGGAAATTCCCGAGGCGATGTACGACGAACACGAGAGCCGCATCCTCTCGAAGCTCAATCATCCCTCGATTCCCGGCATTATCGATCGCGAAATCACCGGCGGCATGGTGTACATGGTGTTGGAATTTGGCGGCAGCCGAACCCTGGAAACCGTGCGCCGCGCCGCGCCCGATAAGAAAATCGCCCTGAGCCAGATGGCGCCCTGGGTGCGTCAATTGTGTGATGTGCTGGCCTACATCCACGCGCAATCACCGCCCATCGTGCATCGCGATTTAAAGCCTGGCAATGTGCTGCTGGATGATAAAGATCGGGTGATGTTGATCGATTTCGGCATCGCGAAGGAAGCGATTGCCTCCGAACAAACCCGCGCACTCGGGCGCGCCGTCACGCACGGCTTCAGTCCGCCTGAGCAGGCCATGGGCAGCGGCACCGATGCGCGCTCCGATGTGTATGCCTTGAGCGCCACCATCTATTACATGCTCACCGCACAACGACCGCCGGGTGCCCGCGAGCGCATCCAGGGCTCGGAAATTTTACTGCCCTCGTCGCTTGCGTCAGGCATTCCACCGGCGATTGATCGCGCGCTGCTGCAGGCAATGTCGTTGAATCCCAACGAGCGGCAGCAAACGGTCGAGGAATTTGGTCGCGCATTTGATTACGACGCGCCAACCGTGAAAACCTATGAGGAATACGCGGCACCGGAGCGCACCGTGTTGGTCGGCAGCGCTACCACCCGTTCCGTGCCGACCACCACGCCGCAGAAATCCTTGAAGCTTGGGCCCGATGGTGGGGTGGTGTTGGAGCAAGGGGCGCCTGCCTCGCAAACGGCCTCCAGGACCCTGTTGATCCTCGCCGCAGCGGGCTTGGCCGCAGTCGCGGCGCTCGGGACTTATTGGTTTATGCAACGTGAAGCGGCGCCGCTGCCGGCAACAGCAGCAGTGGCGCCTGTCGCGCCCGAAATTTCTTCAGCGACACCGCCCTCCCCTGTGCCGGTATTGGCACCCAGCGCACCAACGCCTCCAGCAGCCGCTCCGCCAACGACGCTCGCGCCGTCGGTCGCGACATTGCCGACACCCAGTGCACCCGCCGGGCCGACGGCCATGGAAGAATTGCTCAAACGCCGGCAGAGCAGTATTGCAGCACCCGCCGCCGTGCTTGACGCGCCGAAGCCGCGCCCGAAACCCGTTAAGCCGCGCCAAGCAAAGCCCGCGCAAGTAGCCGCCAAGGTCGCCCCGCCGCCGGCGCCCGCGGCCCCCGGCCCAGTGGTGAGTGCCCCCGCGCCCGCCGCACCGGCCGCGAGTGCCTGGCAGAAGGCCAATGCGAATACGCAATTCCAGGAATAAATCACTCACTCGCCGCGAGGAGCCGCGCATGCAGATAAAAAACCGCCCAGCAGGATCGGCGCGCCGCGCGCGGTACGGGTTGTTCATGACCTGGCTGGCAGTGCTGGTGATGGGCGGCGCGCAGGGGCAAAGCACCGCGCCTGGGACTTACGGCGTGAAAGTCTATCGGGTGGATTCGAGTCTTTATCCGTATGTGCAGGTGTTTTTTCGCACCTTCAATGAAGCCAAGCAGCCACTGGTGAATCTGAATGAGCTCAACATTGGGCTGATGGTGAAGGGCCGCGCGTACGATCCAATGAAGCGCCAATACCGAGTGGAATCCCTACGCCAGAAACCGCTCGGCACGCGCACGGTGGTGGTGCTGGATGCCAGTAAATCGATGGCCGGCCCGCCCTTCGAAGCCGCCTTGCGCGCGGCGGCGCGCTATGTGGATACCAAGCGGCCACAGGATGAAGTGGCGGTGCTCGCGATCCGCGATACCAAGGAAGGCTATTCCCCAGTCTCCACTTTCGAGCGTGATCCGGCGGCGATCGCGCGCCGCCTGGCGGATGTCCAGGTAGATGGCATGCAGACCCGGCTGTACGACAGCGTGGCGGCCGCCATGCAGCTGTGCGGTGCGAGCAGCCAGGGTGCGCTCACGCCGAACATCGATAACTTCATCGTGTCCTGTTCGATCGTCGTCTTCTCGGACGGCTGGGACGAGGGCAGTGCGTTGTCGCGCGATGATCTCAATGGTCGGATCACGAATATGGCGATTCCAATTCCAATCTATTCGCTCGCCTACGCAAACCTCGCGACCGCTCACTTCAGGAATCTGGAAGCGTTGTCGAAAAACTCTTTCGGGAACTACTATCTTGTCGGCGAAACCTTTGATCGCATGCAACAGATTGTGGAAGAAATTCAGAACATCAATCTCAGCGATTATGTGGTGACCTTCCGCGCCTATGTGCCGGTGGATGGTGAAACGCATGCGCTGAAACTCGGCATTGAATATCCCTCGGGCAGTGGCAAGTTCACCTATGACGCGGGCACTTTCGAAGCGCTGGAACCGCCGCCGGTAGGTGGCGTGGTCGAAAAACTCACCGCGCTCAACCAGACGATCCCACCCTTACCCAATGCGAATCCGTTTTTTGAACAACCGGGCAGCGTAGCGGCACCAGCTAATTGAAATGGAAATTGATAGGGCGGATGAGCCCGCAGGGCGTTATCCGCCGACCCCTTAATTCAACACAAGGAGATACACATGACTTCGCAATTCAAAAGGACCGCCATTTCTGCCCTGGTGTGCGGGGCGCTACTAAGTGGCTGCGCCACTAACTCCACTACCCAGAATTCGACGGCCGGCACTGCTGCGCTCGGCGCGCTGGTGGGTGGCTTGGCGGGAGGGTGGGAAGGCGCCGCAATCGGTGCAGTGACTGGCGCCGCAGTCGGTTGGGTAGCCGGCAAGGTTATCGAATCCCAGGAAATGGCGGCGCGCAGCCAGACGCAGGACCAGCAGATCTATGGCTATGCCGCGCCCGCAGACAGCGTGTTCGTGAATATCAATTCGGCTACCTCAACGCCGCAGACAATCACCCCTAATAGCGTGGTGAATGTGGTTACCGATTACTCACTCTCGCTGCCACAGAACGCGCCGCAGACGCAGGTGTCGGTGTCTGGCGTGTTACTCAAGGACGGCGTGCAGCTGATGGACTTCAAAAATCAGCCAGCGACCAAGACCGCCGGCGGGTACACCATCAAATTGCCAATCAATATTCCCGCCGAAGCCGCGCCCGGCACTTATGTGATCCGGCACACTGTGAGTGCCGGCACCACCTACGACACTGCGGAATCGACCTTCATCGTAAAAGCGGCGTGACCAACGCGCCTGCCATGGGGATGGTGCGCGAATTCGCGTGATGCGCGCGCCGCGTTGGCGCGCGCAGGCGCTGGGGACCCTGGTCCTTAGTCTGGTGCTCGCGCTCCTCCCAGTTTTGGGACAGGCCGAAATCGCGCGGATCGCGTGTCCCGCCGAGGTGCAACGCGCGAGTACGACCTTAGCCACGATATTCCGACAGTGGCCATTGCGAGCAACCGGCGATCCGGTGGCGAGCGCCTTGCAAACGGTGGCGACTCAGCTGGCGGCGCGTGCTGGGGAGCAAAGCCATCGCCATTGGCGCACCCACGTGATTCGCGATTCCAAACTTAACGCGTTTTCGATCGGCGACGGCCACATTTTCGTCACCGAGGGGATGTTGCGCTTCATCGGTAGCGAAGCCGAACTCGCGGCCCTGTTGGCGCATGAATTCGCGCATCACATGGCCGGGCATTTCTGCCAGACAGCGCACAAACCAGGCGTGTTAAAACATTTGTTCGGCGCTCGCCCACGCGCGGTGCAGGAGCGTCAGGTGGGCGAACTCTCCGCGTCGGTGGATCCCATTAAGGAACGTGAAGCGGATCGGATTGGCGTGGTGATTCTTGAGCGTGGCGGCTACAACCCACGCGCGGCCGTGTTGCTCGCGGCCCGGATGTCCGCGACCGGGACGCCGGGTCACTTTCAGTACGGCCAGCGCATTGAGGCGCTGCAGGCGTTGGTGGCGAATAAGCCCACTGGGAACTGGGTCGAAGGCGATTCACCGGCCTTCACGCAGATGAAAAACGCGCTGCTGGAAAATGCGCCATAGCCAAATCCCCTCCTTGTTGTAGGAGCGGCTTCAGCCGCGAACAACGCATAGTCGCCCCATCGCGGCTGAAGCCGCTCCTACGGGGTGCAAATTCCGGGATGACGGAGATAGAAACTGTCGGTAACCCCAATGCCGCGTCGAATCGTGCGTTTGTGTCACCTACAGTACGGGCTATTTAGCGCTCCTTCAGCAACCACTCAACGACGAATTCGGCAGCCTGTTCGGCGGTCATCTGTGCGGTATCGATCCTAATCTCGGGCGTTGTCGGCGCTTCGTACGGTGAATCGATACCGGTGAAATTTTTCAACGCCCCGGCGCGCGCCTTTTTGTATAAGCCCTTCACATCGCGCCGCTCGGCCTCGGCTAGTGCGGTATCCACATGAATTTCGACAAACTCACCGGGCGCCAACATTGCGCGCACCATCTCGCGCTCGGCGCGGAACGGCGAGATAAAAGCAGTCAGCACAATCAAGCCAGCATCGGTCATCAGCTTCGCGACTTCGCCCACTCTGCGAATATTCTCAATGCGATCCGCCTCGGTAAACCCGAGATCCTTGTTGAGGCCGTGACGCACATTGTCGCCATCGAGCAAGTAGCTGTGCCTGCCTAGCGCATAGAGGCGCTTCTCAACCAGATTCGCGATGGTTGATTTGCCAGCACCGGAAAGCCCCGTGAACCACAGCAGCTTGGGCGCTTGATGCTTCTGTGCGGCATGCGCTTCGCGCGTGATCTCGAGCGCCTGCCAGTGCACATTGTGGCTGCGGCGTAGCGCGAAATGCAGCATGCCGGCGGCGACCGTACTATTGCTGAACTTATCGATCAGAATGAAACCGCCCAGCTCGCGATTCTCCGCATAAGGCGCGAAGACAATCGGCTTGTCGGTGCTGAGGGTGACCACGCCAATCGCATTCAGCTCCAAGGTTTTGGTCGCCAAATGTTCCAGCGTATTCACATTAATTTGGTACTTCGGCGGCTGAATCTGCGCTGAGACCAGCTGGGTGCCGAGCTTGATCCAGTAGGGGCGCCCGGGCAGCAGTGGCTCCTCCGACATCCACACCAGGGTAGCCTCGAACTGATCGGCGACCTCCGGTGGATTGTCAGCCACCGCCAGCACATCACCGCGCGAGCAATCGATTTCATCGGCGAGGGTCAGCGTGAGGGATTGTCCGGCGACCCCTTCCGACAGATCGCCATCAAAAGTCACGATACGCGCGACAGTAGAAGTTTTGCCGGACGGCAACACGCGCACCGCATCGCCGGGCTTTATGCGCCCCGTCGCAATCAGCCCGGCAAAACCCCGGAAATCGAGATTCGGCCGAATCACCCACTGCACTGGCATTCGGAAAGGCTTCGCCTGATCGGCCGTGACATCCAATTCCACCGAGTCGAGATGTTCGATGAGGGGCACGCCGGTGTACCACGGGGTGTGCACCGAGCGCGTGGTGATGTTGTCGCCCATGAAACCGGAGATCGGCATGGCGGTAAACGCCTTGATGCCGATCGACGTCGCAAACGCGCGATAGTCGGCGACGATCGCCTCGAACTTCGCCTGATCGTAGTCGATGAGATCCATCTTGTTGACCGCCAGCACCAGATTGCGGATGCCGATGAGGTGCGCGAGATAACTGTGGCGGCGAGTTTGCGTGAGCACGCCTTTGCGCGCGTCGATCAAAATGACCGCAAGATCGGCGGTGGAGGCGCCGGTCACCATATTGCGCGTGTACTGCTCGTGTCCTGGCGTATCGGCCACGATGAACTTGCGCTTTTCGGTGGCGAAGAAACGATAGGCCACATCAATGGTGATGCCCTGTTCTCGCTCTGCGGCGAGACCATCGACCAACAGCGCGAAATCGATATTCTGGCCCTGCGTGCCCACCCGCTTGGAATCTGCTTCGAGCGCTGCGAGCTGATCCTCAAAGATCATTTTGGAGTCGTACAACAGGCGCCCGATCAAGGTCGATTTGCCGTCGTCCACCGATCCGCAGGTGATAAAACGCAGCAGGGATTTGTGCTGATGCTTCACCAGATAGGCATCGATATCTTCGGCGATCAGGTCGTGCGCCTTATAGGAGGATTCAGGTGTTGGGGTGTTCAGAAATAACCCTCCTGCTTCTTCTTCTCCATGCTCGCGGCCTGATCGTGATCGATCGCGCGGCCTTGCCGTTCTGAGGTGGTAGTCAACAACATTTCCTGGATCACTTCGGGCAAGGTCGCCGCCGTACTCTCAATCGCACCCGTCAGCGGATAACAGCCCAGGGTGCGGAAGCGGATGGAACGCGCGACCGGCACTTCGCCCGGTTTGAGCGGGAAGCGCTCGTCATCCACCATCAAGAGCAGCCCATCACGCTGCACGGTCGGGCGCGGCGCTGAAAAATACAGCGGTACGATGGGAATATTCTCGAGATGGATGTACTGCCAGATATCGAGCTCAGTCCAGTTCGAGATCGGGAACACCCGGATGCTCTCGCCTTTGGCTTTTTTCGCGTTATACAACCGCCAGAGCTCGGGCCGTTGTTGCTTGGGATCCCAACGATGATTGGCCGAGCGGAACGAGAAGATACGTTCCTTTGCGCGGCTTTTCTCTTCATCCCGCCGTGCGCCGCCGAAGGCGGCATCAAAGCCGTACAAATCGAGTGCCTGCTTGAGGCCCTCGGTTTTCCACATGTCGGTGTGCAGCGCGCCGTGATCGAAAGGATTGATGCCGCGCGCCTTGGCCTCGGGATTCTGATAGACCAGCAGTTCCATGCCGGACTCGCGCGCCATCCGGTCGCGCAGCTCATACATCGCGCGGAACTTCCAGGTGGTATCCACATGCAGCAGCGGGAAGGGCGGCGGGGAAGGAAAGAAGGCTTTGCGCGCGAGATGCAGCATGACTGCTGAATCTTTGCCGACCGAATAGAGCATGACTGGCCGCTCCACTTCGGAGACCACTTCGCGCAGGATGTGGAGACTCTCGGCTTCGAGGCGTTGTAAATGGGTGAGCACTGTCATGCGGTTCTCGGCGCTGCTGGCCGCAGCTCGGTTCGTTGGTCTTGAAGAGGGATTAAGTTTACGTGATTGCCTGCGGGTTTTCGCGGCGGGTTGTCTGGTTCAATTTCGGACGCTAGTCAGCAAACCTTGAGTGCAAGCGGGCAGGGTGCCGTCTGAGGTTGGCCGATGAGGTCAATGATCGTGGCATCCTCACGCCAGCGAACCGCCTGGGGTTCGCCTTGAATGCCCATCAGTCGCGACAAAGCTGTCGCAAACTCACGTGACGAACCACTGGTGTAGAACCTGGCACGGCCCGCATGCGCGCGCCGTGCCTGCAGACCGTGTTCGCGTAGCCGCGTGCCCACATACCTTGCAACCGCTGGCGCCGGATCGACAATCTGGCAATCAGATCCCACGATTTCCCGGATTACCGTGCTCACCAGCGGATAATGGGTGCACGCGAGCACGAAGACATCCGCCCCGGCCGCCATGGTCGGCGCGAGGTAGGCGCGCAGCATCTGTCGGGTGGCATCATCGTCGAGGTAGCCCGCTTCGATGCGTTCAGCGAGACCGGCGCAACCCTGGGTGATGAGCTTGATCCCCGTTGCATGACGTCGGGCGGTCTCCTGAAACATGCGACCTTCAAAGGTCGCCGGCGTCGCCAACACGCCCACCACGCCACTCCGCGTAAGCGCCACCGCCGGTTTGATCGCCGGCTCCATCCCCACCGTAATCACTTCGGGAAAACATGCACGCAGCGCTTTCAATGCAGCGGCGGACGCCGTGTTGCAAGCAACGACAATCGCTTTGCAGCCACGCGCTAACAGGAAATGCGTAATCGCCTCGCTATAGCGGGCCACCTCCTCACGCGGGCGCGGGCCATACGGTACATGTGTCTGGTCCGCGAAATAGATCGTGTCCTCCGTCGGCAGCTCACGCACGATCTCGCGCCACACGGACAGACCGCCAACGCCGGAATCGAAAATACCGATGGGACCTTCGGGATGCATGGTCACGCGTGCTGAATAATGGCGCGATTCTAAGCGGTCAGGAGCTGAAAAGGGGAGATGCACGATTCAGCAGCGCGAGGGGGCTTGAACACAGGCTGTCACTGCGGACTGTGCTGATCCACTTCCGATTTCACCAGTAGATGATCCTGTAGAAATTCAGGCGCAAGATCGAATCCGTTGTCCCAGACCACGGTATCCAGCGCGACTCTTAGCGCGGCGAACATGTCCGGATCCATCATGGGCGCGCACGATCGGTCGCGTGCCAGTCTTGATGAAATCGCTCAGATCAATTCGGAGATGAACTGATTCTAGCAGCCTGTCGGACTTAGGCGTCCGTCGCGAGGGAGTGGGAAAGCGAGGACAGTTTTGCGCGAATTTGAGGCGCATAGTGGTGCTATGTAACGAAAATTCGCGCAGACAATGGACCGCTTTAACACCGCCGCAGTAGGACGGTCCT
>CAMATU010000195.1 GCA_945861225.1 Klebsiella pneumoniae
TCGGCGCTCCGCGCCTGGGATCCTGTGCAGCAGAAATTGCGCTGGGAAGTCCCCACACCTGGCGTGTGGAATGCCGGCACACTTACCACCAAGGGCAATCTTGTCCTGCAAGGACGTGCCGATGGCAAGCTGGTCGCCTACCGGGCGGATAACGGCAAAATCCTGTGGCACCAAACTTTGGGTCTCGGCATTTCGGCGCCGCCAGTCACCTATGCGATCGATAACCAGCAATACATTGCACAGCTGGTTGGCTGGGGTGGTGCGATGACGGCGACCGGCGGCGCCATGGCCGCGCAGCACGGCTGGGCCTATCGTGCGCAACCTCGGCGCCTGGTCGTTTTTACTTTGGATGGCACGCTCAAGCTACCCGCAATGCCGCCGCCGGTGTTCGCCAAACCCCTGCAGGAGCCAGAATTCGTCGTGTTTGAAGAACTCGCCGAACGGGGCAGCTTTGTGTGGAAGGAATCCTGTGGCATGTGCCATGGTCCGGCCGGTACGGCCGGCGGTAATGCACCGGATCTACGTGCTTCGCCAATCATGTTGAACGACAAACTTCTTCATCAAGTGGTCTTCGAGGGCAGCCGAAGTGCACTCGGTATGCCGAAGTTCAAAGACATCACACCGGCAGACATGCAGGCCGTGCAGCACTTCATTCGGCGCGAAGCGCGGCGGCAGGGAATCAGTCCTTAAATGAATCTGCGCCGGGTCCTGCAAACGCGCTTAATGCGTTGGACGAAGCCTGCAGACTTCGCCAACAAGCGCTGGCTGAGCTGGCTTGGTCATCGCTTACACGATCCGAATCTATGGCATTTCGGGCGCCGCTCGGTGTCGAAAGCAGCAGGGGTTGGTTTCCTGGTCGCTTTCTTCCCGATCCCGATTCATATGCTGATCGTCGTGCCCCTCGCAATTTTGTGCGGGATAAACCTGCCCGTGTTAATCGCGGCGATGTGGATTACCAATCCCATCACGTGGGTCCCGGCCTTCTATTTTGCGTATCGGATTGGCGTGGCCTTTACCGGCGAGTCCGTGCGCGCGCTGGATACCCTGCATTTAAGTGCCGACTGGGGTAGCCTGCAGCATGCGCTGGCAGAGATTTGGCTGCCGTTGTTTCTGGGCTCGGCAATTTGCGGCGTCGTGTTTGGTGCCCTAGGCTACCTCACGGTAGAGGCGGTCTGGCGCTATAGCGTTGGGCGACGTTGGCGGGCGCGTATCGCGCAGCGCCGCGCCGCGCAAATTTGAAGCGCCGCCAGGCGCGGCAGTCACTGGTCTCCAAGCTGTTTTTGAAAGGAAAATTCCATGGCGATTCGAACTCCTGCAAAGCGCCCTGTCACACGTGCTAAGTCCAGCGCTGCGGCAACCATTAAGGCGCGCACCGCTACGCCGCCCACACGCACCATCAAGCGCATCGATGTCGCCCCAGAAACCATGGAGCGCGAGCGTGTAGGGCGCTTTAAGGCGCTGCGCTCGTCCGCCAAAGCTTTCATTGATACGCGCCTGCCGAATGGCAAACGCGATATCCTGACCGTCATCGGGCGGGGCGTGATCGAAGATGCCGATCTGGCGCCGCCCATTCTCGACAACAAGGATTTTAATGTGGCCTATGTGCGTGCCAAGCACGGCTGCGGCGCAACCTTGCACATCCACGAAACGAATGAAGTGTTTATTCCGTTGAATGGGGCAATGGGGGATTTACTGGCAGAATCGCGACGGGGCGCGCCACGAAGTCGTGCTCGATCCCTACGATACGATATCAGTGCCGATCGGTGCGTCACGCGGCTTCCGCTATCTTGGCAAAGGCGAAGGACTGATGCTGGCGGTTGTCGGCGGCACGGATCCGGGTCGCGTACATTGGCCCAAGGAAACCATCGACGAAGCCAAGAAACACGGCTTCGCGCTGCGCAATGGCGATCTCGTAGAACTCTAGTAAAACGCAGTTACTGGTGCGCGGCGCGGATCATCCGCGAGGGCGTGAATACCAACACCAACTCGGCATGTTGATTACGCACCTCATTGCGGGTGGTCACTACCCCGCGATCGCCGCGTGACGTCATTTTCGCGGCGGTCACCTCCACCCACACCTCCAGGGTATCGCCGACCAGCACTGGTGCTTTCACCTGAATTTCTCCACCCAGGAACGCCATCCCGGTGCCCGTCAGCGCGCCGCTTGAAATCACCAAGCCTTCAGCGATGGAGAGCGTCAGCGCGCCTGGAATGATCCGACCCTTGAAGCCAAGTTCGCCGGCCGCCGCCTGATCAAGGAATAACGCTTCATTGAAGCCGCAGGTGGTCACAAAACTCATCAAATCGAATTCCGTAATCGTGCGCCGCTGCGTCCGCCAGCGCGAACCAAGCGGCTGCGCGGCAAACACCAAGCCACGTTCAAAGGGTGCGGGGCGAGTGGGATTCATCTGTCCTCCTCTGCTTAGCGCAACAGCCACCAGGCCGCGACTGCCAACAAGGCCGCTAAGGCCAGCACGAACCAGCGCATGCTGCCGCCGGTGGTGGGTGGCGGCGCGTCGGGAAACGACATGGCGGCAGTCTTTGGCGCCGGAGCAGGCGCGCTTACCGGGATAGGTGAAGCGTCATCCTCGTCAAACGTGAGATCCATCGCCGGCGCGGCGGAATTCGGCAGTAAGGCGGTTTGCATGAGATCGCTATCGGCGCTCTCCGCGGTTGGCGCGTCGCTGCCGAACACGTCGAAATCGACGGTACTCGGCGAACCATCAGCTGGCGTCTTAGCGGCGCCAGAGATATCAAAAAAATCGTCTGACTTTGTCATGTGCAATCCCCACTCCCGATTACTCTGCGCATTATCGCTAGCCCGCCGTATGACACAAGCATCCTCAGATCACGCGCGCCTGAAACCACCACAAGGCTGGATAGGTTGCCAGCCAACTCCACAGAAAGCGATTCAAGCCAAACACCCAGGCGTTTGCGAGGTGAAATGATGCGGCGACCATTAGTGCTATGGCCAAGCTCGTGGCATTCAAGAAAGTTATCGGCATCAAAAGTTCAAACAACATCACAGCCCAACTCATCTCCCACTGCAGAGCGCGGTGAAACGCACGGCGTCATCGAGATTCACAGCGGATGAACCTCGGCGAGTGCCAGTGGGGGTGAGCGATAGACCGCTTGATAGATAACCCGCGGCCCCTCACCAGACGCCGCCAGAATTTGCATTTCAAACATCCATGCAGTGGCCGGCATCTCGGCGGCGACGCATAATTCCCCGCGCATCCGACGCTCCAGCTCCAGCAACGGAAAATCCGCGTCGCCCTCAAGCACCCGTTCCGCGCAGCGCATCACATAGAGGGTTTCATTCCACGCAGGATTCCAGACCAGACGCAGTAACAACTGCGCCACGCGAAGCCGCGCCGGACGCGGGCGAAACGGCTGCCACTGACTCAACGGAGTGCTGGCGCTGGAGAGTCAACGATATTCGAGCCGCGGCGAGGGCCCAATCGTGTCGAAAAATCGCCATGACGGAATTAACGCCGGCAACAGCCGCCACATGACACGCATCCTCTGCAGTTTCCGATTAGCCTTGCGCATGATAACGAGGCGACACCAGGCGCGCGCGGTGCGCCAACCTCTCCACGCTGCCTAAAGTTTCCGTGACTGCAGCCGCTGCCACGGGTGAGTTATCAGAATCCCTGCCGCGTTTACAGACGAGAAAGTCATTGAAAAAAATCGCCCCCGCCTATCTGGAACAGATGCACAACTACTTCGAACGGTTGGTGTTGGATGCCGTGGCCGCGCGCAAGCTCGACCTCGATGACGACGCCCTGGTCGACATTGCCTGCATCGCCCTGAATGACTTACCCGCCAAATACATACGCCATGAAGTGGATATGGCGTATTTCACAGACCCCGCGGAGATCGCAGCAATGCACGGCCGGGTCTCGCGCGCCATCGATATGGCGATCGGCAGAGTGGTCAGTAATCGTTTCGCAAAAGCGTCTTAAGCGTACAGCGTCTCCCGGTCCGTTATTGCGCGGAGCGCAGCGACGAAGGTAATGGCGTGCGGTACTTGTTCAGAGCATATAGAAATCCAGCACCGCTGCGACGCAATCGTTCTGCAGATGAACGGTCTTATGCGTGATGCGCCACGCCGCGGACTGCAGCGCGAGCGTGATCTCGACCCGGCCGCACAGTGAGCGCTCCTGCAGCGTCCGTGGATCGTAAAGATGCACCAGCCAACTGGCCTGCGCCTCAATGCCCTCAGTGCCGCGTGCAGTGGCCATGATGTTCGACGCAAAATGCGTAGTGCGCGGCAATGGCAACGCAGTCACCGATTGGCGCGAGCGAACGCGCATCACGCGCTCCTCCAACCCTACCCGCGAGTCGTGATAGATCAAGGAAACCTCGCGCGCGGGATCACGCGTTTCAGTCTGTTCATCGCGCCAGGCAGGGACCCAGTACACGACCCGCTCAGCGTAGAGACTAAGCCACGCTGTCCATTCCCGGCGGTCGAGTAGCAATCCTTCCTGGTACAAGACCTGCGTCGCGATGGTAAGCGGCTGGGGTTCTAGCATGGCGGATCACCTGCACTCAGTAAGCGCCGCCACTCGCGATAGCCGGCGTGGAAACAGGTTTCATCGCCGAAATCACGCGAGCCATAAGTCCAGGCGGGATCCTTGAGGCCTAATTCCTCGGCATAGTTGTGCTGCCCTGCCGGGCGCGCACCGAGCCCTCGCGCATAGCCCTGCGAGTCACTCCGAGAGGCGGCCGCCGCATAGCCCGCCTGGCAGAATGCATACATGACATTATCGTCCGAGGTGGCCAGGCCACTCGGATTGAAGAACTCTTCGTACTGTCGGATACGAAAGCGACGCGCCTCGGCCGCTTCGCCAATCGGCGCCAGGCAATGCGAGATCATGCGTGTCTTTGCCACCGCCAGCGGCTGCCAAATCCGGAGCTGCAGTGATTGAATATCGACAATCTGCAAATTGGGAAAGATGGTGAGATTGCGTTGTCGGAGCAACCACTTCATGCGCGTCGCACCCTGCGCAGCACGCACTGTTGCGAACAGCGCTGGATCACGCGGCAGCGGGCGGCGCTCCGGGCCCTGTCCGGCGACCCCAACCGACCACGTGACTGCATGCCCACGCGGAAAGCTGAAGGTGCCCTGCGCTTCCGGATCGGGATCTGCGAGACCGGTGGGGTGCTCGGGAGGAATGTCCACCGGCGGACGCTGGCGGAGAATTTGCACGAACGCGCTATGGGTCGACTTGAAGTGATAGTAATCGAGACCATTCTCGAATTGATATTTCCAGTTGGCATCAAACGTATAGGTCACGGGGCCTGGCACATATTCGAGGCCTTGCGGCGCCTGGTCGGCGATCAAATCGAGAAATACCCGCGCCTCCCCCAGATGGGCTTCCAGGGTAGGCACCGCTGCCGACAAGCTTGCGAAAATGAAGCCGCGATAACTCTCGACCTTTGGCACGGCGAACAGATCGTGACTCTCGCCCGTAAAAGCTGCTGAATACTGCCCGTCCTCACGCCCGGTGATCCCAATATTCCTACCAGCGCTGTCATAGGTCCAGCCGTGATAACGGCACACATGCACCCGCTGATTCCCCTTACGCAACGGACACAACAAGGTGCCGCGATGGCGACAGCTATTCAACCGCCCGCGCAGGGTGCCTCCCTCATCACGCATGAGAATAATCGGCACGCGGCCGACCTGGGTGGTCAGGAAATCATGCGGCTTGGCCAGCTCGCTTTCGAGCCCCACATAGATCCAGGTCGCTTCAAAAATCTTCGCCATTTCCAGTTCGAACAGCTGCGGATCGAGAAACGCTGCATGGCGAACCCGGAAAATTCCTTCCGCGACGCGATCATCGAGGAATTGCGTGAGCTCAAGGTTGTTCAGTGTGGCCGGTTTCATTCTTTGCTTCCTTCGTTGCGCGCGGCGCTTCCTAAGATAGGCAATCAGCAGGCGCATCTCAATCCACTCTAAATTTGTGGCGACCCCCGCAACGCATGCGCAGCGGTCATTTAGATCGGTGCCTTGACAATAACTGCTTAGGCAGTAGTATTTCTGTATGCCCAAAACAGCCACGCCGCGCTCGCCCCGAGCGGCAAAGATCACCATTTCCAAGCCGACCAAGTCCGCGCACTACAGCGGCAAGCATTACGCGATCGACGATTCTTACGGCTACCTGATACGGCGCTTGCAGGCGTCACTCCTGCGGCATATCGATAAACGCTTTCGGCCCTATGAGCTGACAGCACTGCAGTGGGGACCGCTGCTCCTGTTGGCGCAAAACAAAGGCGATACGGCGGCGGCCCTCGCGCGTGCGCTGGAAATCGATACTGGCGCGATGACGCGCATGCTGGATCGCCTGGAGGCAAAAAATCTCGTTCGCCGCACGCGCAGCACGGGTGATCGCCGCGTCCTGCATCTCGAACTCACCACCGAGGGACACCGCGTAGTGGAGCAGGTCCCCCACGTCCTTGCCGATGTGCTCAATCTGCACCTGCAGGGTTTCTCCAGCGCTGAGATCCAGCAGCTGCTGGGATTTCTGCGCCGATTACTCGCCAATGGCTGCGCTACAGATGCGCGCTAGCGGCCGCTGGTTAGCCTTGGTGCTGATGGCAGGCTTGAGCGGTTGTGTGCGGTACACGGGTATCGATCACCAGGACACACCATTGAACTTACCAGCCAGCGTCGCCGACACCGAGTTCACCGCGTGGCCGGCCACGGACTGGTGGACCGAGTATCGCGATCCTGCGTTGACGGATCTCATTGAACATGCACTCGCCGACAGCCCGAACATCCAGCGCGCGGAGGCTCGCGTGCGCGCCGCACAAGCTGCCGCAGGGTTGATCGGGTCCAGCTTGCGACCACAGGTATCCGCTGGCTTCGACAGCACCTGGCAACGTTACAGCGAGAACAGCCTCATGCCACAGGCAATCGGTGGCACGCATGACTCGGACAATCGGCTGGCCTTCGACTTGAGCTACGAACTCGACTTATTCGGTCGTCACCGCGCCCAGCACGAGGTAACGCTGGCGTTAAGCAATGTTGATCAACTGCGGGCGCAAGTGGCGCGACTCGGGGTGGCATCTGCAGTGGCGCAGGTGTATTTCAAGCTGGCTGCCACCTGTGCCGAACGTGAGGTGGTGACCGCCACCATTGCTCAACGCGCGCACATTCTTGAACTGGTGAAGGCCAGAGTGGCGCTAGGGCTTGATTCGAATGTTGAGCGGCTACAGGCCGAAGGCGCAATTCCCCGGCTGCAGGAACAGGTCGAAGAACTTGGCGAGCGCGCTGCCTTATTGCGCAGCGCGCTCAGCCGGCTAGCACTCGTGCCCGCCGCCATCACCGCGACAATCACCCCACAGCTGACGCAGCTTCCCTCCCCTGTGCTGCCGGCAATAATTTCTTCCGATCTGCTCGGGCGTCGGGCCGACATAGTGGCCGCGCAATGGCAAATTCAAGCCCTTTTACACGGCATAAAATCGGTGCGGGCCGAGTTCTATCCGAGTGTCAATCTCGCGGCGTTCGCGGGCTTCAGCGCCTTGGGACTGGGCGCGTTGCTCGAAGGGGGATCGCAAATTTACGGCCTCGCGCCGGCCATACGCTTACCGATTTTCGATGCCAACCGACTGCGCTCAAAACTCAAATTTGTGAATGCGCAGACGGATGTCGCGATCGCCGATTACAACATCATTCTCCTCGATGCCATGCAGGAAGTGGTGCACGCGGTCACTTCGCTACGCGCGCTGATCCGCCGGACAGCTGCCCAGCAGCAAGCACAAGTGGCGGCCGAAAAAGCGTACGCGATCGCACTGCAACGTTTCGAAGCGGGATTGACCGGTTATCTCACGGTTCTCGCGACGGAAAGTGAGGTGCTTAGTGAGCGCCGAGTCGCCACCGCCTTAGCGGCACGCGGCTTGGAACTTGATGTCGCGCTTAAACGCGCGCTCGGTGGTGGCCTCGATACCTCAGCGCTATTGATCACAGGAAATCGGCTATGAGTGCCCTTGAAAAACCTCCAATCGCCAGCGGCAAGCGCAAGCCACTGCTCCTTGCGCTAACCCTGCTGGTGCTTCTCGCAGCATTGGGCGCCGGTGGGTACTACTGGCAGGTCGCGCGCTTCTACGAACACACCGACGATGCTTATGTGGCGGCCAATATCGTGACGGTGACCCCGCAAGTTACTGGCACGGTGCGCGCAGTCCAGGTGCGTGACACGCAGCATGTGGAAGCGGGACAGCCCCTGGTAGTGCTCGATGAGGCCGATACCCAAATTGCGTTGCAAGGCGCCGAGGCCGAATTGGCGCGCACCGTGCGCGAAGTTCGCGCGCTGTATGCCACCAACGAGACCTTGACTGCCGATGTCGCAGTTCGGAGGGCCGATTACGCGCATGCTGCAGCCGAGGTCGGCAAAGCGCATGACGACCTGGCAACGCGGCAAGCGCTGATCAGCACCGGTGCAGTCGGTAAAGAAGAACTCAAACATGCGCAGGCCGCACTCAACGCCGCGCAAGCTGCACAAGCCTCTGCGCAGGCCGGTATTGGCGCAGCGGCGGAGCGCTTGAATGCCAACCGGGCGCTCACCGACGGTACTTCG
>CAMATU010000196.1 GCA_945861225.1 Klebsiella pneumoniae
AACCGCGGGTGGACGGGCACACATCGGTGTGCGCTTGTATGTGGATCCTTTCCATGGCCTAGTTTGCTGCAGTGGGATGTTGTTGCAGAGGCGCCGATCGGCGTCTGGCTGAGTAGCGGTTTGTAGTTTGACTTTTGCCGGTCTAGCAACTTTGTTCTACACTTAGCGCATTGTAAAACCACAGGGGTTAGCTCCTGCGGTTTATTTCTTCCTAACGGAGCCAGGTAGAGATGATTTCTGCATTGACCGTGACCCTTTCTTATGGCAAACAGATACTTTTCAAGGATGTGGGCATAAAATTCACGCCTAGCAATTATTATGGCCTCGTTGGCGCTAATAGTGCTGGGAAGTCCACTTTTCTGAAAATACTTGCGGGCGAGATTGCGGCTAACAAGGTTAGATTAGCGATGGGGCGCCGGAACGCATTGCCGGGCTCAAGCAGGATCAGTGTGCATTTGATGATGATATTGTCGTCAATACGGTCATCATGGGGCATAAACGCCTGCCTGACATCATGCATACGCGGGAGGCCATTTTTTCGAAGGCGGATTTATACGAAGCCGATGGCATCCGCTCCGCTGAGCGGGAGGCGGACTTTGCGGAGATGAACGGCTATAAGGTCGAAGCCGAGGCGGCCGTGCTGCTGAACGGGATCGGAATCGCGGAAGAGCTGTGCGGCAAGAAACTGCGCGATCGCCCGACCGCGCATGTGTAACCACCCGTGTGAGCTTTCTTGTGTGGCGCGGCTTAGCCAACGGACTTAACGCCAAATATTGCGATTGCTATGACTTGCCGGCGGCAGAGCCGCTAGTGGCAACGGGCACCTGCGTATTGCCTTGAGAGTGCGAGTCTCACATGTGCGCGCAGCAGACTTGGCCCTACGCACGCTTCGAGGTTACTTGACGAGATAACAGGAGCCCAATGGAACCTTGTAGAACTGCCGCATCCGGTGTCCGCGTACGAACTCATCCACGGCGCGCGTAGCGCCCTCGAAGGGGCCATAGTTGTAGTCGTCGATGACGATGCATCCGCCGTCTACCAGGCTGTCCCAGAAAAATTCGAGGGAAGCCAGTGTGGGATCGTACAGGTCGACGTCGACATGAACGTAGCGCAACGGCGTGAGTTGGAACGACTTGAATATGTCAGGGATCCAGCCGCGGTGCAGCTCGACGAAGCCGAACTTTCCAGTAATGGATTGCACAAATTCGTGCTTCGACACGAACATCTGTCGAATCTCGCGTTTCTCCTGCTCGGACAGCTTGAACGCCGATTCGTCCTTGGCGGTGAAAGCCGACAGTCCGCCCTCGAATGAATCGAACACGTGAAACCGCCCGGCGAAGCCGTGTTGGGCGAGAATCGTTGCAATGGCGACGGTCGAGTGCCCGTGCCAACAGCCGCACTCGATCACGTCGCCGGCCGGCAACTTCGCTGAGTAGTCGGCCATCTGCAGCGTCGAATACAGCCTGCACTGGCGCAGGAGGTTGTCGGTTGCGTCGCCGTTGGTGATGGTCTGCGCGCATTTGTAGACGCTGCGCCACTCATCGTCGACAACGAAGGGCGTCCACAATGCACGGTTGATGGCCTCGGGTTGATTTCGCGCGGAGATCTTCGCCACAAACAGGTAGATGCCGCGCAAAGCGAGAAATCGGCAGATTGCTTCGTAGATTCTTCGGGTGAGATTTTTCATAATGGCTTCTGAGAGAAATCGCGATGACTCACAAGTCTCATCAGTGAAGACCCAGGGTTCGCGCCGTGAGACGCGCATCCGTGCCGAGACGGATATAGGCCCCAGATTCCCGCAGCCGATACCGAGAGAAATTCGACGGGAGCTCTTCGATGTCCAGTCGCGTCCATATTCCCATGCAATACCGTTCGAACAGCTCGTTGGTGCACAGGTGCACCACATCCAGGCCGCGCTCCAGCGCCTCGATCACTGCCGCGGTCGCACCAATCATCAAGGTCTGGGCCGCGGCGCGGGGAGCGTCGGTACCGCGATCGGCGAAGCGCGCGATGATCGCCTCGAGTTGCTGAGTCAGTGCCAGGTGCGGCGCCGAATTCCCCTTGACCGGATGATTGCGCACCTTCCAGCGCGGCATGCTGCCTGGTGTGGCGGCGGACAACATGGCCGCGACCCGCCCGGCGATAAATTCCGCATCGTCGAAATCATATGGCAGCAGAATGTTGCCCGCGAACGACACCCCTGCATCGCGCAGGTAGCGCAGCGAATCGATGATTTCGACCCGTTCAGCGGCCCAGCCGAGATCGCGCGTCAGGATTTCCGCCTGGCCCTCACCGTGCACGAGCAGCCGGTCAGGTGCGCCATGGCGCAATAGATAGTCCGTCGGCAAGGCGGGCAGCGACGAATGCACATACCCAACGGTCACCACGCGCGGATCGCAGGCCTTCACCGCGAGATTGGCGGCGTGCTGGAAAGGCTGCGCCTCGTACGGCATCAGCACCCGCCCAAATCCGTATCGCCGTTGGCAGGTTGCGACGAGCGCGGCGATCTCCCGGGCCTGCGCAACAGTGCCCGAAAACGCATTGAATCGCCCACGGAATTGGTGCGTGTGCCCATGGCCCGGCCGATGCAGCACCCGCACGTTGCCCGCGACGCACGAGGGAACGGTGCCTGAGAGCAGGATCAAGAACCACAACGTGCCGGGTGTGTCCGCCGATCCAAGGTTGAGATAGCGATCACGGTAGTTGCCTTGCTCATCGAAGTCCGTCGGCAGCGCCCAGGAAACGACGAGATTGCCGAATCCTCGCGGCTGTGCGTCTGTCTCGCCCGCCAGTACGGCGGATTTGAACCGCAGCGTCGACGCCGCATCGCGTGCGCGCGCCAGAAGGCGCGCGGGCCGGCCACGCGCGCCGTACGCAATCTCGCGCAGGCGTGCGTTACCGAGGCATGGCGCCCAGGAATTCAGGTAACACTGCGGATCGAGCGCCACGTCGAGACCGGACTCGGCGCGCGCCGTGATGAATTCGCGCGAACGCGCGATCAGACGCCCTTGCTCGGCGCTAATTGCACCAGCTGAGGCACTCACCTGCGCACGACTACCCTAATCTGGTTGCCATAACGCCAGTCTTCGATGGCCCGGCGATAGGTGGCATCGAACGCGGACAACAGCTCGGCGAGATGTGTCGCGAGCCCCTGGCGACGTGTGTCGTGCTGCGCGGCGTGCCTTTCCGGGTGCAGCTGCCCAAGAATACCGCGCACGAAGTTGTCGCCGCCCACCACGCCGGTCGTCCGCGGCGCATTGGTGAGGAACCAGCTCGCATGATTGACGAAGCTGTACCCCTGCCGCGTGGTCACTGCTGCGCTAACGCCGTCCACGCGCTTCAGCATGCGGTCCATCGTGAGCGCGGACATGTAGTTGATCGCGTGCTCGTCGTAGAAGAAACGGCCGAACGCCTGGTTCCCCCACAAATCCTTGAGCACATCGTCAAGATTCGGCGTGACCATGACCACGGCGCCACCCGGTTCTAGCAGTTCGACCAAGCGCTGGAGGTATTTCACCGGGTCAGGTGCGTATTCCAGAACGTAGAACAGGAATATTTTGCGGTACCTGAGGCCGCGGGATTCGCAGACTTCGAGGGACGTGTCGCACGGGATGCCTAACTTCTCGTCCACATAAGCGGCGCGCACGGTGTTGAGCTCGACGCCGAATGGTTTAACCCCCGCCTCGGAAGCTAGCTTTAGGAAGTAGCCCCACGAACAACCGATCTCCAGCACGTTGCGGCCGGCGTCCGCGGGCTCGATGTATTCGGAAATGTATTGGAGCGACTGCGCCGTGCCGTTCGCGAAATCGCGTTCTATCTCGGGGATGTCCAGTCCCGCCGCCTTGAGGCGCGAATCGTCGAGTTTGTTGGCCGCGAGGCCCTGCGTCGGGTCGTGCGTGAAGAAGTCGAAGGCGCAGAGCGCGCAGTGCCACAGCGTCATGTCCTTGCCACTGCGCACCTTGATGGGACGAGCGCTCGCGTTCTCGCCGCAGATCGAACACCTGGCAGCCATGGTTAGCCCACGCTCCCGTCTTCGACCCAGCGCCACATGGCCTTGAGGCCGTCGGCCAGTTTCACGGCTGGCGCGTAACCGAGCTGCCCGCGAATGCGGCCAATGTCGGCGATGCAGCCCTGCATGTCTCCGGGCATGCCCGGCAACTCCTCGATGCGCAGCCGCTTGCGCTTGCCCATGACGTCGGCGAGCGCATGGATGAGCACCTCATACGTGGTCTTCTCTCCGGTGCCGAGATTGAAAGCCTCGTTATAGGCGGTGCCGTGCAGACACCGATCCCAGCCCTGAATCACGTCGTCGATGCAGATGAGGTCGCGGAACCGGTCGAGCCGGCCCTTCACCTGGACAGAATCCTTCTGCCGGAGCATGTTCATGAAGATCCCGACGACGCCCTGGTCGGGCTTGGTGATGTCCTGTCCCGGGCCATACACGTTGAACATGCGCAGCGCGTTCCAGCGAATGCCCTTGGGCTGCGCATAGGTGGCGAGAAGATGCTCAGCCGCGAGCTTGTTGCCCGCGTACACCGATTTCGGTCGGCAGGGAGTGGTCTCGTCAAGCGCTTCCCGCTCGGGATGGTCACCGTAGACCACGAACGAAGAGGCAAACAACATCCGGTCTACATTGTTAGCCAGGCACCAGTTGATGACGTTCACCGTGCCGAGAACGTTGAGCTTCACGTCGATGGCAGGAATCGAGAACGAGCCTTGACCCGACGACTGCGCCGCCAGGTGCAACACCGCGTCCACGCCAGCAAGCGGAGCGGCCGCGAGCGAGGCCTCCTCGGTCATATCCGCGCGCAACACCTCGACGTCGCCGATGTCGAGGGGCGCCGCCGCCGCGGGATGCTCGAGGACGGCCACCTCTAGGCCCTTGGACCGCAGCTGGCGCACCAGCCGCGAACCCACGAAACCGAAGCCGCCGGTGATGAGCACCTTCTTCATACCGCACGCGCCTTGGCACAGAACTTGCGCGTGGCATCCATGAAGCGCTCCATCACGGCGACTGGCCCGAGGGTGATCGTCGCAAAGCGGTCGTAGGGTGCCGACCACGGGCCCTTGATGTAGATTTTCTGATCACGCAGGGTCTGGACGTAAGACTTGGCGCGCGCGCCGTCGCCGAGATCGAGCAGCAGGTAGTTGCCGGTTGCGCCGTGCGCGGGAACGCCGAGGGCCGCGAGTTGCACCTTGATCTGCTCGCGCGCGGCGACAACTTTCGTATTGTATTGCTCGACCATTACGTAGTTGTCGAGTAGATGTTCAGCCACCGCGTTCGAAAGCGAATTGCTCTCGTGCGCGAAGCGCGTCTTGGACAGCACGTTCATGTTGTCCTTGTTGGAAATAAGGTATCCGAGGCGAATCGAGGGAACGCCGAAGCCCTTGGAGAAGGTGCGCGCGATGACCACGTTCTCGTACTTGCGGATCAGCTCGACCGCGCTGATGGCCCCGAACAAGTGATACGCCTCGTCGATGACGAACAGGCAGTTCTGTGCCAGCGTCTTGCGTGCGAAATCCTCGAGCTGCACCAGATCGAAGGAGCTCTCGATGGGCTGGTTCGGGTTCGGTAGGAAAAACATCGTCGGTTTCTGCGCGAGGAACTCGTCGAACTGCTTGAAACCGAACTTGAGTTCCGCTGTGTAGAGAATGTCTTCGTTCTGTAGCTGGAAGAGCTTGGGGTACACCTGATACATCGCGTACGTGGGCATCACCGAGCCCACTAGGTCGCCGGGCTCGGTCATCACCTCGTAGAGCGTCTTGAGTCCGCCGTCGATACCCGAGGTCAGCAGCAGCTCCGACTCTTCGACACCGTGAAACTTCGCAAGCTTCTGGTACAGCCGTGTCGATTCCGGATACACGCTCAGAAACCAGTCGGGCTTCTTGAGGAAGATGTCCGCCAGTACTTCACGTGGCCACACATCGACCTTTTCGTTGCGGTCGAGCCGCAACCCCTTTTCGAGGTCGCGGCCTTCGGACACCCGGACTCGGGCGATCTTTTTAAGATAGTTCTTGCGCTGGATGAACATTTCGTACCTTGGATGAGTAGTTGGATAGAACGTGTTTGAGGCGTCAACCTGGGAACAGCTGGCGATACAGCGGGTCGGTAAGCATCGCGCGCTCGACCCGCATGCGATCGGCTTCGGTATCGGCCGCCAGACTGTTGTGCCGGGTAGGCACCATGCGCAGTTCGAGGCCATGCTCGAGAACGCGCATGGTGCCTACCGATTCTGCAATCTCGAGCGACATGGGCTCAATGCGTGTGTATTCCAGCAAGAAGTCGCGTTTGAATGGAATGACGCAGATCTGCGTGCCCATCTGTGCGTTGGTGCGTTCGCAGCCGGCATCGAGCGCTTGTTTGCAGTCTTTGATCGACCCTTGCACGACTCGCGCGAGCGGCAGTGTTCCGCCTAGCTCGAGCGCGCTACAGAGATCAGGCAACTGATCGACAGCGATCGCGCCGTGCTCGAGGTCAAGCGCGATCCAGTCGTAACCGGCGCCTCCCATGATTTCTACGACGGAGGGGTGCGGTATCTGGATCCAGCTGCCGACCGACACGTTGCCGGCGCGCAATTTCGCGCACATGGATTCGATTGCGACGACTCTGTCGATCATCGTGTCCAAACCTGGTTGAAGGTGCGGTTGAAAGCGGGATTGGTGTCGATAATCGCCGAGCGGGCCTTCGACACGAAGCGCATTCCGGCGCCCTCGAGCGCGCGACGCCACTCGTCGGCCTGTTCGGTTAAGGCATCTGTGATCTCAACCGACACACCGCGCAGCCCTGCAAGCATACGCTGGCCTGCGCGCAGGATTCTACGCTCAATGCCATCGACGTCCATCTTAAGATATTCGGGCTGCAGTAGGCCAACCTTGCGGAGGCAGTCGTCCATCGACAGCCCGAAAGTACGAAATTCGAACACCTTGCGGAGCGCATCGCTATCGAAGCCGTGTGTCGCACTAAACGTCGATAACGCGCCACCCCATTGCGTGGAGCTCGTGTTGAGCGTGTTGAGCGTGTTCACCTCGACACGCTCAAACAGCGGCAGCGGCACGATCGTGACGTGATTGGAGAGCCGGTTGAGATGGATGTTGCGCGCCTGCAGCTCCAGAGTGAACACCGAAGGCTCGAAAGCGAACACGCGGCAGCCGCGCGCCTTGGCAGCGTAACAAGAATACAGGCCGACATTGGCCTCCTACGTCCCACAGTACCGCGCCGCGCGGGATAGTGTCGATCCATGCAAGCGTCTCGGGCACCTTGAAGCGAAGGTCGTGGCACAAAAGTGATACGTGATGCTCGGCACGGTGAATTGCAAGTCGGTGCCAGCGTGCACGACGCGCGCCGTACACTGCATCGAGCTGTCGATGACCTGTTCGAATGCCGTCCGCCCAAGCTTGGTCTTGCCAAAGGCCACGGCGCCAGAATGAATGCGCGCCTTTGTGGCTTGTTTGATGCTTCCGAAAGTCAATTTTTCATCCGTTCGTGTTCATGGTTGCCGCACGCACTTCGTCAATGAGCTGCAACAGGCCCTGCCCGAGGTCCACGTGGAGCGGCGGCGTATAGCGGCGTCCAAGTTTGGGCAGATAGGCGTAGGGCGTACGAACGTAGTGTCCCGCGTATTCTTGGTCGCGGAACTCAACTGTGTCGGGCACGCCCATGATCTCGGCGAGCATCTTCAGCATGTCGACCACGCGCATCGGCTGGTGGCCGGTGAGTACCACGCTTTCGTTTCGAAATTCGTCGCTAAGCACAAGCACGCTCGAACGCGCCGCGTCCTGGACGTGGATGTATTCGCGAATGGATTCCGGATTGCCCTCATAGCCGATGCGTCCAGTGGCAAGCGCATCGCGCACTATGCGATACAGGCCGTTGCTGGCATCGGCGCGCGACCCATACAAGGAACCGTAACGCAGAATGGTGAAATCGAGACCGAAGGTACGCTGAAATTCCTCGACATAGTGCTCGGCCGCCTGTTTGCTACAGCGGTAGAACCCGCCTTCTCGGCTGTACACATACACGGTGCTGGCATAAACAAACCGCCGCACATTATGGCGCCGACAGGCGTCCAATACCAATACATTGCCAAGTACATTCACGCGGGCAGTGTCGATCGGAGTTGCAAGAGCTCTGTCCAGATCTGCAATTGCTGCAAAGTTATACACAACGTCACAACCAGCGATGGATTGATCAAGCATAGTCTCATCCAGCAAATCACCCACCAGCATTTGCTGGTCTGAGTGCATCCATGGTGAAACAACGCGGTCCAGGATGCTTACCGCATAGCCCGCACCAGTCAGGTGATCGCACACATGCGACCCCAAGAAACCGGAGCCGCCAATTACACAGGCCTTCAGTTTTTGTCCGCTTGAATTCATTCGCTTTGCCTTTGCACCTCGTATTCTTCTGACGGCACGGGGTTCAGCAATTGCTGCCCGCTTACAAACCGCACCGCTTCTTGCGTTGCCTCAATCTCCATGCGTGTGCGGCAA
>CAMATU010000197.1 GCA_945861225.1 Klebsiella pneumoniae
ATGAAGCCGCTTTCGAGCAGGACATCGGCGTAAAACCACGGATTGCCCGTGCCATCGATAACTTTGCCGTTCTTGATCAGGATGGACATCGTTCGCCTCCTGCGGGCAAACCCCGCTGATGCAGATCAACACATACAGAGCGCTATCGGCCGCACGTGGGTGCATCGCCGTGTCCGGGCATTGTAGTGCATGCGCAGCGCTGCACGTTGACCAGGAAATTTCACGGGATCGTCGCGCTGAAAGCGTTGCCTGGTTTGGACTCCTAGATCCCTCTATAACCCCCAACCAAAGGTCAGGTGACCCAACCACCTGAGAACGAGATACCTTGACCGGCGATAAAGTTCACTTCAGAAGAGGCCAGAAAGACTGCAAACAAAGCGTCTTCGCTGGCGGTGCCAAGACGACCGACCGGCACTTCCCGTTTTAAACGTTCTTGAAACGCTGGCAAGGCCTGTACCTCAGGTCCGTAATACATCGGGTTTTCAACGAAATTCTGCGCGATCAGATTTACCTGAATATTGTTAGGCGCAACTTCAGTGCCAACCGCTCGAACGTAAGACAACTGCGCACCACGGGCAGCAGCATAGGTCGAGGTGCGCTTCTGGCCGCGCAGCGCGGTGGCGCTCCCCATCACGACCACCTTGCCGGCACGCCGCTCAAGCATTTGCGGCAACACCGCGCGCATCAGCCTCGGCAGCGGATCGACCATATGCGAGAAAATATGCTGCCACTCCACATCGGTGACCTCATGGGCTCGAGTGGACGGCGCAGGCACACCCAGGTTCACAATCAACACGTCAACACGGCCCGCCCGTCGCACCGCATCTTCGGCGGCGGCCGGGTCGGCCAGCGCACGATCATCGGCCACGACCTCCGCGCCATAGTCCTCAAATGCCGTTCTTAATACCGGCCCCATAAACTCACTGGCCTGGGTGATCAGTACGCGTTTGCCGACCAGACTGTCGCCGATTTTCATGTGCCTGCCTCGTCAAAATGAACTTCGACAAGATTACCTCGAATTCATCGGACTCGGGCAGCATAGATGCCGTGAGCGACCGCGAGGGGGAATGGGGGAATAGACGACACGAGGGTGTAGAAAGAGTCATGTGCTCTATCAACGGTTGTCCGGCTGGGTGCCAGCGATCGGCATGTCGCCACTCGGCGCTTCAGTGCCGCGGATCAGCCTGCGGACCTCGAATCAACTTACCTGGAAGTGCCCCACTAGGCACGCCATCGGTATAGGTAATTTCGCCACCCAGGATGGTTGCCCTATAGCCGTCGACCCGTTGTACGAGGCGTCGCCCCGCGGCCGGCAGATCGCGCACGGCCTCCGGCGCGTGCAGGTGCAGCCGCTCGAAATCGATCACGTTGACGTCGGCGCGCATGCCGACCGCGAGCAGGCCGCGGTCGTAGAGTCCGTAGGCTTCGGCAGTCGCGCGTGTCTGCATTCGGACGGCCGCCTCTAATGGCAGCCGCGGGCCGCGCACTCGATCGCGAACCCAGTGGGTCAACATATAGGTCGGTGAGCTGGCGTCGCAGATCACGCCGCAGTGGGCGCCGCCGTCAGACAGGCTGAGCAATGCCTGCGGGTGCAATAGCATTTCGTGGATCGGTTCGAAGTTCGCGTCGGCGTAGTTGATGATCGGATAGTAGATAAAGTCACTTCCACCTTTGGCGAGCATCGCATCGAGCAGCACGGCCTGCGGCGCGCGGTTTTCGCGGGCCGCGATGCTGGCGATACTGTGCGCCGATGTCGGTTCATAGTCCGGCGGATCGCCGAGCGGATACATGTTGTCGAAGTGGGTGACGAAGAGCGAATCGAATTTGCCGATCAAGGAACTCCGCTCGGCGCCGAGTTGCGCCCGCATCGCGGGCTCGGACAGCACCCGTATCCGCTCTGCGAACGGCAGCGCCGCCACCTTGAGATAGGTCGGGTGCCCTTTAAACGGGTGCATCGGATTATCGAAGCTGAGCAACATGCCCGCGGGTCGTGCCGCAACCTGCGCACGGAGATTGGCGCCAGCCTCAACTGCCGCTGCTGTCCATTGCAAAATCTCGCGCCACTCGGTGGGATTGTGACTCGCCTGCGCGAGAATGAAGCTGACGGGCAGTCCGGTCTCCTTCGAGAGATCACGCATCCATGCGATATCTTCATGGAAGCGGCCATGCATCCCGCCGATGGCGAAATCGCTGGCGATCTCGAACACCCCGTGTCCGGCGCGTGCGCAGGCGCGGCCGATCCCTATCAACTCGTCGTGCCCGGCAAAGGTACCCGGCACCGGACGGCCATCTTTGGCGCGGTGGAGCATGGTCCGCGACGACGTGAAGCCCAAGGCGCCAGCCCTCAGCGCCTCTTCAACTATTGCAGCCATCGCTGCGATGTCCGCCGCGGTTGCTTTTTGATTGGCGGCGCCACGGTCGCCCATGACATAGCCGCGGACCGCGCCGTGTGGCACCTGGGTGCCGATATCGACGGCGCGAGGAAATTTCTCCAGGGCGCTGAGGTATTCGGGAAAGCTCTCCCACCCCCATTTAATGCCCTCGGCGAGCGCGCTACCGGGGATATCTTCGACGCCCTCCATGAGTTGGATCAGCCACTCGTGGCGGTCGGGACGGGCCGGCGCAAAACCAACCCCACAATTGCCCATCACGATCGTAGTGACACCGTGCCAGCCTGAAGGCGTCAAATAGGGATCCCAGGTGGCCTGGCCATCGTAATGCGTGTGAACGTCGACAAAACCTGGCGTGACGAGCAGGCCGCCCGCATCGATCTCGCGACGGCCGGCGCCAGCTTGGCCACCGACCTGGGTGAGGCGATCACCATCAATGGCAAGGTCTCCGTGTACGGCAGCTGCGCCGCTGCCATCAACGATACGTCCATCTCGAATGACGAGATCGTGCATTGCGGTTCTCCTGGTAACGAGTGCTCCCGATTAAAGCGCATCCATGTCAGCGAAACCACCCATTTGACCGCTGGCGCGCAGTGCAATCGTCGCGAGCTTGACCGGGGCTTACGTCTGATGCCCGAAATGCGCGTTGGGTCTGCCTCGCGCGGCAATGCAACAGCGCCAACGTTCAACAACCAGAGCGACACGCGCGATCAGGATCTGGGTCAGACTAATAAACGTAGCCAGTGGTATTTTGGGATGAAGGCGCACCTGCCACCGACTAAAGCCGATGGCTTCGGATTACGGCCAGGAGACGGTCTGATCGACCTCGCGGACGATAATTTAATTTTATTTTCCGACCTCCACTGGCAAGGCCACCCGCGAGCCGTGCTCCGCCTACCCCGGCATCCGCTCGAACGCTGGCATTTCGCTTGGCACGTGGTGAAAGGCTTGTTTATCCACGGTGAAGATCGCCAAATCGGGCGTGAACTTCTTCGGATCGTCCATCGTGCCCACTTTAATCAACATCACATCCGGCAGAGCGTGCGGCGCTTTGCTTACTAACTGGGTGCCGCAATCCGGGCAAAATTCGCGGGTCACGGGATTGCTGAGATCCGCACGCGCGAACTGTTTGGGCGTGCGAAGGCATTGACACCTTCCCACGCCCTGCAACCGGCGCAAAACTCATGAGCAACGACAAGCTCAAAGTGCGCATCGAGAATGGCCAGACGATTGACGTGGTCGTGCTGAGCCAGCGCGCGAGCGGCATACAGATTGTGCTGGGCGAAGGCTTCTTAGCGAGTGCCGGTGCCAGTCATCTACTCCGGGCATGCACGCCTGCGACTGAGAGCAGAAGTACGGTGCCGGCAAGTCCGAGGAAACGCGCAGTTAATTTCATGGCCAGCCACCCTTCTGATTTCTGAATTCCCGCAACGCTTTCTAGACACATACTAGACACGGGTGAAATTGACGGGCCGCCTGAATGACTTAACCAGTTGATTTTAATGGCGTCCCCAGGGGGATTCGAACCCCCGTTACCGCCGTGAAAGGGCGATGTCCTAGGCCTCTAGACGATGGGGACGGACGACATTGAAACCACTTGGCAGATCGCGCACGCAATCTGCGGGAAATTTGGTGGAGCTAGTCGGGATCGAACCGACGACCTCTTGCATGCCATGCAAGCGCTCTCCCAGCTGAGCTATAGCCCCAGTTGCGGCTGCGGCAAGTGGTCCGCAAAGAGAGGCGCGAAGGTACGCGACGCATCCGACAGAGTCAAGCCAAAGGGGCCGCTGTAAGGAACGCGATATCCGGTTGATTCGTGACTCTATTCTGAACTCGCAGGGAGGTTCGATAGGGCCGCCGCGAGGCGCTTCAAGCAGCGCGCTTTGCCGAGCAGTTCAAGCGTGACGTCGATCGCCGGTGAGACTGTGGAGCCCATCACTGCCACCCGCAAGGGTTGCGCAACCTGGCCTAGTTTTAAGTCTAGCGTCTGAGCGACCGCTTCAATCACCACATGCAGGGCTTCCTTGCACCAGTCTTCAAGACCTGCGAGCTCGTGATGTAACGCGCGCAGAATCGGCGCGACGTCCGGGGTGAGATGCTTACTCACTGCGCTCGGCTCAAACGCCACGCTATCGCCAAAGAAGGCGCGGCTCTTATCCACCATTTCAAGCAGGGTACGTGCACGGGTACGTTGCGCATCAAGCAAGGCCGGCAGGGCCGGCCCGTGCGTTACGTCGAGTCCAGCGTCGGCAAAAAAGGGCGCGGTGGCCTCCACCAGCCGCGCGCTTGAAGTGTGCTGGAGGTATTGCTGATTTACCCACAGCAATTTGTCCAGATTAAAGCTCGCGGCTGATTTATTGAGACGATCAATGTCGAATTTCTGAATCAGTTCCTCACGCGAAAAAATTTCATCATCCCCATGGGACCAGCCGAGGCGCGCAAGATAGTTCAATAACGCCTCTGGCAGAAAGCCATCGTCTCGGTACTGCGTCACGCTCACCGCGCCATGGCGCTTGGAAAGCTTTTTGCCATCGGGGCCATTGATCATCGGCACATGGGCGTAGATCGGCCGGGTTGCCCCCAAGCCTTCCAGGATGTGGATCTGGCGTGGCGTGTTGTTCAAGTGATCGTCACCGCGAATCACGTGCGTGATCCCCATGTCGATATCGTCCACCACCACCGTGAGGTGGTAGGTGGGCGTGCCATCGGAGCGCGCGATGATCAGATCGTCCAGTTCGTCGTTGCCGAAAACCACCTCGCCGTGCACGTGGTCGGCGACCACCAAATCGCCGCTTTGCGGAGTGCGGAAGCGGACCACGGGCTGCGCACCGACCGGCGGTGGTCCACTACGCTCGCGGCAATGACCGTCATAGCGCGGCTTTTCTTTGCGCGCCATTTGGCCCGCGCGAAGTTCCTCCAAGCGCTCGCGAGCACAGTAGCAGTGATAGGCTTTGTCACTCGCGAGCAGCTGCTCAATGGCGGAGAAATAGCGCTCGTAGCGCTGGGTTTGATAATACGGGCCATCGTCATAATCGAGGCCAAGCCAAGCCATCCCTTCGAAAATCGCGTCTACCGCTTCCTGGGTCGAACGCGCGCGATCAGTATCTTCGATGCGAAACACGAAGCGTCCGCCATGCCGGCGCGCATAAAGCCAGTTGAATAGCGCAGTGCGCGCGCCACCAATGTGCAGATAGCCGGTCGGGCTGGGCGGGAAGCGAGTAACGATGGTCATAGACGAGCCTGTAAGGTCTTGAGGCGCTGATTATAAGGAAACCACCACACGGCGGGTTGCCGGCCTGGCTGCAACCTCATCGATATCAAATACCGGCCGTGAGGCGCTGTTGGTCGAGCAGGCGGACCAGCGCGTGCCGCCCGCGCCAGCGAGCCATGGATGGCTTAAGCGCAGCGCGGTGGCCGGTATTTCCGCGCTGCTATTTGGGCAGGCCGCCCGTTAACTCAAGCCGCTCCCGCCTGCGGCCGACATTGTCCCTGACCTTAGGAAAATGTTCGTCTGTCTGAATGCAAACGCCGAATCAATCTATGCAATCTCCCAGTCACGCCGAAGCCAGCGCCGCCGACCACGCCTCGAGTGGTAGCGGTAGTCCTGAGGAACTCCTGGCATGCGCCAAGTTGCTGGCCCTCAGCGTGGCGGAACATCGCGCGAAATTTGGGGTGATTCCGCTCGCGAGCCATGCGGTACAAATCGAAAAGCTCGTCCATTTTCCACACACGCCGGGTTTATCCGATGCTGCTTCAGCCGCTTTCAGCGAAGCGCTGCAGCTGGTCAAGACCCGGCCACTAAAAATCAGTGAGCAGAAGCTGCGCGCAGACGTGCTCGTCGCCGACGAAGGGGCGGACAAACGCCGCCAGCTGCGAATCAGCGTGACCGCTCCCGTGCAGCTCTCCGATCCTGAAAACCGCTGGCTGTTATCCGCGACGATCCAGAATATCTCGTGGGGCGGCGCGGCCGTTCGCTGCAAGGAATTCAGCGGCACGCTCAAGCAACGCGTGTGTCTGCATCTGCCGGCCGGCCGCCATCAGAAAATCGCGATTCTGGCGACCATCCTGCGCATCGACGAAGAACACGGCGCGCCGATTTACGGCCTGCGCTTTGATAGCTTGGCGCCTGAAGACGAGGAGCGACTGCAGCAGGTTCTGAAGATATTGATGTCTTCGCCGCAACACGGTGAGCGCCGTACCGAAGCGCGACTGGTACAGCGCTTGGAGATCGAATATGGCGATGCCGGAGAGTTCGGCGCCACGCTGGAAGATATTTCGGCCAGTGGCCTGATGCTTACCGTGCCGGAACCGCTGGAGATCAATCAATCCCTGCTGGTCTCGCTCAGCAGCGCCGACACCCCGTTCAATCTCTCACTGCGCGCGCGAGTCATGCATCAAACCAAAGTTGGGAATGAGGACTTTGAGATGTACCGGGTTGGGGTGCAATTTGAACATCCCGATGCGCAGCTAAAGGAACGTGTCGCCGCCGTGCTGGAACAACTGGCCGCACTGCCAGGTGCCGCAAGTTTAAGTGCGCAGGGCAGTGGTATCTATCCGTTGTCGCCGGGCGAGCACGCGCCACTCGCTTCTGGTCCGCAGGGCTTGCGGTGACCGCGCTGGTGAGTACGATGCAGGGACACTGACCACCAAAGGCACTGGGTCTGATGAAAACTTGCTGGCTACTGGGCGCGCTGTTCCTGATCTCCTCTCTACTCACCGCAACTGCGGAGACCGTCGTTGATGACACCGCGCTCGCGGATCAAACACAGGGCGCGAACTGGCTGGGCTACGGCCGCACGCATTCCGAACAACGGTATAGCCCACTCGACCAAATCAATGCAGAAAGCATCACGCGCCTCGGCGTGGCGTGGACACTCGACCTTCCGCATGATCGCTCGCTGACCGGCACGCCGCTCGTGATCGACGGCATCCTCTATTTCAACGGCAGCTACAATGTGGTGCGGGCCGTTAACGCCAAAACGGGTAAGCTCCTCTGGGAATACGACCCGCAAACCCTGAAGCATTCGGGTGATCGCGCCACCATCATGTGGGATTGGAATCGCGGCATCGCGTTCTGGAAAGGCCACGTGTATGTGGCAACTGCTGATGGACGTCTAATCGCGATTGCGGCGAAAACCGGCAAGAAGGTGTGGTCCGCGCAAACTTTCGATCGCAAATCACCGCTGTTCATTTCCGGCGCACCGCGAGTTTTTCGGGATAAGGTCATCATCGGCAACGGCGGTACTGAATGGGGGCCTGCGCGCGGCTTTGTGACGGCCTACGACGCGGCCACCGGCAAACAGGCCTGGCGTTTCTACACTGTGCCCGGCGATCCCGCCAAAGGTTTCGAAGACGACGCACAGGCCATGGCCGCCAAGACTTGGAAGGGCGAGTGGTGGAAGCACGGCGGCGGCGGCACCGTGTGGCATGGCATGACCTACGATCCGGATTTCAACCGGATCTACATCGGCACAGGCAATGGCTCGCCCTGGAATCAAAAGATGCGCAGCCCGGGCGGCGGCGACAACTTATTCCTGTGCTCGGTCGTCGCGCTGGACGCCGACACCGGCAAATACGTCTGGCACTACCAGACCACCCCCGGCGAAACCTGGGACTACAACTCCAACATGGATATCGTGCTGGCCGATCTCACGCTCGACGGCAAACCGGTGAAGGCGCTCATGCATGCGCCGAAGAACGGCTTCTTCTACGTGATTGATCGGGCCACCGGCAAGCTCATCTCCGCCAAACCTTTTGGCAAAGTTGATTGGGCGACGAGTGTTGATCCCAAGACCGGGCGCCCGATAGAAAGAGTTGGTGCGCGCTATGAAGATGGCGATGAAATCGTGTGGCCAGGCCCCTTCGGCACCCACAACTGGCCAGCGATGTCCTTCAATCCGCAAACCGGTTTGGTGTACCTGCCCGCCATCGAAATGGCCGGCGTGTTTAATGATCGCTACACCAAGCCCAAGGGCTGGAAATCGCCGAACTTCAAATTTGATCCCGGGGTAGATTTCCT
>CAMATU010000198.1 GCA_945861225.1 Klebsiella pneumoniae
AGTCACGGCGTCAGAGCTTGCCTTTTGCTTTTCATCCGTATGTCGATGCGCTGCGGCAGTGGTGGCTCTCAGACCCGGCCGGCACTGAGCCCGACTGATCTCAAACAGTCTCAGTAGACTTGCTTGTGCTTTCAAGTCCGAACTTTAAAAAAGGCAAAAGGCGAGCTCTGACACCCCTGACGCTGATTGCCTTCTTGCCCTGTTCAACGCGGGGCCAGCGTGCGCGCGCCCAGCCCTCAGGCGTGCCTGGCGCATTGAAATGCAAGATGTATCCCGGAACGGCCCGAACGGCCGGAATTTCGTAGTGAAAGATACCCTCGGCGCGAGAGTTCGGCGAAATTCTGCGCTCAACAGCCGCCGTCCGCCCCGAACAGTCCGGCGCACTCCTTTCAAATTTAATGCGCACCTCGCTCGATTTCTTCGAAAACGGTGATTATCCTTCTATCCGCCGACAGATTGACCGATTACCGCGGCGCAGAGCGCCGCAGCGGCTGCAACCTTTTAATGCCCATCATGAGGACGATATCGTGACGGCCTCCGCGCACTCACCAATTACGACTGTTGACGATACACTCGCCTCGCTTCTGCACCGGGACGCGGTGGACTGGCCGACGCTTCACGCCCGTTACGGCCCCTTGTTGGAGTTGGTGCGAGTGATCATCGGCGTGGTCCCCAACTGCGATCGTTACTTGGAAATTTGGCCGCCTGCTTTTCGCACCTACAACCTGCTAGTGCCGAATCTGCTGAACCTGCCGTTTACGATTCTAGGATTCGGAAGCGCACCGAAAGAGATCGTTGGGATGGGCATGTATGTGGCGAGCCGCGCGGCGGAATGCCCGTACTGCTCAGCGCACACGTGCTCGTTTGCGTTGCGGCGCGGAGCCTCGCCAGAAAAGATGGCGCAAGCGTTGGTGGGCGGGAGCACTTTCACGCCCGAAGAACTTGCGACCGTCGCGGTCGCTCGCTCGCTCGCACGAATTCCTTGTGAGCTAATCGACCCAGAACGCCAGGCGCTAATTCATAGCGTTGGTGCGGTTGCAGCAGAATGGATCGTGCTCGGCGTGGTTGTGATGGGATTTTTAAACAAGTTCATGGACGCCATCAGTGTAGAACTTGAGGCCTCCGCGGCAGCGGAAGTCGTATCCACCATGGGCGCAAACTTTAGCCTTGGCAAGGCCGGTAGAGCGCTTGATGCGGCGCGCCTCGAAGCCCCGCCGCAACCCGATTCCTTGTTCAAGAAGCTATCCACGCTGCGCTATGTGCCCGCGGCGCTGCGCCTTGATCGGCAGTGGCAGCGCGGCACCCCTGACACCTGGCCCGCGGTCGGCGATTACCTGCTCGAAAAAACCGGTCATGATTTCCCGGTGTTGTCGCGCCTTCGAAACCGCCGCGCGATTCGGGCAATCGCCTCCGCGCTGCTTACAAATCTCGATGCGACAACGACACTCATCGGACTCGAAATGAAAGTACTAGCTGGGGTGATCTTTGCAATTGTGATTAAAGATGAGGCGTTAGCCGCCGAGCTTCGCCAACTTGGAGCACGGCACGGTGTTTCGAATGACGAATGTACTAGCGCTGCAGAATTTGCCGCAGATGCAGAATTAGAGCCACCGGCGAGCGAACCCAAAGTCCGCGCCGCGTGGTATCTCGCGCGTGCCGTGTCACCGAGCCCCGCTGCGGTCACGCATGATGTCGTGCAGATTTGCCGCGACAGCGGCCTAAGTGCGGCCGCGATTGTGGAGCTCGTGACCTGGGTATCGGTGTTGCAGATGTTGCATAGAGTGTCGGCGTTTTTCATCAATCAACGCCTCGCTTAAAAAGCAGTGGCCGCGCCGCCGCGGAAACCCGCGAGTGTCGAGTCAGCGCCTGTCAGGTCAATCGCATAACTCTATTTCGGACATACCCAGGAAGTCCGGCATCAGCTTTTTACAGCCGGGCGACCGACAGTTCCTCGATGAGCGCCTTGGCTTCTTTTAGATCCTTGGTCTCGAACCCTTCGGTGAACCAGTTATAGATTGTAGCGAGCAATTCATACGCATCGTGTTGTCTTCCCCGACCCTGCCACAATCGCGCGAGGCTAGTCGCCGTGCGTAGTTCCCACGATTTCGCCTGTTGGTCGCGAGCGACTGTGAGCGCACGCTCCAGGTTTGACTCCGCTTCGTTGACTCGGCCGAGACGCTCGAGAATCACACCTTTCACCCGTAAGTTCTCGGCAAGCCAGGCTCGTTCGCCCCAACCGGGCCCTTCGATTTGAGCGATGCTTTCGTTGATGATTCGAAGTGCCTCGTCGAGGTCACCTCTAAACGTCAGAGCTTCCGCCAGCGCGGCCGTCATATGCGGCACATAAGCGTTCGCGCCGGCTGCCTGCCAGGCAGCCACAGCCAGTCTCAGGCGTTCTACACTTTCCGCGCTATCGTCGGCGCGTGATATTGCCAGCGCGAGATACATGGGTCCAAATAGTTCCGCATAAATGGGCAATGCGTTCTCGCGTCCAATCCGGATCGCTTCCTCGGCACATTCGGCGAGCACAGCAAAATCGCCCCGAAAATCCAATACCGTCGCGCCGGTCGTGAGGACAAAAGGGATCGTGAAAGGGTTGTTTACAGCGCGGGCTTTCATTAAACAGGTCTTGTAGGCTTCGAGCGCCTTATCGGGGTAGCCAAGTGCCCACATCCAATGCCCCGCGTAGGCATCCACATTGTCTTTGGGGTCGTAGTTCGTCGCTATTGAGACATCGGCATGAACATCCGGCACATAAACGCGATAGAGGTTCTCCGTATGAACACGGGCATTTATCCAGTCACCCGACATCACGCTTGTGAAAGTTGCGAGTAGCTCGGCGATGGTTCGAAGGCCTCTGTCGGAGGTCTGCAAGGCGGTTGATAAGGCCTCCTCGGCCCAGCGACCCGCTTCCTCTAGCCTCCCTTGCATACAGACATTTGCGTAAAGGTTGTAGTAAATCCCTGCGAGCGCCTCACGGCGGTCGAGGGACTTCGCCAACGCAAGTGCCGGATGAATCGCCGACCACACTTCCGGGGCCCACCAGCCGTCGCGCATCATCCACGCGGCACCGAGCAGAACACGCAGATCAAGCTCTTGCGCGTCGCACGTAGCGGTCGACGCCAGGGCTTCCAGTAATTCCAGCCCTCTGCTGAGGTGTGAAATCGCTTCCTGAGCGGCCACCCGCGCCAGCGCCGCAGCGCCAGCTTGGTGCCACAACGGAACAGCGGACTGAATCATCCCGGCGGCCGTGTAGTGATGCGCCAGCAACTCGGGTTGCGTTTCCCTCGCGTGCGGAATCCCGCGCTCGAGAGCCTCTGCAATTGCAGCGTGCAAGGCTTGCCGCCGTGTCCTGACCAGCGAGTCGTACGCTGCGTCCTGCACCAGCGCGTGTTTGAACGTGAATACTGCGTCCGGCCACGCCCCGCGTCGAAACGCCAGCCCCGAGTCGACCAGGCGCTGCAGTCCCGCCTGTAACGAATCGGTGTCGAGATTCGCCACCGCCTGCAATAGTGAGTACGGGAATTCGCGTCCGAAAACAGCCCCGGTCTGGGCAATCTCCTTAACCAGTGGATCGCGATCGAGACGTGCCATCAAGGAATCTCGCAGGGTCGAGGGCACCTTCAAGTCCCCGCTGTTGCCCGTAAATTCGTACCGGTCGCCCCTATCACGCAGTTGCTCGGATTCGAGCAGAGAGCGGGTCAGCTCCTCGACGAACAGCGGTACGCCATCCGTCTTTGCAATGATCTGTTCAAGCAAGCCGGCCGGCAGTGCTTTCCCTGCGGCGAGTCGCGCAACAATCGCGCCGCTCTGTGCGCGACTCAAGCGCGACAGAGCCAGCGCCGTGACATGCCCATGCGCCGTCCACCGGGATTCAAACTCGGGGCGGTGCGTCAGCACCAGCAACATGCGGGCGGCGCCTCCCCGGCTGATGAGCAGATCCAGGAACTCGAGCGTCGTCGGATCGACCCAGTGGATATCTTCAAACAAGATCAGCGCGCATTCATTGCGGCAGGCCGCCAGCATCAGGTCGACCGCGGCGGCGAGCGAGTCTTCTTTCTGGCGTTGCGGGGTCGTGGTCAGGGCCGGATAACGTTCGCCGCTCGGAATCGACAACATCATCGCCAGCAGTTGCGCATGCTGGCGTGGCAGTCCGAGACGATTCACGACGAGATCTTCGAGGGCCTCAAGTTTCTGCTCGGCACTGGCGTCAGGCGCAAATCCCAGTGCGCGCTCCAGGTGCGCGGTAAGGGGATAGTAGGCACTGTTCGCGTAATAGGGAGAGCACTGGAAGCGCAGCACCTGAAGATTGTCGCCACCAAGCGTCTCACGGAGTTCACGCAGCAGACGCGACTTGCCGAGCCCTGGTTCGCCGGCAATCAAGATCACCTGGCCTTCGCCTTCCTGCGCAAGTTGCCAGCGGTCGGTGAGTAACCCAACTTCCTGGGCACGCCCCACCAATGGTGTGAGGCCACTCTGGGTTGCCGCCTCGAAGCGGCTTGCCGACGCACGCACGCCCGTCACGCGTGCCGCCTGCAAAGACGCGGACACCCCCTTCATGACCACCTCGCCGAGATCGACAAGATCAAACTGTCCCGCGAGCAGTTGACGCGTCACGTCGCTGATCACGATTGACCCTGGGCTGGCATGCGCCTGTAGCCGTGCCGCGACATTCGGCGTCTCGCCGATTGCCAAGCGATCATTCAGTCCACCGATGCTGCTCTCGCCAACGACGACCAAGCCGGAGTGAATCCCTATCCGCACGGCGAGCTGTATTTGCGCCTGCTGCTCCAGGCGTGCACTTAAGGCGGCGACCTCAGCCAGAATCGCTAATCCCGCGTGTGCCGCGCGTATCGCGTCGTCTTCATGGGCGCGTGGATATCCAAAATAGACGAGGATGCCGTCACCCAGGAATTGTGCGACATGCCCGTCATAACGACAGACCACGTCATTTGCCACACGCTGGTAGCTTTGGATAATCGCACGCAGATCTTCGGGATCTACCCGTGACGATAAGGCCGTGGATTCAACCAGATCGCAGAACATCACCGTTATCTGGCGGCGCTCGTCTTCGGGCGCAGCCTTCGACTCCAGGCTGGTTTCGGCACGTTGCCCACGGAGATCGTTATCTGCACCTGGCCGTGTCGATGGTGCATCGACTGCCGCCACGAGTCCGGCTTCTTTCTTGGTTTGCGCCGCTCCGCACTCCAGACAGAACCTGGCTTTTGACGGAAGCTCCGCATTGCAACTCAGGCAGCGCATTGAGAAGGATGCACCGCATTCGAGGCAAAAGCGGGCTCGGTCAGGGTTATCGTGCTGGCAGGCGGGGCACCTCATCGGCCCATTGTAGGGGAACCCGCAGGTTGCTTGGACGAGAACTCTCCAGCGCGCTCAGACGGCCGCGCGGTAGCCTTCGCCACTGAAAGCGCTGAGCCGGGGCCAGTCTCATAATCTGCAAGGGCTTTGAAGTTGTACGCTTGAGAAAGAAAAATCCGCTGCTCTGGCGTAAAACGAGAGTCATTCTTGGTCAGATGAAGAAATTCGGACTGAACACCTTTATGGGTTTTGAGCACCTTGCCGATGCTCTCGAAAATAACAGCTTGCCCAACACAGGACAGGGCCATCTTGAAAACAACGGCAGGAACGAGCGACGCCGGCAACGATCTCTCTACAGGTTACCGCGCGAGCGGTTTAGTGCTTTGGCCGAATGCAGGCACCTACCGCGCCGCACTGAAATACGATTCCCCGCTTTAAATCACCGCCCGGTCACCTAGTGCTCTTGATAGGGCCATTGCCCGACGCTCAAATCCGCTCTGTTTTAATTTAACCTAGAATCCTAAAATAACTATCACCCTTATTTTAGGTTAGATCCATGCATCGACCGCCGCCGGGACGATATCTCGACGTCTCCACTGCCGATGAGCCTTATCGGGCTTTCGTGCCGGAACCGCTCCCGCCGGTGCCGCCGATCGCGTGGACGCCAGCGCTGCGCCGACGTTTCGATGATGCGCTGGTGGCACTCGGTCGACTGGATGCAATTACCGCTTTGCTGCCGAATGCTGCACTCCTGCTCTACAGCTTTGTGCGCAAGGAGGCGGTGCTGTCCTCGCAGATCGAAGGCACACAGTCCTCATTGGCAGATCTGCTGCTGTTCGAGATTGAGGAACAGCCGGGGGTGCCGCTAGATGATGCCCATGAAGTGAGCCGGTACGTGGCCGCGCTCCATCGCGGGCTTGCGCTGCTGCGCGGTGGGCTTCCCCTATGCAGCCGATTGATGTGCGAGGTGCATGCGGCGTTGCTGGATCATCCGCGTGGGCGCGGCAAGGCGCCGGGTGAATTCCGCCGCACGCAGGTGTGGATTGGCGGCACGCGGCCGGGCAATGCGGCCTTTGTGCCGCCGCCGGCAGACGCGTTGCCGGCATGCCTCACTGCATTCGAGCACTTTCTCAATGACGTCCCCGAAGCGACCTCGCCGCTCCTGAAAGCGGCACTGGCGCATGTGCAGTTCGAGACTATCCATCCGTTTCTCGACGGCAATGGCCGTATCGGACGGCTGATGATCGTGTTGCAACTGGTGGCCGAAGGGGTTCTGCACGAGCCACTGCTATATCCGAGCCTGTTTTTCAAAACGCATCGCGCGCTCTACTACGAGCTGCTGAACGAGGTTCGCCTGCGCGGCGACTGGGAACGCTGGCTGGATTTCTTCGCCGAAGGCGTGCAGGTGAGCGCGGCGCAGGCGGTCGTGACGGCACATGCCTTGTTGGCGTTGGTGAACGAAGATCGCGACCGGATCGCAACGCTAGGCCGGGCTGCGCCGTCCGCGCTGGCGCTACATCAGTTGCTGCAACGCCAGCCGCTCGCCACATCGACGGCGCTGGTCAAGCTGGCAGGGCTGACGTCGGCGACGGTGAATAAGTCACTCGCCAATCTGCAGGAGCTCGGTATCGTGGACGAGCTGACACAGCGCCAACGTGGACGCGTGTTCAGCTACCGGCGCTACGTCGAGTTGCTAAACGTCGAGCTGGAGCCCACTCGCATGTAAAGCTCATGCATTCCGTGCAGACGACAGTTCTTCGAACAGGGCCTTGGCTTCCTGTAGGTCTTTGGTCTGGAAGCCTTCAGTGAACCAATCATAGATTGGCGCGAGGAGCGCCGCCGCTTCCGCGGACTTACCCTGGCTTTGCCATAAGCGCGCGATGCTCGTCGCCGTCCGCAATTCCCAAGACTTCGCTTGCTGTTCGCGTGCCACTGTTAGCGCGCTAGTGAGCGCAACCTCCGCGTTTTCGATTTGGCCTAATCGTTTGAGCACCACGCCTTTGACACGTAAATTCTCGACGAGCCACCAGCGTTCGCCCCACCCCGGGCGTTCGATCTGTCCGATACTTTCGTTGACGACTTCGAGCGCGCCGAGTAGGTCGCCACTACGGGCAAGCGCATCCGCCAGCGCGGCTTTCATGTACGGCGATAGAAAAAAGGCGCCGTCACCTTGCCATGCGGCGATCGCATTTCGTAAGTCTTGAGCCTGATTTGCGCCGTTGTCTGTCCGAGATTCGGCGAGAGCAAGAAACATCGGCCCGAGGAGATCGGCATACACCGGCAACGCGTTCTCTCGTCCAAAATGAATAGCCTCCTCCGCGAATAGGGCCAGGTCCTTGGGTTCGCCGCGAAAATCTAAAACCAATGCGCTCACAGTGAGCGCATAAAGAATCATGAAAGGATTTTTCGAAGCCCGCGCATTCATGAGATGTGTGCGGTGCGCGGCGCGCGCCTGGTCAGGATAACCAAGCGCCCAGTTCCAATATCCAGCGTACGTATCGACATTGTCGCGGGGATCCATATTGATCACCCTGGCCACATAGAGATGATCTTTTGGCACGTACACACGATAAAGGTTCGCCGCATGGGTGCGTGCATCCAGCCAGCGACCGTTGCCTAAGCTCCCAAATGTCTCTAACAACTCTCCGATCGTCCGCAGGCCCCCGTCCGCGGTCAGTGCCGCCGCAGACGAAGCTTCTGTCGCCCAGGTGGAAGCATCGTCGACACGCCCCTGCACGCAGAGATTGGCATAGAGATTGTAGTAAATGCCCGCGAGCGCCTCACGCCGGTCGCGGGATTTCGCCAACGCAAGCGCGGGATGCATCGCCGACCATACTTCCGGTGCGTGCCAGCCGCTGCGCAGCACCCATGCGGCGCCGAGCAGAACTCGCACGTCGAGTTCCAGCGCATCACGCGCCAAGGATGGTGTCAGCGTGGTCAGTAATTCCAGCCCTCGGCTGAGGTGTGAAATCGCTTCCTGAGCGGCCACCCGCGCCAGCGCCGCAGCGCCAGCTTGGTGCCACAACGGAACAGCGGACTGAATCATCCCGGCGGCCGTGTAGTGATGCG
>CAMATU010000199.1 GCA_945861225.1 Klebsiella pneumoniae
CCCCGCGCCGTCAGGCGAGTCCGGTGTCAGAAAGCTGTTCTCCAGATCGCGTACTAGCAGCCCCAGGCGTTCGAGCGCGCGGCCAACCCGCTCGCTGATCCCGCGAATCAACTTCTCGAGGGCCTGCGCCGTCGGCGGCGGTACCCGGCGAAAGGTCAACCGGTCGCTCGTCGTCACATAGACGCCGTCGAGGAACAGCATATGGGCCGCTCCTGCGCATCCCTGCGCCCGCGGCATTCGTGCATCCCTGCACAGCAAAGTGGATGTTTAGATTCAGCGCACTCCCAAAGCGTTGAATCAACGTCACCGCGCCAGTGTGCGCGGTCGCGTGGTGATAGCCGGCGGCCTTCGCTTAAGTTTGGTAGCGTTCGGTGATGATTGTAGAGATTCAGTAACGTTCGGATATTAAAGAGAATAATAGCCGATCATTACTTGAATATTAGCCTGCATTCACTAGAATTTCTCTCCAGAGAATTCATGCGTGGCCACGACGCTTATCGTGGCCACAAGGCATTTCAAAGATCTTCAAGAAATGCGGCCTTCGAAAGAAGGCTGGTCGTTGCATGGCATTCCTCGCATCGTCTCAGCTGTATCTTTCGATCATCCCGGCGAGGCGCCATCGATCTGTCCCGCCAGCGGGCCCTGGTGCCAGCATACCAGCGTCCACTTCCCGCCGTCCTCGACCCAGGTCTGGGTAAATCCCATGAAGCGCATGCGGAAGCCGCAGTCGCGCGGCTTGCCCCGGAACGTCGCGTAGCCGCTGACGATGCCGGTGGTGCCGCGGCTCTGGAAGCGCAGCTCGCGCGGTACCCATTTGAAGGATTCCCACAGCGGCAGGTGGAACGCAATGTGATCGACGAAGTCCGCCTTGTCGAAGCGCCACGGGATGTCCTCGTCGAAGATCACGAGGTCCGCAGCCATCATGCCGTAGAAGGTGTTGAGATCGCCGCCGTCCAGCGCTTCGCGCCAGGCGGTAAAAGCTTTTTCGAGCGAAGTCATCGCGAATTTCTCCTTCAGTCGTTTGCGGTCTCAGTGGCCCAGCCGGCGAGATGCGCGGCGTAGAACTGTGTGTCGACCTTGAGCGCGGCGAAAAGCCAGCGATCCTCATGGCAGATGTAGCGCTCGTCGTATGCCGACAGCAGCCAGCGCGCCTCGGGCACGCCGTCCCGGCCCCGCACAGTGCATGGCATAAGCAGTCGCCAGCGGCCGGTCGCGCGCGCGCCGTCGACCTCGATAATCGGATTCATGACAAGGTGCGCGGCAAACACGATGCTGCCGGAGGCGCCGCGGAAAAACGTGCGTATGGCCTCGCGCCCCGTGTGGCAGCCGAACTCGGCGCCGCCGTCCCATACGCCGTCCTCGACAAACAGGCTCGCAAGCCCGTCCGGGTCGTACTGCTGGTCACAGTAGGCGCAATAGCGCGCCTTGAGCTGCTTGATGTCCTCGATCGCGGTGAGCCGCGCAAGTGCGGTTGCGAGCGCGTCCTGGGTCATGTCGCGGTCCTCTGCAAGTTGGAGGCCTCAGTCTAGCAGACAGGAAACGGGAGACATGCCCGAATCGCGCTTCACTTAACGGATCCGTTCGTGGTGACCTTCGTCGCCCCGGGGCGAGCGGGTCTTAATCAGCACTTCATGCTTGCGGCACTCTACCCAACCGTGCACCATTCGCCGGTCTTTGCCGTATTTGGAGCATCCCATGTCCGACCCCGTTCCCGGCGATTTCGATGCCCTTGCCGCCTATCGCGGCATGCGCCTGATACGCGAATTCGAAGACCAACTCCACGTCGCGATTGCACGCGGGACCGTCCCTGGGTTCACGCATCTGTATGCGGGGGAAGAAGCCAGTGCGGTTGGCGTGTGCATGAATTTACGACCCACCGATATTCTTTGCAGTACGCACCGCGCGCACGGCCATTTTCTCGCGAAGGGCGGTGATCCGGTGGCGCTTGCCTGCGAAATCTTCGGCAAGGACGGCGGCGCGTGCGGCGGTAAAGGCGGCTCGATGCACGTTGCGGATTGGTCACGCGGAATGTGGGGGGCAAACGCGATCATCGGCGCGAGTGTGCCGCATGCATTGGGCGCCGCATTTGCGTTCAAGTACCGCGGTGAGGACGGCGTTGCAGTCACGTTCGGTGGCGATGGCGCATCCAACCAGGGCGCCGGTTTCGAGAGCATGAACCTGGCCCAGATCATGCGCTTGCCGGTAATTTTCGTGTTGGAAGATAACGGCTACGCCGAGACGACCGCAAGCACCTGGTCAGTCGCGGGGCGACCGGTTGCGCGGGCTGGCGGGTTCGGCATGCCCGCCTGCGAAGTCGATGGCTGCGATGTCGTCGACGTCTATAACAAGGTAAAACTCGGCATCGCTCGCGCGCGCGCCGGTGACGGACCTTCGTTCTTTCACGTGAGAGTGCCGATTTTCCACGGCCACTACGAAGGTGATCCCGAAACGTATCGGGCACCAGGGGAAGTAAAGCTTCTCCGCGAATCCTCGGACTGCTTGAAAATTCTACGAGCCAGGCTCGATTTAAACCTTGCGGCGACACTCGATGAAATCGATCGCGACTGCGCAAGAACCGCCGATGCCGCACTGACCCGCGCCTCGAACGCACCGTGGCCGCCCGAGCAAAGCTTGCTCACCGATGTCTACGCGCGCTACTCAACCTGACGATTAGGAGAGCACGATGGCGATGATGACGATGCGCGACGCAATCAAATCCGCGCTGGTCGGCGAGATGGAACGCGATCCGCGCGTTTTCGTCATCGGCGAAGATATCGCCGGCGGGATGGGCGCGCCTGGCGAGCAGGATGCGTGGGGCGGGGTATTCGGCGTCACCAAGGGTTTACTTGCGCGATTCGGACGCGAACGAGTGATCGATACGCCGATCAGCGAAACCGCGATCCTCGGCCTCGGTATCGGCGCGGCCAACGCTGGGCTGCGTCCGGTGGTCGAGATCATGTTCGCCGATTTCTTCGGCGTCTGCTTCGATCAGGTCCTCAACAACATGGCGAAGTTCCGCTACATGTACGGTGGCAAAGCCTCGACCCCGATCACGGTGCGCACGACCTATGGCGCGGGCTTCGGTGCCGCCGCCCAGCACAGCCAGACGTTGTACCCGCTATTCGCGCATATCCCCGGCATCAAAGTAGTCGTTCCCGCAACACCCTACGATGCCAAAGGCTTGTTGCTCACCGCGATCCGCGATGAAGATCCGGTGCTGTTCTTCGAACATAAAGGCCTTTATGACATTCAGGGCGAAGTCCCGGACGCAGCCTATACGATCCCGTTTGGCGAAGCGGCGGTATTGAGCGAGGGCCGGGATTGTTGCGTGGTGGCGCTGGGCCAGATGGTTCACGTCGCGCAGGCCGCAAACGTCGAGTTGCGCGCGAAAGGCGTGCAGATCACGTTGATCGATCCGCGCACAATCGCGCCACTCGATACGGAGACGATTCTGGATGCGGTGCGTGAATGCGGCCGGCTCGTCATCGTCGATGAAGCGAGCCCAGTGTGCGGCATGGCCTCCGAAATCGCGTCGTTAGTCGCCACGACCTGCCCGGAAATGCTGCGCGCGCCGGTGATCAAGGTAACGCCGCCCCATGTGCCGGTTCCGTTCAGCCCCGCGCTTGAGAAAATTTATTTGCCCGGCGCGAAACAGGTTGTAGAGGCGGTCCTGCGGACGCTCGGTCGATAACGGGGCCCGCGCGACGCCTTCGCAAACGCGCCCTGTCTAATACGATTTCCAAATAGAGCCTCGTACCGTCCAGCGCTCGGCGCAGGCGCGGGTTCTCTATTGCGCTAGCCCGGCATTGCTTGGGAAGGAAGGCCGTCCTCCGCCTCGGCTTCGCGTTGCTGCAGCAACCACATTTGGGCGTATACGCCGCCACTCGCGAGCAGCTCCGCGTGCCGGCCGCTTTCGACAATCGTCCCCGCTTCCATCACGAGTATCCGGTCTGCGCCCATGACGGTGGATAAGCGGTGCGCGATCACCAAGGTGGTGCGGCCAATCTGAATGCGATCGAGCTCCGCCTGAATGGCCTTCTCGGATTTCGAATCGAGCGCCGAGGTGGCTTCGTCGAAAATCAGGATCGCCGGATTCTTGAACAGGGCGCGGGCGATCGCGACCCGTTGCTTTTCGCCGCCCGAGAGTTTCAGGCCGCGCTCGCCGACCTCGGTCGCATAACCATCGGGCAGACGTTCGATGAATTCGTGGATGTGGGCGGCGCATGCGGCATCCTCGATTTCGTCGCGGCCCGCCACATCATCGCGGTGACCCCTGCGGCAACCACCGTGGTCTGACCGAGGTTCAGCAGCGCCAGCGTCTTGATCGACTTGACCTGCGCATTCTCCAGATGCCGCAGGTTCTCGTCGTAGCGCCGGGCTTCATGCGCCTCGTTGGCATGGGTATTGGCTTCGACCGCTGCCTGATAATAACGCGTGCGCCACTTGGTCACCGCGATCGTCCAGATCGCATAGGCAATCAGCGTAATCGGCGCTTGCGCCAATCTTCAGCAGCAGTCACCTACGCCAACCGCGTCGTCACTACGCGGCGCCAGCCAGTAGTGACGACGCGCTCCAAGCCCCAGCCCGCAAGGGTTTGAAGGGCACTGTCGCAAGTGACGGCCCCAAGTGACGGGCTCACTGGCGCATCATTCTCTTGTAACCGCGCAACGCGGTTTGTCTTTACCTGCTGCCGCAGGTGTCCTCAAGCAACGCGTCACCAAGACGCACCCCCGAGCCTCGGGTCAATGGCTCACCTCGATGGAAAGTCTTCGACAGGAAGGGCCATCGACGCCAATGCCGCGTGCCGCGGTAGGCAAACTGATAGAGATTCGGCACAAAACGGGCGTGGTGTCCCGTGTTCCCCGCAGTTCTCGTTACGCCCAGGCGTACGAGACGGACAGAAACACTTACCAGAAATGAAGTACACCAGTGACAACGATAGAACGTTACACCAAGGACAAAGAGGGAGATCAACAACGACGCAGGACACGGTGGAGGTTCAGGATTTCTAAATGGCGCATAGACCTGAGGGCCATGGCAGTGGTCAAGGCTTGCTGAGCATCACTGCACGAGTGGCGCAATGCCTCGCACCGTACGCATTTGCATGGTGCTTTATCGATTTGGTGGCGCGGCCTCAAACCTGACTGCCACGCCGGTTGTCGCGTCTAGCCGGCGCCGCTAAAGCCGATAGGCCAGCCGGCAGCGGCTCTGCGCAAATGCCTGTGTTTTCCCCATGTATCCTTTTTGCTTGGGGTTCCGTCTAAGACCAATAGAAGGCACGGCTCACACAGCCCGCCGGATTATCCAAACCCGAACTACGAGGAATCCATCATGACTACACTCACCCACCGCGATCGCGAACTCGTCGCACTCGGCGCCGCACTCGCCGCCAACTGTATTCCGTGCATCGAATACCACGTTCCGGAGGCGCGCAAGGCGGGGCTCAGCGACGTAGAAATCAGCGAGGCGATCGAACTCGCGGAGAAAATCAAGAATGTGCCGGCCGGCAAGGTACTGGAGGCGGCCAACGCCCAGCTGTCGACCGTGGGCGCGAGGGCAGGCGAGGCGAGCGCTGGCTGCAATGCCGTGATGGGGCAAAGTGCCAAGTCCTGCTGCTGATCAAGAAACACAATGGGTGGCGCACCGATGATGCAGCATTATGCGCCCAGCGAGTCAAGCCGATATGAACGAAACCCCCGTCCAACCGCAGTTCAATCAGGTTGCCACCGAACTTGCGGAGCCATTGCTTCGTTACCTGACTCGCCAGATTGGCGACCCGATGGTCGCGGAGGACCTGCGTCAGGAAACGCTGCTACGTATTGAACGCGGCTTGTCGAACTTCGCCGGTCGAGCCCAGCTCAAGACCTGGGCGTTTTCCATCGCCGGCAATGTCGTCGCGGACTATCTTCGTCAGCCGCAGCATCGGATCAAACTCGTCGATATCGAGGAAGCTGCGAACGCCTCAGCCGACGACCAGACGCTCGACGAACAACTGGTTATCGACGAGATGAACAGCTGCGTACGCGGCGTTATCGACAGCTTGCCGCCTGACTACCGCACTGCTCTCATCCTGCACGACTTGGAGGGCATGACAGCAGAGCAGACCGCCGCTGTCAGCCAGTGCTCTCTCGCCACCGCCAAGATCAGGATCCATCGCGCCAGGCAACGTCTTAAGGACGCCCTGCGGCGCCAATGTGATTTCTATCGCGATGCCGACGACGTATTCCGCTGCAGCCGTGTGTCATAAGGCGCCTGTAGCGACTCGCCGCGAATACCCATTTTCGCAAAATCTCCGACTATATCGGTTACAGCTGGTGGTATTCGCAAGCCTAAGTAACTGCGATTGTTTTCAGGGCGGTGTAATTGAAGACCGAGATTCGTGAACAAAAAGCAATCATGCCGTCCAACAAAGCAATCGAGCCGGCGCGGTGAATGGCCGGTATTGCTGCTTCGCGTTAGTGGCCCGCGCGTCTCATCGGCAGCGTTAGGTGACATATTGAAACGCCGCAGACTCAGCTTGTGACCGTCGCGGTTTCCGAGTTGATACCGGCTCTATCGAACACTCGCTAATGCTGGCTTCTCAATATTCCAAACTGCGATTAATCTGTTCGACCATTGGGCATGACGAATTGATGAATTCTAGGAGTAAAGCAAATGACATCTCTGACCGGTGGCTGCTTTTGCGAATCGATACGGTATTCCAGCTCTGCGGACCCATTGTTCATGTTCAACTGCCACTGTCGCGACTGCCAGCGCGCCCTCAGTAGCGCCTTTTTTCCAAGCGTTGTTGTTCCGAAATCGGGGTTTTCTCTATTAAAAGGAAATCTCAAGTATCACTCCGTGACCTCGAAGTCCGGGAATACTGTAAGTCGAGGGTTCTGCACGGACTGCGGATCTTTTGTTGCCGGATCCAATTCGGCTTTCCCGGATCTCGTGTTCTTTTCAGGCGCAAGCCTCGACGACCCAAGCCGCTTTCAACCTTCGACGGATATATTTGTGTCAAGTGCTCAATCGTGGGACCACATGAATCCTGATATTGGTAAGGTCGACCGAATGCTGACAACTTAAGGTTGTATGAGATTTGCCATTTCACCATTTGCCGTCTCGCAGAGGAATTGTGAAATGAAAGAAAATTTCCACTCACCAGATGTCACCTAGCCAATGGAGCGGACGCTTCAGCGCCGCTCACCAGCACGTTATGCGGCAGATGATTCCGCGAGGCACGGGCGAGGCTTTCAAGGCGAAATGCAGGCTTAGTCGGGAGATATTGTGAAAGCATGGGTTATTCGTGAACCTGGGGGCCCTGAAAAGCTTCGGCTGGAGGATATGCCTGTTCCGGAACCTCGTCGCGGCTGGGCTCTGATACGGGTCCGAGCGTTCGGATTGAATCGGTCGGAATGGTTTACGCGAAGGGGCGACTCGCCGACCGTAAAGTTTCCGCGTGTCCTTGGCATCGAATGTGTCGGCGAAGTCGTGGACCCGGGCGGTCTTGGCGCGGAGCCCGGAACTACAGTTGCCGCAATCATGGGCGGCATGGGTCGCCAATTCGACGGATCCTATGCCGAGTACACGCTGGTGCCACACGAATGCGTGTTCTCGTTGCACACCAAACTGCCATGGGAGAAGCTTGCGGCATTGCCCGAGATGCTTCAGACCACCCACGGTTCGTTGTACACGGCGCTGGAAATAGACCGCGCCAAATCCCTGCTGGTTCGCGGAGGCACCTCGTCGATCGGAATGGCTGCGCTTGCTTTGGCCAAGAAAGCCGGTCTCCGGGTCGGGACGACAACCCGTGACCCCCAAAAGGTCACCGAGCTCATGGCCGCCGGCGCTGACGAGGTCTGGATTGATCAGGGGGAGCTCGCGGAGCAGATCATGTCCGGTACGGGCATGCCGTATGACAGGGTTCTTGAACTTGTCGGTGCGACTACCCTACTGGACTCGTTGCGTTGCGTTGGGCGAGGCGGAATCGTTTGCATGACGGGGATGCTTGGTGGATCGTGGGTGCTCGATCACTTCCATCCGATGGGCGATGTTCCTACGGCGGTCAAGCTCACGTCCTATAGCGGCGAGGCCGCCGATATGACACCAACACAACTGCAAAACTACGTCGATCTCGTGGAGACTGACAAGCTCGGAGTCAAGACCGGTCCCGTATTCAAGTTCGAAGAGCTGATCCAAGCGCATACATTGATGGACGAGAACCGAGCAGGTGGAAAGATTGTCGTCCGCGGGTCCGATGGCACATGAAGGCGAGAGGGTGAGCAGCCGCATAACTAGTAGGTGCAACGGACGGGCGAAAGCGGCCATGACGTTTTCATTGACCACCATGCGCGCCTGCCGTTGACCACGACGTTATGCGGCACGAGAGATACCTT
>CAMATU010000200.1 GCA_945861225.1 Klebsiella pneumoniae
TTTGCTCCTCGGTGAGCGGCGTGCCGCGCGTGCCTTTCTCGCAAATCCGGCTTTCGATTTCGTTGGCCTGGAGTCGCTCTTCCTGCTCCTTCGATCGATACGCGCTGTCGGCATAGGCGGCGCGCTTTTTTCCCTCATCGTCGGTGGACTGATCCAGCAGTTCGTCGAACACTTGCGAGTCATGCACCGAGGCCGCGGTCACCTCATAGGCGCGAATCAGCTTGTTCTGCGCATCGGCGTTGATGTGGTTCTTATAGCCAAAGTGCGTCTCTTGGTTCTTCTTGGTCCAGCGCGCATCGGTGTCCTTCTGGCTGCGCATATGCACCGTGGCCGGATCATCTTTGTCCCAGCCCTCCGGTAGTTCACCCGCCTTGAGTTTGGCGTTGTCCTCCCGGTTGTTTCGGCTCTTGGGCACTTCAACGAATGTGGCATCGATCATCTGTCCGCCTTTGGCAATCAGGCCCCGCGCGGCCAGTTGCTCATCGAACCGTTTGAACAGCCCCTGTGACACCCCGTCCTGCTTCAAGGTCTCCCGAAATAACCACACCGTCTTCGCATCGGGCACCCGGTCCTCCAGGTTCAGCCCCAGAAATCGCATGAAACTCAGGCGATCTCGCACTTGGTATTCAATCCGGTCATCCGACAAATTGTTCAACTGCTGCAGCACCAGAACCTTGAACATCAGCACCGCATCGATCGGCTTGGCGCCAGCGGCGCTCTTGCGCGCGTGCTCGCGTGCGCTCTCCCGGGCCTTGTCAATATCGCCCCGAAACGCCTCCCAGTCGATCATCCTGTTCAACTCGACCAGCGGGTCACCCAATAAGCGGAGTTTGGCCAAGCGCTCCTGCGGGTCAAATAGCCCCGCCACGTAGCTCCTCACCTTGTTTTTCTTCTTCAACTTCGCCAGCTTCCCCATCAGCTTCGCCCCTCGCGCTACTCAATGACTATCTAACGCGCTAACATCCTTCTCGTTTACCAAATTCCATGTTTTTAGGGAATTTTTAGAGGTGCCCTTACTCACCGGTCCGTAATATAGGCTACGGATGGGGCTTGAAAGAATGATCGTACTAATTTCGGGTTGCGTTGCACGGCTGCCAGTTCGGCATCGATGCGCTCGTTCAAGTGCTCGCCGGCCTGCAGTGGTCGTCGTGACGTGCCGGTGCGCTTGACGTGACTCCATACCAATTCATCGGGATTGAGATCGGGTGCGTAGCCAGGCAAGAAATGCAGAGTCAGTCGTCCATGCGTGGAGGTGACATAGTCGCGCACCAAGGCTTTCTTGTGCGCGGGCAATCCGTCGATGACCAGATGCACGGGCTTCTTACGATGACGCATCATTCGCTTGAGCAGTTCGACAAACAACTCGCCGCTGAGCGCACCCTTGTACGTTTGAAACCAAAAGCCACCCTGCGCATTGACCGCCGAGGCTGCAGAGATCGATTGGCGTTGCCCGGGGCGCTGCACCACTGGCGTCTGGCCACGCACGCCCCACGTCTTTCCGTGTACCGTGTCGGCACGAAAACCCGATTCGTCCCAGAAGAATATCTGCGCACCCTGGCGCTTCGCTTTAGAGGCGATGGCCGGAAAGCACTCGCGCTGCCAGCGTTCGATGGCCTGCGGGTCGCGTTGATAAGCGCGCTGCAGCGGCTTTTGTGGTGTGAGTCCCATTTTGGCCAGCAACCTCCCAACCGCAGTAACTCCCACGCGCACGGCGAACTTTTGTTCGATCAGGACAGAAACAATCTGACGCGTCCACAGACCAAAGTCCAAGCCGTACTGAAGGGGATTGCGGCCGTTGATCCAGCGAAACACCTGACGCTCCTGCGTCGGCGTAAGACTTCGTGGGCGCCCTGTGCCACGCGTAGAGCGCAACGCCTTGACGCCGCGTCCGCGTCCGGCCGATGTCTTCATCCATTTGTAGATCGTTGTGCGACAGAAACCGAACGAGGCGATAACCTTCGCAGGCCTTTCACCCTCGCGAATACGCTGAAACGCCATGCGGCGAATTTGCTCAAGCGTCTTGTGATCAAGTGTGCGACCGTCAATCTTCATATCCACTTTGACCATAATTGCGTTCATTCGTTCACAAAATGTAGCTTAAATTATGGACTGGTGAGTAATTCCACCACTGTGTGCATTAATGCCGTTTTTGTTATTTTCATCAGCGCAGTGACTGCGCGGTAAAAACCTCAACAATTGCGCGAAAACCGGCTGATCGCGATTCATGGCGCCGCCTTGTTTGCCAAGAAAACTGGCAACGATACGGTGCAAAAACCGCTTGCGATCTCAAAGCGCCGGAATCGGGAAGCATGCCGAAATCCGCATCATTGTTGGATTGCAACCAAGTGCCATTAAAAGCCGGCGGACAGACGGATGTCCCATAACGGACAGACAGTGCCGACGACAGTATGTAAAATACGAAAAATATATAATGTAACAGTAGTGTCCGGTTAAACGGGTGTTAATTTTCTTGAAAGCCAATACTGGCGCGGCTTTACAGCCGATTTTTCTTGGTGCCGATTTGAACCTTGAATTCTCATTTTTGTGTAGTTTCCCTCCGGTGAAATCCCCGGGGGTAGACCATGAATGTCGGCAAGACGCTGTTTGCACAAGTGATGGAGTTCGTTCCGTGGACGAGCTTTACGCGCATCGTGAATCGCTACTCGGGCAATGCCGGCGTGCGCCGCATGAACTGTGCGGAGCAGTTTCGCGTGATGGCCTTTGCGCAATTGACTTGGCGCGAAAGTCTGCGCGACATCGAGGTCACGCTGGGAGCCAACTCCAGCAAGCTCTACGCGATGGGGTTGCGTCATGCAGTTCACCGCACCACCTTGGCCGATGCCAACGATTCGCGAGATTGGCGCATCTGGTCCGACCTGTCGGCTTTGCTCATTCGGCGCGCCCGCAAGCTCTACCGCGACGAAGACCTGGGGCTGGATTTGACCAACACGGTCTACGCCCTGGATGCGACGACTATCGATCTGTGCTTGAGTCTGTTCGGTTGGGCGCCGTTTCGTTCGACCAAGGCTGCGATCAAGATGCACACGCTGCTCGACTTGCGTGGCGCCATTCCCGCCTTTATCCACATCAGCGACGGCAAGATGCACGAGGTCAATGTGCTCGACCTCTTGGACATCGAGGCAGGGGCTTTCTACGTAATGGATCGGGGCTATCTGGATTTCTCTCGGCTTTACCGTCTGCATCAGGCGGGTGCCTTCTTTGTCACCCGATCCAAGCGCGGGATGGACGCCAGACGCGTGTACTCCGGCGCAACCGACAGGGCCGCGGGCGTGATCTGCGATCAGGCCATCGCGATGAACGGCTTCTACATCCGCAAGGACTACCCCGAGCATTTGCGCCGTATCCGTTTCAAAGATCCCAAGTCGGGCAAGACGTTGGTATTCCTCACCAACAACACAACACTGCCCGCGCTGACGATCGCCGCGCTCTACAAGAATCGCTGGCAGGTGGAGTTGTTCTTCAAATGGATCAAGCAACATTTGCGAATCAAGAAATTCCTGGGCACGAGCGAGAACGCGGTGAAGACGCAAATCTGGTGCGCCGTATCCACCTATGTGCTCATTGCCATCGTCAAGAAGGAGCTTCAACTCAATGCCTCGCTATACACATTGCTGCAGATTCTTTCGGTCTCGGTATTCGAAAAAATACAGATCTCTTCCGCCTTCCAGCCCCACGAATACCCAGAAAATCAATCAAATATCGCCAACCAATTGAACTTGTTTGATATTTAACCGGACACTACTGATGCCAACGATAGTTGAACTATTGAGCTCCTATGCGGCCTCGCTTCGCTATGAGGACCTGCCGCCGGAAGTCGTGCAGCAGGCCAAGCGGTTGATAGTCGACAGCGTGGGTTGCGCGCTCGGCGGTTACACGAGCGCCCCCGCCCAAATCGCGCGCGAACTTGCCGGCATGGTGACGAGCAGCCAGCCGGCGACAGTCATCGGCAGCGGGCAGCGTTCGAGCCTCGATATGGCGACGTTCGCCAACGGCGTCATGCTGCGTTTCCTCGATTTCAACGACGGCTATACCAGCACCGGCGAATCGGGTCACCCGAGCGACAGTATCGCCGCGGTACTGACGCTGGCGGAGGCTTTGCAGCGCAGCGGCAAGGAAGTTATAACCGCGACCGTGCTCGCCTATGAAGTGTTTTGCCGCATTTGCGACGCGGTGGATTTGAAGCCGCTCGGCTTCGACCACGTGACGGTCGGTGGCATGGCGAGCACTGCGGCGGCGGCCAAGTTACTGGGCCTGCCGGAGCAAGTCATTGCGCAGGCGTTCAATCTCGGCATCGCGCCCAACGTCGCGCTTTACCAGACGCGCATCGGCCATGTGTCGATGTGGAAAGGTTGCGCTTATGCGAACGCGAGCCGCAACGCAGTGTTTGCAGCAATGCTCGCCTCGCGCGGCATGACGGGGCCGACGCCCATATTCGAAGGTGTCGGCGGTTATTTCAAGGCTGTCACGCGCGCGCCGTTTCAACTCGCAGGTTTCGGCGGGCAGGCGAACGGATACAAAATCATGGAATGCAGCATCAAGCATTTTCCGCTCGGACAGTATTCACAGACGGTAGTCGAGGCGGCACTGGAAGTACGCGCGAAGATCGGCAATGTCGACGAGATCGCGGAAATTCGCATTGAAACGGTCAGCGCCGCGGTGCGACTGATGGCGGGCGACCCCGAAAAATGGACGCCGGCGACGCGCGAGACGGCGGATCACAGCATGCCGTATACAGTTGCAGTGGCGCTGATATATGGCGGTGTGGAGTCGCGTCACTTCGACGACGATTGCCTGCGCGATCCGAAAATACTGGCTCTTGCGCAGCGCATCAAGGTCGCATTTTCCGAGGAGGCGGAAAAACACATGCCGGAAGCGATGCGCTGCTATTTCACGCTCACGACCAAGTCCGGCGTGACGCACCAAGCGCTGGTCGATTATCACCGGGGCCATTACAAGAATCCGATGACGGAGAGTGAGATCGAGGCCAAGTTCCGCCCGCTTGCGGCGCAGGTGCTGAGCAGCGCGCAGACCGACCGTTTGCTGGACAAGTTGTGGCATATTGAAGACCTGGCGGACGCCGGCGAGTGCGTGCGCCTGACTGTGGCGGGCTGAAATGAAAACCAAATTTTGCAAATTGCTTGTGCCGTGCGGGCTCTTCCTGGCGTGTGCAGCCGCACTTGCGGCGCCAGCTGCCGATGCTCCAGCTTATCCGGTGCGGCCGGTCCGCTTGCTGGTGCCGTTCGCGCCCGGGGGCGGGGCCGATTCACTTTCGCGCATCATCACGCCCAAGTTGCACGATGCGCTCGGCCAGGCATGGGTGGTGGATAATCGCGGCGGTGCTGCCGGCAATATCGCCGCGGAAACCGTGGCCAAGGCGGCTCCTGACGGCTATACCGCGCTCATGGGTTTCAACACCGTGCTGACGGTCAACCCCAGCCTCTACAAGCTGCCGTACAGCGTGGCCAGGGACCTGCAGCCGGTGACGCTGCTCGCCACCGCGCAATACATCCTGGTCACGCATCCGAGTGTTGCGGCCGCGACGCTGAAGGATTTCATTGCGCTCGCGAAGCAAAAACCCGGTTCGCTGAACTACGCTTCAGCGGGAGTCGGCAGCCCGCTGCATCTGGCAGCTGAGCTGTTCAAGAAGCGCTCCGGTATCGACATGGTTCACCTTGCGTACAAGGGCGGCGGGCCGGCGGCAGCGGCGGTGCTGGCCGGCGAAGCGCAGGTACTGTTCGCCAGCGTGGCGTCGTCGATACCGCAGATCAAGGCGGGCAGGCTGAAAGCGTTCGCCACCACCGGCACCAAGCGCTCCAAGGTCGCCCCCGAATTGCCGACCATTGCCGAATCGGGATTCCCCGGCTTCGATGTGAGTTCGTGGCACGCGTTGCTGGTGCCGACCGGAACATCACCAGCCATCGTCAACCGCATTCGCGGCGCCGCGATCAAAGCAGTAGAACTGCCCGACGTGCAGGAAGCGATGTCGCGCCAGGGGCTGGATGTCGAAACCAGCACGCCGCAGGAACTCGTAGCGAAAATAAAAGCCGAGACCGCGGTGTGGGCCGGCGTGATCAAGGAAGCCGGCATCAAGGCCGAATAAAAGCGCGTTAAGGGGGAGCAGGTTAATGCGGGTGATTTCATTGGTGCCGCGTCGGCAGGGGATGCGCGAGCGTCACCGCGGACCCGGATTTCGTTACAGCTGCCGTGCCGGATTGTTTGCTCTGGGCGTATTGTTTGCGGCCGGCGCCTGTGCAGCGTACCCCGAGAAGCCGATCCGCTTCGTGGTTCCTTATAGCCCGGGCGGGCCGTCCGACACGCTGGCGCGTTTGACTGGCAAAGGCCTCGCCAAAAATCTCGGACAAACAGTGGTCATCGATCTGCGTCCGGGCGCGAGCACTATCATCGGCACCGAGATCGTGGCGAAAGCGCCGCCCGACGGCTATACGATTCTGACCGTTTCAACCACGCATACGGTCAATCCCGCGCTGTTCAAGAAGCTGCCCTATGAGCCGGTCAAGGATTTCGCGCCGGTCACCATGATGGCAGCCACGCCGTTCGTGCTCTGCATCAACCCGGCGGTCTCCGCAAACTCGGTGGCCGAACTGGTCGCGCTGGCAAAATCCAAACCCGGCGGACTTGCATTCGCCTCCGGCGGCAACGGCAGTTCTTTGCACCTGACCGCGGAATTGTTCAACAGCATCGCCCATCTCAAAATGGTCCACGTTCCCTACAAAGGAGCAGGGCCCGCATTCATCGATCTCGTCGCCGGGCAGGTGCAGGTCCTGTTCAGCAGCTCGGTATCTTCCCTGCCTTATGTGAAGAGCGGCCGGGTGCGGGCGCTGGCCTTCACCAGTCTCAAGCGCAACGCGGCCGCACCGAATATTCCGACCGTCGCTGAGTCCGGCTTCCCGGGCTTCGAATCAAGTTCCTGGTTCGGTGTGCTCGCGCCGGCAAAAACGTCGCCGGCTATCGTCCTGCGCCTGCAACAGGAGATTGCGGCGACACTGAAGACGCCGGAAGTCGCCGATACTCTGGCCAGCCTCGGCGCGGAACCCGGCGGCATGCCGTCCGCGGAATTCGGCGCTTACTTCAAGGCGGAGACGGTAAAGTGGGGCAAGGTCGTGCGTGAAGCCGGCATCGTTCCGGACTGATGCCTGTCGCAGTAGCCCCGAAAGAATCAACAACACGAGGAACGAAGTAATGACCGATACCCGCTTGCTGGTGGAGAAAAAATCCCCCATCGCCATCGTTACGCTGAACGAACCCGAAAAGCGCAATCCGTTCAGCCCGGCGCTCGTCAAGCAGATGACGGCAGCCCTGGAAGATATCGCGGCGGACGATGAGATAGTCGTCGTCATTTTCACTGGCGCGGGCACCGCGTTCTCCGGCGGCGCCGATCTGCGCGAAATGCGCAAGGCGACGGCGCTGGAAGACCGCGGCGAGTACGAGCATATCCTGACGCTGAACCGGCTGGTCTGGAACTATCCGAAAGTGACCATCTCCGCCATCAACGGGCCTGCGCTGGGCCTGGGCGCCAACCTCGTCGGCTGGTCGGACCTGGCGATCGCGGAAGAGCGCGCCACCATCGGCTATCCGGAAGTGCGCGTCGGCATCGCCTCCGCCACGGTGATTCCAGCGCTGCTGCGCCTGATGGGACGCAAGGCGATGAACGAGATGCTGTTCACCGGCCGTCCGATCAACGCGGCCGAAGCGTTTCGCCTGGGATTGGTGAACCGCGTGGTAGACAACGGCACTTCGCTCGCTGCCGCGACCGAGCTCGCGCTGGAGATCGCGCAAAATGCGCATCACGGACTCGCGTTCACCAAGGAGGTCGTGCGCACCGCGACCGACATGGAATACAGCAAGGCGCTGGAGTACGCGCGCGACATCCGCGTGATCTCGCGGCTGCATCCCAAGTTTCAGGCGCGCATCGACAACTACGTCGCCAAGCGCGATGCGAAGAAAGATAAATGATGTCCACTGCACTCGAAGGCATCAAGGTAATCGATCTTACGTCGGTGCTGGCGGGCCCGTTCTGCACGATGATGCTGGGGGATGCCGGCGCCGATGTGATCAAGGTTGAATCGCCCACGGGCGATCAGGCGCGCACCTGGGGCCCGCCGTTCTGGGGCGACCAGGGCGCCGAATTCCTGGCGGTGAACCGCAACAAGCGCTCGATAGTGCTGGATCTGAAGAACCCCGAGGCGCGCGACGTGCTGTTCGATCTCTGCAAGACCGCCGACATCTTTGTCGAGAATTACCGGCGCGGCGTGCCGGAACGGCTCGGCATCGACTATGAATCGATACGCAAAGTGAATCCGCGCATCATCTACTGTTCGATCTC
>CAMATU010000201.1 GCA_945861225.1 Klebsiella pneumoniae
CTGCGCGAAAACTACCCGCCGGAAGGCGAGACCAAGGCGGAGTGCGCGGTGCGCCAGCGCCGAGGTCAGGGGGCCATTGGCGCGCAGCGGCACCACGGTTTCCAGGGACAGCAACGCGCCGATCACCATGCCAATCAGAATATGCGCCAGCGCGCGTCCCAACCCGGCACCAGCGACCTGGAAAGTCCCGGCATGATTGCGCAACCAATCGACCAGCGTGACCCGCAGCTCTTCGGTATCGGCCGGCACATTCTTCAGCAGCCAGGGCGGCAGACGATCACGTGAGGTTTCGATGATCTCAGCCATGCGTTGGATCAAGGCCGGCACATTTTCGTTACTGTTGCGCAGGAACGACGTAAGACTAAGTCCAGCGAGCGTGAGCAAAGCGAGCAGCACGCCGGCGATCAACGCAACCGCCAGCAGACGCGGCCCGCCGCGACCCAGCGCGGGAATTCTGAGCGGACGCACTAGCGCGTTAGCGAGTGAGAAAATCAGCAGGCCCGCGATCAGGGCCGGCAGCAGCTCAGCGTGCAGCAACCATAACAGGCCAACGCCAAACATAATCCAGGCGGCCGAATCATAGCGATTGATACGGTCTTCACTCATGCGTGGTGTCTTCCATGTCTTAAGTCCCGTTGGCAGAATTAAATGGACTTGAGGAGCATACGCCCACCTGGGCAATTTCCATTGACGGCGACCACTGCAAGCGCCAACTCGGTTGGTGGTGGGCGGCGACGAAGTCTGCACAGATCAAAAAATCGGCGACCGCCGCGAGTACATTTTCAACATACAACAGGGGCAGCTGCGGGCGTTGCCACGGTGGCACGCGGTAGGCCTGCAACAGCTGCTTGAGGGTCGTGTGGTGGGTGCGTCCGGCTAGACGGCAACGCTCACCGCCGCGCCGCAGCCGCACCTCAAGCCCCGCCTTGGCGACGTCCGCGCGGAGGCCATCGCCGTACGTCGCCACTGCCGAGAGTACACCGCCCGGCAGCCTGAGCGCCGCAGGCGGATGCCAGATGCGCTGAATTGCCGCCGTCGGTCCTGCTTGCGCGCGAAGCAGATACAGGGTCCCTGCGTAGCGCCGCACACTGACGCGCTTCCAACTCACTTCAGGCAGGCGATCATCCCGCGCCGCGATCACACAGGTAAGTATTCGTTCCACATGGACCGCATCCGGCGCAGGGAAACCGGCGCGCGCGATCCAACGCCGTAATACGCTGGCCTGCAGGTCGGCTGTTAAATCCGCGAGCGTCGCCAGCGCAAGCATGGTGGCTTGGCTAGGCGGTGCGGCATCGAGAATCTTATTGGCCAGTGCCTCATCGCTGGCCACTGCCGCGCGTTGGCGCAGCGCGCTGCGCGCCAAGGTACGGCTCGCTGCGGGCCAATGTTCGCGCAACATCGGCAGCACCCGTTGGCGCAAAAAAGCGCGCTCGAGATTCGCCGCCGCGTTCATCGGATCCTCGATCCACCGCAGCGCCCGCTGCGCTGCATAGTTCGCAATGCCGCGCGCTGGCAGGCTCAGCAGCGGACGACCAAGCCAGGCCGCGCCCAACGGACGCAGCACCGCGATGCCGCGTAAGCCTGCCGGCCCCGAACCCCGCAGGGCGTTGAGCAGAAAGGTTTCCGCTTGATCGTCTTCATGATGGGCCGTCAGCAACAGGTCGCCTGCCACCAGCCGCTGCGTGAACGACGCATAACGAGCCTCCCGCGCCCAGGCCTCAACGCTGGCCCCGACCGGTGGACCCGCCGTGAGTCTGTCGGCGTGCAGCGGGACCTCAAGCGCGGCGCACGCACTCGCGCAATGTGCTGCCCAGGTGGCACTTGCGGCCTGCAGTGCGTGATCCACATGCAGCGCGCTTAGTGGCACACCAAGCTCCGCTCGCCGCAACGCGAGCGCATGCAGCAAAACTGTGGAGTCCCGGCCGCCGCTCAGCGCCACCACGATTCGCGTGACGCCGCTGAGCTGAGCCATAAGCGCACGGCACGCGGTGAGAATAAGCGCTTCGAAGGTCGCAGGATCGTGCGCCACACGCAGCAACTCAAGCCTACTTTTCGGTGAACTCGCCGAACTGGTTGAGGCGTGCGTGACGCTGCTGGACCAGCGCATCGGGATCGAGCACTACCAGTTTCTCGAGCGCTTCCTGCAGCGCCGCACCGACTTTGTCGGCGATTAGCGAGTAATCACGGTGCGCGCCACCGAGCGGCTCTTCAATCACCGTATCGACCAATTTGAGCTGCTTCAGGCGCTCGGAAGTGATGCCCATGGCCTCCGCCGCATCGGCGGCCCGATCAGCACTTTTCCATAGGATCGAGGCACAACCTTCAGGGGAGATCACGGCGTAGGTGGCGTACTGCAGCATGATGAGACGATCTGCCACGCCAATGGCGAGCGCGCCACCCGAACCGCCTTCGCCGATCACGGTCGCGATAATGGGCACGCGCAGATTCGCCATCACCAGCAAATTGCGCGCGATGGCTTCGCTCTGTCCACGCTCTTCGGCGTCGATCCCGGGATAGGCGCCAGGGGTATCGATAAAGGTGAGTACCGGCAGGCGAAAACGCTCCGCAAGCTGCAGGATACGCAAGGCTTTGCGATAGCCTTCCGGTTTCGGCATGCCGAAGTTACGGTATAGATTCTCCTTGGTATTGCGGCCCTTTTGGTGACCGATGAAGGCCACGCCACGCCCGCGAAAACGCGCAATGCCGCTCACAATCGCCGGATCGTCGGAAAACATCCGATCACCATGGAGCTCTTCTACCTGCTCGCATAAGCGCGCCACGTAATCCAACGCAAATGGGCGCTGCGGATGGCGCGCGAGCTTGGCAATTTGCCACGGCGTGAGAGCACTGAAAATTTGCCGCGTGAGTTCGCGTGAGCGCTCCTGGAGGCGACCGATCTCCTCCGAGATATTGAGTTCCGAATCGTTGCCGACCTTGCGTAGGGCTTCAATTTTCGCTTCAAGCTCCGCGATCGGCTGCTCGAAATCGAGAAACTGATAATGGATACCGGCGTTTTCGCTCAAAACCTCAGCCATGCTAGTTCCAGAAATTTTTTAGTTTGTGAGAGATCAGTATTCAACCCTAATAGCCGCTGGCCCCAGTTGGCCGCGCAATTGATCCAACAGAGCTTCGCACGCCGGGATTCGCCATTCGTCGCCCAGCCGCAAACGGGCGCGTGCCGCGTCGCCGGCGTAGTCGATGGCCACCGGACAAGTGCCCCGTCCGTAGTTCTTGAGTGCGCTGTGCAAGGTATCGGCCAGGGCGTTCACGGCCGCCCCTTCCAGCGCAATGACTACGGCGCGCGCATAGCGTTGCCGCGCCTCGTCCATACTTAGAATCGCCTGTGCATTCATCGTGGGTTCGCCGTTGAATTCATCGACCGCGCACTCGCCGTCGATGATCACCAGGCGGTCGGTCGCCAGCTTATCCACCGCCGCTTCGAGAACCTCATTGTACACAGTGACTTCGACCCGCGCGGTATTGTCATCCAAGGTCAGGATGGCCATGCGGCCACGGCGACTCTTGGTAAAGCGGAGCGCGACGATTAGGCCGGCGGCGCGGCGTCTGCCTGGCTTGAGATCAACCAAGCGTAGCGCGGATAGCGCAGCAAGTTCGCCCCGATAGCGATCGATGGGATGTCCGCTCAGGTAGAGCCCGAGCGTGTCCTTCTCCCAATTGAGTAACTGCGGTTGCGACCACTCCTCACTGGCGAGTGCGCGCGCCCACGCTGCCTCGTCTAATGCATCGTGGGCATTGCCCTCACTCGCCCCCCCGAATAAATCGCTTTGGCCAAGGGCGGCCGCCTTGGCCTGTTGCTCGGCTGCCTGCAACGCCTGTTCGAGGATGGTCATCAAGCCGCGTCGCCGCGCGCCGAAAGTATCGAGCGCACCCGCTTTGATAAGGGCTTCGAGCACACGGCGATTAAGTTTGCGGGCATCGTTGCGGCGACATAAATCGAATAAATCGCGGTACACCCCTTGTGCAGTTCGCTCCTGCACCAAGGTCATCAGCGCGGCTTCGCCAACGCCCTTAATTGCCCCTAGCCCATAACGAATGGTGCTGGCATCCGCCACCGTAAAGCGATACTCGCAGGTGTTCAGATTGGGCGGCTCGACCGTGATCGCCAGCTGCCGACATTCATCGATCAGGCGCACGACCTTATCGGTGGTATCCATATCCGCCGAGAGCACGGCGGCCATGAAGGCCGCCGGATAATGCGCCTTCAACCATGCCGTTTGATAGGCCACCAGTGCATAGGCGGCAGAGTGGGACTTATTGAAGCCATAGCCCGCAAATTTCTCCATCAGGTCGAAGATCTGCGCCGAGACGTCGGGATCGATACCGCGTGCACTCGCGCCATCGACAAAGGTCTCACGCTGCAGCGCCATTTCGTCAGCCTTCTTCTTACCCATGGCTCGCCGCAGCAGATCAGCCGCACCCAAGGTATAGCCAGCCAACACCTGCGCAATCTGCATGACCTGTTCCTGATACAGAATGACGCCATAGGTCGGTTTCAGAATCCCCTCGAGTTCGAAGTGCGGATACTTAACGACCGCGCGGCCATGCTTGCGATCGATGAAATCGTCCACCATCCCGGATTGCAGCGGACCCGGCCGAAACAACGCGACCAACGCGATCAGATCCTCGAAGGTATCGGGACGCAGGCGCTTGATGAGTTCCTTCATGCCGCGCGATTCAAGCTGAAATACGGCCGTGGTCTGCGCCTGCTGAACGAGCTTGTAGGTCGCCGCGTCCTGCAGGGGAAGGCGCGCAATCTCGAGCAGCGCTTCGCCCTGCGCGCTGCGCTGCAGATTAATCTCGCGCACCGTCCAATCGATAATCGTGAGCGTGCGCAAACCGAGGAAATCGAATTTAAGCAGCCCCACGGCTTCCACATCACTCATGTCGAACTGAGTGACTGCGGTATCGCTGCCCTGCTCGCAGTACAGCGGCATGAATTCGGTCAGCGCTTGCGGCGCAATCACGATCCCGCCCGCATGCTTGCCGGCATTGCGCGATAGACCCTCCAGGGCGAGCCCGAGATCGATGATCGCGCGCACGTCCTCTTCCTCCCGATAGCGTGCTTTGAGTTGCGGCTCTTCAGCCAGCGCGCGATCAAGCGTCATATTCGGATCGAAGGGCACCAGCTTCGCGAGTTGATCAACAAACCCGTAGGGGAAACCGAGCACGCGGCCGACGTCCCGCAACACGGCCTTCGCCGCCATCGTGCCATAGGTGATGATCTGCGCGACTTTGTCCTGGCCGTAGCGCTGGTTAACGTAGTCGATCACCTCATCGCGACGATCCATGCAGAAATCGATATCGAAGTCGGGCATGGAGACCCGCTCTGGATTCAAGAAGCGTTCGAACAACAAATCGTAATCGAGCGGATCAAGTTCGGTGATGCCAAGCGCGTACGCGACGAGCGAGCCTGCGCCAGATCCGCGGCCGGGGCCGACCGGGATCTCCGCGCGCTTCGCCCACTGAATGAAATCCGCGACGATCAAAAAATAACTGGCGAAGCCCATCTCAATGATGACCTTGAGTTCGAGCGCAAGCCGCGCTTCGTATACCTCCGGATCACGCACCGGCGCGAATTCCGCGCGGGGCTCTGTCAAGCGCCGACTAAGGCCAGCCCGGGTATCTGTCGCGAGCAGCGCATTCACCGTGAAGCCTTCCGGCACCGGGAAATTCGGCAGATGGTAGTTGCCAAAGCTCAGTTCAAGATTGCAGCGGCGCGCAATTTCCAGCCCGTTCGCCAGCGCATCGGGAAGATCGGCAAACAGCGCCTGCATTTCCTCTGCGCTGCGCACATACTGCTGCGGGGTGTACATATGCGGCCGCCGCGGATCCGCGAGCGTACGCCCTTCCTGGATACAGACCCGCGCCTCATGCGCATCGAAATCCGCTGCCGCGAGGAAGCGCGCATCGTTAGTCGCTACCAACGGCAATTCGAGCGCATCGGCAAGTGCGACCGCCTCTGCCACATAGCGGTCTTCACCGGCACGCCCGGTGCGCGCTAATTCCAGGTAGTACCGGCGTGGAAATAATCCTGCCCACAACTGCGCCTGCTGCCGCGCCTTTGCGGCCTGCCCCTCGAGCAACAGCTGACCGACTTCGCCGTGAATGCCGCAGGACAACGCGATCAGCCGTGAACTGCCGTCGGCCAGCCATTCGAATTGAAGATGCGGAATGCCTTGGCTCTGTCCTTCGCGATAACTGCGCGTGAGCAACGTAGAAAGCTGACGAAAGCCTTCGCGATCCATGCACAGCAGCACCACTCTTGCACGGGCAATGCCGTCGCCCGCATGGCGTACCCAGAACTCGGCACCGATGATGGGCTTGATGCCGGCGCGCTCGGCCTCCTGATAGAACTTCACGGCCGCGAACGCATTGCTCTGATCGGTCAGCGCTGCGGCCGGGACCCCCGCCTCGCGCAGCCGCGTCATCAGCTCAGGAATACGAATCAGGCCGTCAACCAGCGAAAACTCGGTGTGCAGATGCAGATGAACAAACTGCGCGCTCATCGCCGCGGCTCACCGGTTGACGCAGCGCTGGCGGCTTCGGCTTGCGCCAAACACAGCGCCACAGGTCGAAACGAGCGCCGATGGACTGGTGTCACGCCGTGGCGCGTGAGGGCCTGGCAATGCGCCGCCGTGGGATACCCTCGGTGACGCTCGAAGCCATAGTCCGGAAAGCGCAAGGCCAGTTCGTCCATCATGCGGTCGCGCGATACCTTAGCGATAATCGACGCTGCGCTGATCGCCGGCACCGTGGCGTCGCCGCCGATGATGGCGCGCGCGGAGCAGGCCAGGCGCGGGCAAACATTGCCATCGATCAAGGCATGCTCGGGCCGCACAGTCAGTGCAGCAATGGCGCGTTGCATGGCGAGTAAGGTTGCGTGGTAGATATTCAAATGATCGATTTCTTCGACACTGGCAAGGCCAACGCCAAAACTGGCGGCGTCGCGCATAATCAAAAAATAAAGTGCTTCGCGCCGGCGCGCCGAGAGCTTCTTTGAATCGGCAAGGCCAGGGATCGGCCGCGCCTCATCCAGGATGACCGCCGCCGCGACCACTGGGCCCGCCAGCGGTCCACGTCCGGCTTCATCCACCCCGGCCGTGATCATTGCAGACTCCTGTGTTCAAGTGCCTTTGCCTGGCGCTCATGCAGCAAAGCGAGGATCGCCTCGGCCGCCGCCGCACCGGCGTTATTGCGCAAAGTCTGATGCAGTTCCTGACATTGCTCGTGATAGGCCGCCACGCGCGCCACATCCGCCAGCCATGCGCCCAGCGCCTGCGCCAGATTTTCCGGTGTTGCCGCCGCTTGAATATACTCCGGGATCAAGGGTTGGCCGAGGAGCAAGTTAGGCAACGCGATATACGGCACCTGGACCATTCGCCGCAACACAGCGTATGTCAGGGTCGGCATGCGATAGGCGACCACTGCGGGTGTCCTGGTCAAGGCGGCTTCCAGCGTGATGGTGCCCGACACACAAAGCGCAACATCGGCGGCGGTCAGCACGTCGATCGAGCGCGCCACGATTATCTGTAACGGCAGGGTGTACGCGGCGGCGGTCGCGCGGGCGTACTGCGCGGCGTCTTCATTCACCACGCCCAGCAAGAATTGGCACCTCGGCGAACGGGCGCGTAGCAGCCGTGCGGCCGCGAGGAAAAGCGGGAGATGGCGTTGATACTCCTGCTGACGACTGCCAGGCAACAGTGCCACCACTGGGCCGCTGGCACTGAGATTAAAAGCGGTGCGGGCGGCGCCACGATCACTCTCCAGCGGGATCCGATCCGCCAGCGGATGACCGATGAAACACGCGTCAATTGCGTGTTCGCGCAGGAACGTCGCCTCAAATGGAAACAGCGTTAAGACCCGTGTCACCGCGCGACGGATAGCTGGCAGTCGCCCCGCTCGCCATGCCCACACCTGCGGGCACACCACGTGCACGGTGGGAATGGCAGCGGCTTTCAACTCGGATTCCAGGTGCAGGACAAAGTCTGGAACATCGATGCCGATAAAGACATCGAGACCAAGCTCGCGGAAGGTATTGATAAGACGGGTTCGCAAACGGCGCAGGCGCGGATAGTGCCGAAGGACTTCCGCCAGTCCCATCACGGACAGTTCCTCAATTCCCGCAATTGCGCGGCAACCCGCATGCCGCATCTGCGGCCCGGCCATGGCGGTGATCTCAAGCTCCGGAACGCGCGCCCGCAGGGCGGTGATCAACGCGGCGCCGAGTTGATCTCCGGAAGGCTCCCCGGCGACGATACCGACGCGCAGCATCTCATCAGGTCGCTCGGCATCTAACGATACCGCGCTGGCTGTGGCTGACGAAATCGACGAAACGCTGCA
>CAMATU010000202.1 GCA_945861225.1 Klebsiella pneumoniae
TTTCCACAGAGACAGCCGCCAGTCATTGCCATGCCAAACCTCAGCGCTTGATGGCCTTGAAACGTAGTCGAACGTAATCCAGCTCCCAACTGCCATCCGCGCGCTGAGTCTGCGCGGCGATCCGCGAGCGCACTTGCGCGATTAATTCCGCTTGCTCGGCCGCTGGGACGGCAGCGAGGAAGGATTGCGTCATTAGCTTGAGCCAGTCGGTGACATCGCCAGGCAATGCGGTGGGGCGGTTAAACAGTTCAATTGCTGCGACATCAAAGCCCGCCGCGACGAGGCGTGCGGAATACTCGGCAACCGATGGAAAGATCCAGGGGTTATGACGCTGAATGTCTAGCCCGCGCAGGGCGAACTCGGCAGCGTAACCGCGCACCACACTCGCTACATTGCCGGCTCCACCCATCTCGGCCACAAATCGCCCACCTGGTTTCAACGCACGCGCAACGCCCTCCAGCATGCGCGCGGGGTCCAGCATCCAATGCAAAGCCGCGTTGCTGAACACGGCATCAAATTCGTGCTGAAAGGGCAGGGCGTGGCCGTCCATGACTTCAGCGGAGAGACCGCGCATACGCGCCGCCGCGATCTGTTCGGCGCTGCTATCCACCCCATGCACCTCTGCGCCCAGCGCCTGTAAGCGCTCAGTCAAAGTGCCATCTCCACAACCCAGGTCAAGGATTCGTTCGCCACGCTGGGGGGCCAGAATTTCGATGAGGGGCGCACCGAGCGCGGGAACGAAGCCCGCATCGCGCAAGTAAACGTTCGGGTTCCAGTGTTGTTCGGTCATGCGCGGGATTATATGGCGCGGGCATCCCGTACAATAGCCATCTATTCCATCCTGTATGAGGACATCTCCGTGAGCGACACAATTCGCGCCATCGTGGCTGAAGAACAAGACGGCAAGGTCAAGGGCCGTTTGAAAATATTAAGCCCAGCTGAGCTGGGTTCCGAAGATGTGCTGATCGACGTGGCGTACTCCACAGTGAACTATAAGGACGGGCTGGCGGTCACCGGCAAAGGCAAAATTTGCCGACGCACCCCCTTAGTTTGCGGCATAGATCTCGCTGGCACGGTACGCGAATCCAAAGACCCCAACTGGCAGGCCGGTGATCGCGTGCTAGTGAACGGCTATGGTCTTTCGGAAGATCAAAACGGCGGTTATGCCCAACAACAGCGTGTAAAGGGCGCGTTCCTGGTCCGCGTGCCGGAAGGCCTGAGCCTGTTCGATACGATGGCCATTGGTACTGCGGGCTATACCGCCATGCTGAGCGTGAGTGCAGTGCTTGATCACGGCGTTAAGCCCGAGCATGGTCCCATCGTGGTCTCGGGTGCCGCCGGTGGCGTCGGTTCCGTGTCGATTATGTTGCTCAAGAAGCTGGGCTATCAGGTGGCTGCCGTCACCGGCCGGCCTGAACTTGCGGCGTATCTTAAACAGCTCGGCGCGAGTGAGATTGTGGATCGCGCAGAGCTCGCGCGGGACGCCAAGCCTCTAGAAAAAGATCGCTGGGCGGGCGGGATTGACAGCGTGGGCGCCACCACTTTGGCGACCATGCTGGCGCAAACCAAGCAGGAAGGACTCGTTGCGGCCTGTGGACTGGCTGGCGGGATCGGACTTCCATCGACTGTGATGCCGTTCATTTTGCGCGGCGTGACCTTACGCGGAATCGATTCCGTGCAATGCGCGATGGCGCGCAGGATTCGCGCGTGGACTGACCTGGCGCGACTGCTGGATACGTCGGCGTTGGCCCAGGTTGCGGTGACCGAACCCTTGGCACGCGTGCCGGAATTGGCTGAGGAAATCCTCGCTGGCACAATCCGCGGCCGGGTCGTTATCGACGTCAACGCCTAACTGGCAGTCGGCGTCAAGGGTGTAGGTGATGATCTGAAAATTTATTTGTGCGCCAGTGCCACCAAGGCTTGGCGCACTTCGGTTGGGGTTGCAACCGGCGAGTCAAACGGAATCCGCACTACCTGATCCGCGATTACCAAATGAAATCCGTGCGCATCGCAGCCAGCGAACTGCGGCACCTTATTACTCGGATCGTCTGTCAAATAGGGCGCGCAGTATTTACGCATGGCCGCCACGTGATCGGCGTTCATGTGCGCGACCATGCCGGCTTCGTCAGCTGCCGAAAACGGATTGCGGGCTAATACGTGCTCGGGCGCCAGCCAATGAATTGCGCCGAAGCCGCCGATAAAACGCATTCGGCACGGATGCAGGCGCCAAAACTGGAATCCATGGGTGCGGTGATAGCCGCGTGCTTCGGGGAAAAAACGGTAATAGCGCTCGGCCGTATCCTCGTCATCTTCTGCCACCAAGTGGGCATCGGCCAGCAAGGTGAGCCGGCCGTTCGCCTGTAAATCGTTGGCAGTGCGATCGAACACAATCAGCGAAACACGCGGATCACCTTTGATGTTCTTGGTGTGTTGCGCAATGTCGGCAATCAAAATAATCGGCACCCCGGCCCGATCAAGACAGAACGGCACTACTGATCCGAAGGGATAACCCGGGACTGCCAACGAAAGCGTTGATAACACGCCGTCATAACATTTGAGGAGCAGATCACGCGCTTCTTGCGCCGCTGCAAAGTCGTTACTCATCGGTGTCCTTCCAAAAATCTGCGCGCAATGAATTAGTGGCCAATTGGGGTGGTTAATCGATGGCCATACGCGATAAATTCCAATGACAACGCGATCTGCCTGTCGGATTTAGGAGGAATCTGCTACGGCGATTCTACTAAAGTCCGACGGGCGTCTCGGTCGTCACGGCGGTGGCGTCTAGCTTAATGAGTTCCACGCCTTCAGTAAGCACCTGCTCGCCGACTTGGAAGCGAATTTCAGCCACCTGACCGTCAAACGGCGCGTTGATCGTATGCTCAATTTTCATCGCTTCCAGAATCAGCAGCGGCGTGCCGCGCGCGACTTGATCACCAACTTTCACCAGCACCGCAGTGATTGCACCGGGCATCGGCGCCACCATCTTGCCGGCAACTTCGGCCGCCTCCTCGCCAGTATGCAGCGGATCGACGGCGTGCACTCGATAGTGGCCACCGCCTGTAAATACCTGCGTGTTCTTCGCGGTTGTCACGATCGTGCCGTGCAGCACTCGCGTGGGCAATACCACCTTAATCTCAGTGGCCTCTACTTCAAAGTGATTGATACTCTCGGTCAGGTTGTCCAAGGTGACCGTCCAGCAACTCCCGCGTTGTTGCAGTGTAATCACTGTCAGCGCCTCGCCCGCACGGTACTGAAATTCGAACTTCGCCGGCAGGTTTACGCGAAACCCGGGCAGGGAGCTCCACGGCGATGCCGGCTCTACGGTGCGGGCGGCATGCACACGAGCAGCGGCGAGAATTTGCCCAAGGGCGTGCAGGGCAACGAGTAACCAGACGTCGCGCGGAACGGGTAATTCCTGCGGTAATAGGTTGACGCGTTCGTCTTCGACAAAATGCGTATTAAAGCCGCCCGCCACAAAACCCGGATGGCTCAGAATTTTCTGCAGATAACCAATATTGCCGGTGACTCCTACGATTTGGGTGGCGTCCAGCGCGCGCTGCATCTGTTGCAGGGCATCGGCTCGCTGTGGCCCATCGGTAATAATTTTCGCGATCATCGCGTCATAGAATGGCGTCACTGAATCGTTGGTCACCACCCCGGTATCCACTCTGATGTTGGCCGTTTCCGCGGGGAATTTCAGATGGACTAGCTGGCCGGTGGAGGGCCGAAAATCCTGCGCAGGATCTTCGGCATACACACGCACTTCGAGCGCGTGACCACGGCATTTAATCGCCGCTTGCGGTAGCGGCAGCGGCTCTCCGGCGGCGACCCGGAGCTGCCACTCGACGAGATCAAGTCCCGTCACGCGCTCGGTGACCGGATGTTCGACCTGGAGCCGGGTATTCATTTCAATGAAGAATATTTCACCCGCAGGATTCAAGATGAACTCGACGGTACCGGCACCGACGTAATCGACAGCGCGGGCCGCCTTGAGTGCAGCTTCGAATAGCTGCGCGCGTTGGGCGTCGCTGAGGAGCACGGCAGGGGCTTCTTCGATCACTTTTTGATGTCGTCGCTGCAACGAGCAATCACGCTCAAAAAGATGCACCACATTGCCGTGGGTATCACCAAAAATCTGTACTTCTATGTGGCGTGGATTTTCCACATAGCGTTCCAGCAGCACGGCGGGATCGCCGAAGGCGGACTGCGCCTCACGCTGAGCCGAGGCGAGCGCTGCAGAAAATTCAGCGTAATCACGCACGATCCGCATGCCACGACCACCGCCGCCAGCGGTGGCTTTAATCAGCAACGGCAAGCCTACTTCTTGTGCAGCGGCGAACAAGTGTTCGGGGGCTTGTTCGGCACCATAGTAACCAGGCACCAGCGGCACGCCATGGCGCTGCATCAAAGCTTTAGCCTCACTTTTGGAGCCCATTACGCGGATCGCGTGCACACTCGGTCCGATGAATGCGATGCCGGCGGCCTGACAGGCCTGCGCGAAATCCGCGTTCTCAGACAAGAACCCATAACCAGGATGAATCGCTTGTGCGCCCACGGCGGTGGCAGCGGCGATGATGCGTGGGATATCGAGATAGCTCTGGTTCGAAGGGGCTGGGCCTATCCACAACGCTTCATCGGCGTGCCCCACGTGTAGCGCGTGCGCGTCTGCAGTGGAATAAATCGCCACCGTCTGCGCGCCTAATCGGCGCGCGGTTTTGATAATGCGGCAAGCAATCTCGCCACGGTTCGCGATCAGAATTTTGTCAAACATGGGCATTTCTCATTACATCCGGAACACGCCGAAGGGGGTTCGCTCGATAGGCGCATTCAACGCCGCTGAGATTCCTAACCCAAGCACTTTGCGGGTATCGGCCGGGTCGATTATGCCGTCGTCCCATAGCCGTGCAGTGGCGTAGTACGGATGACCCTGAACCTCGTATTGCGCGCGAATAGGGGCCTTGAATTGCGCTTCCTCTTCCGCTGGCCAGGTCTTTCCCTGCGCGTCGAAATTGTCTCTCCGCACCTGTGCAAGGACTGCAGCGGCTTGTTCACCACCCATCACGGAAATGCGGGCATTCGGCCAGGTCCACAGAAAGCGCGGACTGTAGGCTCGACCGCACATGCCGTAGTTCCCGGCGCCGAAACTGCCACCAATGATGACCGTAAACTTGGGCACTTTGGCACAGGCGACAGCCGTGACTAACTTGGCGCCGTCTTTCGCGATCCCGCCAGCTTCGTATTTCGAACCCACCATGAAGCCTGTGATGTTCTGCAGGAACACCAGCGGAATCCCACGCTGGCAGCAAAGTTCGATGAAGTGTGCACCCTTAAGCGCGGATTCGGAAAACAGAATGCCATTATTGGCAATGATGCCGACAGGATAGCCATACAGATGGGCAAAGCCCGTAATGAGAGTTGTGCCATAAAGGGCCTTGAACTCATCAAAGCGGCTGCCATCCACAATCCGCGCAATCACTTCACGCACCTCGTAGGGCTTGCGCAAATCGGTCGGCACGATGCCGTAGAGTTCTTCGGGTGGGTAGAGTGGTGCCTCAACGGCCGCGATTTCGACACTAGGACGTTTGTGGTGGTTTAGGTTGGCGACCATGCGGCGCGCGATTTCCAGCGCATGGGCGTCGTTCCGCGCGTAGTGATCGGTGACGCCTGAGCGTCGCGAATGGACGTCAGCTCCTCCTAGATCCTCTGCCGTGACCACTTCTCCGGTGGCGGCTTTGACCAGCGGCGGGCCGCCCAGAAAAATCGTGCCTTGTTTACGCACAATCACCGATTCGTCCGACATCGCCGGCACATAGGCGCCGCCAGCGGTGCACGAACCCATGACCACCGCAAGTTGCGGGATGCCTAGGCCCGACATGGCGGCCTGGTTATAGAAAATGCGGCCGAAATGCTCGCGATCCGGGAAAACCTCGTCTTGTTTGGGGAGAAACGCGCCGCCCGAATCCACCAGGTAAATGCAGGGCAGGCGATTTTCGCGACCAATTTCCTGCGCGCGCAGGTGCTTCTTGACAGTTTCGGGATAGTAGGTGCCGCCTTTGACGGTGGCGTCGTTGGCAACGACTAGACACTCGACCCCATTCACCCGACCGATGCCAGTCACGATCCCGGCACTGGGCACCTCATTGTCGTACATGTCATAGGCCGCGAGCTGCGAGAGTTCTAGAAAGGGGCTCCCAGCATCTAACAGCGCGTAGACGCGATCTCGGGCCAGCAATTTGCCTCGCGCCAGATGTTTGGCGCGGGCTTGAGCGCCCCCACCGGCGGTTGACTCCGCGACCCGAGCAGTGAGGTCCTCCACGATACCGCGCATGGCCGCCGCGTTCTGTTGGTAGAGCGCAGCGCGTGTATCGACCGTCGAAATGATTTGATTCATAAGATGAGAGATGACGTTAAGTGCTGATTTGAGAGTCGTTAAGCCACTAAAATTGACGTTAACGTTAACTAATATCGAGAGGCAATTGGTTCACGCGAGGATTCTGGCGTTTTCCTAAAACCCCCAGGGCGCGCTCTTCAATAACATCCATTGCATTCAATGTCTCCATTATATCATTGAATTTATTAATTAAATCTTTTCTTTTTTGGTGCAATTTTCGGAGTAGAAAATATAATTGGCGGGGATCCTCAGGCTGCGAGGGATCGTATAACTCTATGATTTCTTTTATTTCTTCAAGAGAGAAACCAAGGCGCTTGCCGCGTAATGCGAGTTCCAGTCGTATCTTATCTTTTTCTGAATAAATTCGACTAACCCCATGTCTTTTAGGCGCTATTAGTCCCTTCATCTCATAGAACCTTAACGTTCTTGGAGTGATCGTAAAGGTCTGCGCGAGGTCAGAGATAGAGTATTCCGTGGAAGTCATTCTTGCGCTTATTTTGACGTGAACGTTAACTCTATTGAATCGTGATTTGACCTTCAAGTCCTCTTCCGGTGGCGCTCGGCACGGTGGCCGGTATTTTTGTACCGTTCCCTTACTTGGATTGCCGCGCCGCCTGTCGCTCCTCGCACAGACGGATTGCGGGAGACCCACCGACGGTGTGGTTAGCGACGCGCAACATCCCGTGAATCGGCACCCGCTGGTAGGTACGAGTCGGTGGCAGCGAGGCTATACTCGCGACCCTTGATTCACTTGCGGAGGGTCGGTAGCCCCGACTGTCCGCATTAGCCCAATTGCCGCAAGGCCTAAGTAGGAAGGAACGCACCCCATGCCCGAGGTAGTCAGCTACGCTCTAGACGGCGAAATCGCCGTCATCACTGTCGATAATCCCCCCGTGAATGCGCTGTCCCTGCCCGTGCGTAAGGGACTGGCCAGCTGTTTCGAGCGCTTTGCCGCCGACGCAGGCGCTAAAGCGGCAGTCCTCATCTGTAACGGACGAACTTTTATCGCCGGGGCCGACATCACCGAGTTTGATAAACCAATTGAAGAACCCTGGCTGCCCAAAGTCGTGCACCAGATGGAAGATTGCGCCAAGCCGATCGTCGCCACCATTCATGGCACTGCGCTCGGTGGCGGTTTGGAAACCGCGATGGCCTGTCATTATCGAGTCGCGATTGGGACTGCCCAGGTGGGTTTGCCAGAAGTGTCACTCGGACTACTGCCAGGCGCCACTGGCACCCAACGTTTGCCGCGCCTGGCAGGAGTTCAAGCCGCTTTGGACGCCATGATCAGTGGCAAGCCGATGTCCGCCAAAATTGCGCACGAAAAGGGCGTGGTGGACGCCATCATCGATGGTGACCTGAAGACCGGCGCGCTCGCCTTTGCGCGTGAGCTGGTCAAGAGTGGTAAGGGATCGCGCAAGGTGCGCGAGATCAAGATCGACGCCAGTGCCCTGCCAGCCAATTTCTTCGCCGACTATCGTAAGGCCATGGCGCGCGATACCCGCGGGTTTTTTGCGCCCGAGCAAATCGTGCAATGTGTGGAAGCCGCCGTCGCACTGCCGTATTTGGACGCAGTTAAGCGCGAAAACGACTTATTCATGGCGTGCATGAAATCAAGTCAGTCCAAAGCGCAGCGGCATCTGTTTTTCGCGGAACGCGAAGTGGCCAAGATTCCCGACGTGCCAAAAGACACCGCGATGCGTGAAATCAAACTTGTCGCGGTGATCGGGGGGGGCACGATGGGCGGCGGGATCGCGATGAATTTCGCCAACGTCGGTATTCCCGTGCTGCTGAAAGAGATTAACCAAGAAGCCTTGGATCGCGGCATGAATATTATTCGCGCCAATTACGAAGGGCCGGTCAAAAAAGGCCGCATGAGTCAGGCCCAGATGGATAAATGTATGGCGCTCATTACGCCAACCCTCGACTACCACGCCATCACGCCGGCCGATCTCGTGATT
>CAMATU010000203.1 GCA_945861225.1 Klebsiella pneumoniae
GAGACGTAACTGCGTGATGGCAGATGCGAACTCGTCGGTCGCAGCGGGCGTGAGCAGCGCGAGGGTTTCAAGCAGCGACTGTGCGCTCGGCGCGGGTGGGATGTTGGGGGCCGCGAGTCGCGCGTCCAACAATAAAAGCTCCAGTAGCCGTGTCCGTTGGTGGTTGGCGGCTAGCACGAGCGAAGCGACGACTTCGACTAGACTCTCAAATAATCGATCATCGCTTGCGGTATCGAGTAAGAGCGTCAGTTCGGCCTGCTGGCCATCCACAAATTGCTTGACCACTGGTGTGCCGCGCTTGGCGGACGCGCGCCAGTGCACGTGCCGCAAAGAATCGCCGGTGCGATATTCGCGCAGCGCATGAAATTCATGACTGCCATGCACGGCCCCTGGCGCGGCCGTGCGATCAGGTGCGGCGCTGCCCGCGGTAGAGACCGCGAACAACGGGATTGAGTAATGTCTGGGCAGCACCAGCAGCGCTTGCGTGAGCGCGATTCGGCTGGTCGCAAAGCTGATGCCGAGCGGATCGGCACGCGCGCAATCAATCCGCGCAAAATTCACGATTCCGCGGCGCAAGGGGGTGAACGAACTAACCACTTCGGCACGCGCGCCCGCCGCCAGAGCGGGTAGGTTCACGGGTGGCAGTACACCACCCCGCAGGAAACGCGTTCGTTGCAGCCAGCGTAAGAAGCCCACGCGACGATCGAACCAATTTTCGGCGACGGCGCGGTGGGTGGCCCGAAGCGCCATCTCTTGCCGGGACGGAAATTTCTCCTGCAGGCGATCACGCAGGAGCAGATTACTTTCCGCGCGTGATCCGCGGTTACTCACGATGATTCGATAAGTCATTGGCTCGCCGGCTACCGCATAATTTGGCAGTTGGCGTTGGCAGATCAGGGCGGGTCGCCAGCGTAGGTTGCAGATAAATGCCACCGTGAAACTCGCGAACAAGCCGGCCAGGAGCACATTCGCGCGGGTTCGGCTGGGATCGGTGGCAAAGACCACAGCCGCGACGACTAAGCCCGCCAAGAGCTGGCCGAGTGGCGTGTAGCGTGCCTCAAACCATTGGCTCGCGCGTGCGACCTGCTGAAAGAAACGGTAGGCCATTGCCGGGCGCGTCTACCTCAGCGCGGCACTGGCGTCGCAGCAAGGATTTGCTGCAGGATCGCTTCCCTGTCCAAGCCTTGGAATCGCGCGCTTTGGGTCAATAGCAGTCGATGCGCCAGTACCGGCAGCGCGAGCTCTTGGAGGTGTTCGGGCATTACAAAGGGACTCGCATCAAACAATGCCAGCGCCTGAGCGCAACGTACTAACGTGAGTGATGCGCGCGGACTCGCGCCCAGGCGAAGCGCCGCGTGGACGCGCGTTGCGCCGATCACGCGCACTGCATACTCGATGAGTTCGGTTGCAATGGGCACGGCGCCGATTGCCTGCTGGAGCTGGCTTAGCTCAGCGTTGGAAACGCAACGGGCGAGTGTCGGTGTGAGCGCTCGCCGCTGCTGCATTTGCACGAGTTCCACTTCGGCGGACGCTGCCAAGTAGCCCAAAGACAGGCACATCGCGAAGCGATCAAGCTGGGCTTCCGGCAAGGGGTAGGTGCCTTGAAACTCTAGTGGATTTTGCGTTGCAATGACAAAAAAATCGGGCGACAGCGCGTGGGTTGCCACATCCAGAGTGACTTGCCGCTCAGCCATGGCCTCGAGCAATGCGGACTGGGTGCGAGGTGACGCGCGGTTGATTTCATCGGCCAACAAAATTTCGGTAAAAATGGGGCCTTTGTGCAGTTCGAATTCGTTCACTTTGGGGTTGAAGATGGACACGCCAAGAATATCGGCGGGCAGTAGATCTGGTGTGCATTGAATCCGAGCAAACGGCGCACCGATCGCTGCCGCCAGCGCTTTGGCGAGGGTGGTCTTGCCGGTGCCCGGGAAATCTTCGAGCAGAATATGGCCGCGCGTGAGGTAGGCGGCCAACAAATGCCGGAGGGTGCGCGGGTTGCCGATGATCGCCAGCGACAACGTCTGCAGTATCCGCAGCGAGATCGCCCGTAAGGCAATGTAATCAAGTTCGCCAATATTAGTCATGCCAGTCAATTTCCTCGAAGTCACCGCCTATTCGTTTCAGCGTAGAGCGATCTCGTCGCGCGCGCTTGTCCAGCTTCCCGGAGCCAGGATCTTCGCGAACCGCACTGAGCTTGAGCTGTTCGGCGAGTTGCTCACGAGCGCGCTGGCTGTCTACGGTTTCACGGTAGAGCGTTTGCGCCATTGGCGAAGACTGGCGCTGCGTGGCCATTCCGAGCACCTCGAGGTGGTACTCGAAGGGGGCGCGTTTGATCACTAATTTCGCGCCCACTGTGAGGACTTTGGCGGGCTTAGGGCGCTGACCGTTGACGAACACATGCCCGGCCTGAATCGCGTCATGGGCGAGGCCGCGCGTCTTGTAGAAGCGCGCGCACCATAGCCACTTATCAAGTCTCTGGTCTTCCATATTTATGCTAACGTCTGCCCAGCACACTCTACACGCTGGAGTTTAACTATGGCCACCGAACGTCAATTCATCGCCTTGCCAGTCGCAGTGTTAACCATCTCTGACTCGCGAACCGAAGACACTGATACGTCTGGGCGTGTGTTGGTGACTAAATTGAGAGAGGCCGGGCACTGTCTGCAGGACAAGCAAATCGTGCGCGATGATATTTATCAGATCCGCGCGATTGTGGCCGGCTGGATTGCAGCTCCGGAGGTCAGCGTGATTTTAACCACGGGAGGTACGGGCGTGACCGGCCGTGACGGTACCCCAGAGGCGATCGGAGTGCTACTCGACAAGCAACTCGATGGATTCGGTGAGATGTTTCGGGTCCTTTCTTATGCACAAATTCAGACTTCCACCCTGCAATCACGTGCGCTCGCTGGAGTGGCCAATGCCACGTACATATTCTGTCTGCCGGGTTCGCCCAGCGCCTGCACCTTGGCCTGGGAGTCGCTTATCTCGCAGCAGTTGGACTATCGGACCAGACCGTGCAACCTGGTGGAACTTATGCCGCGCTTACTCGAGAAGTGAATGCGGGTGAGGGCCTAAGGCCCGGGCATTCAGGACCGATATAATGAATGGCATGTATCGTTGGCTATACGCCATAGGATGTATGCTCGGCGCGAGCGGCATAGTGGCTGGGGCGTTGGGGGCGCATTTGTTTCGTCTTCAATTGTCGGCAGACGGCTACGCAAGTTATGTCACAGGAGTGGATTACTTACTCTTACACGCCGTGGCCCTGGTGGCAGTTTCTGTCAGTCCAGCGACCTTGAGGGTGAGTAAATTGTTTGGGTTTTCAGCGCTGAGCATGGTGGTTGGTGTGCTGTTGTTTGCGGGCGGACTGCTTGGCTGGACCGTTCAGGGCTGGGCGTGGGCTCGGCACTGCGCACCGTGGGGCGGCGCTATTTTAATTTCTGCCTGGCTGGGGTTGGCAGTATCCGCGCTTTGCGCAGCGCCGCGTAAAGCATGAGCACTCGGACGAGGGAAAATGCTGAATTTTTGCGAAAATAATTATCGTCTTGTCACTGGTTGGATCGCGCTCGCGAGCGTGCTCAGCGCGCTCGCGACGGGCGCATACGCGGCAAGTTTTGCGGTAGCGAACGACGTAGTCGGGGAAATCGTTCTGACCTCAACCATTCGCACGGATACCATTGCCGATATCGCGCGGACCTATAGCCAGGGTTATCGCGAATTGCGCATGGCCAATCCTGCGGTAGATCCGTGGTTGACGGGTGAAGATACCGAGGTTGTTATCCCCAGCCAGTATGTGCTGCCGGACGCTCCCCGAGAGGGTGTCGTCATTAATGTACCGGAGATGCGCCTCTACTATTATCCGCGTGCCAAGCCGGGTGAACAGCGATTGGTAGCGACCTACCCGATCAGCATTGGCCGTCAAGATTGGTCGACGCCGCACGGCGCAACACGAGTCGTTTCCAAAATAAAAGACCCGACCTGGACGCCACCAGAATCGATTCGCCGAGAGCACGCTGCAGAAGGCGATATCTTGCCTGCGGTGGTGCCTGCCGGACCGCAGAATCCGCTAGGCGCTTATGCCTTACGTTTAGGGATAAGTGGCTACCTCATTCACGGGACAGATAAACCCTACGGCATCGGGATGCGGGTCACGCATGGTTGCATGCGGCTTTATCCCGAGGATATTGAGCGAGTGTTTCACACGGTATCGGTCGGCACCACGGTTAGGCTGGTGAATGAACCCTACAAAATCGGGTTCGCGAATGGTCGCATATACCTCGAGGTACACCCGCACTTGGAGGAGGACGACGCCAAGTTCAGAGACCCTTTCACCTACGTGGCGAGTCTGATTGCAAAAAAATCCGCAGCCTACGACGTGCGCCTTGATTGGCAGGCGACCCGTGCGGCGGTCTATCAGGCGGATGGGGTTCCGCGTGATCTGGGCAGTGCTGTGTTGCGAGAGTCTACCGCGCGGCATGCAGTCGCCGACAATCGATAATTCGGTGCCGTAAATAAAGAAACCCCGCAGAGCGGGGTTTCTTCGTTTTCTCCCTGGCGGAAGAAATTACTTGCGCATTGCCTTTTCAAACATGCTGTCGAGGCGTGACTTGTTGTCGGTGCAGCAAGCCATCGAAGCATCGGCCGCCGCTTGGGCAGCTTGCGCAGCCGCTGCAGCGTCAGTGGCAGCCTTCAAGGCCTTGTCAGCGTTGGCGCTTGCCATGCCGGCTTTGGACAGCGCTTCGCTCGCCTTAGCTTCGACGGCGGACAGCTGTTCCGGGGTGACGTTCGAGCAACCGGCCATCAGGCCGACCACGCCTGCCACGAGAGCAGCGCGCATAGCGAGGGAAAGTGATTTGTGCATTGAGATATCTCCTATCAACGTGAACTAACATTCCTAGTGAGGAATTCATTGAATTAACAACTAAATAATGCACTAACTTAGGCATTATCGCAATTGCTGAATCGCCTTTTGAATAGGGTTGTGGCGAAATGGCCACGCAACCTTTCATGAAACATCGCCCAAACTCGCACGGACGCCCCCTGGATCACGAACATCTCGGGATCGAAGGTCTAAGTCTCAGCTAGCGCATTCAAAGCAGTGTCCTCATCAAGCGGGCCGGACCCTACAGCGACTAACCTGAGTGTTTCCTGAATCAAATCCAAGTCAGGGCGCAGGGTCTTTGGCCGGCGGACGGCCCCAGGTTGCAGTCTTCTCTTTGGGCGCGGCTTTCTCTATCGCCTTTTCCTTCAGCAACAATGACTGCACTGCACGTTCAAAGCTGTGCAGCGGATTTTCGGTGCAGTGTTCGTTCAGCCGCGCGAGATTGTCGACGGTCGTGTTCTTGCCGGTGGCCTGATATACGCCGTCGGCTAACGTATTGAAGGCCGTCAGATATCCAGCAAGGTAGTGTTTGTAATCTCGCTGAGTGTGCTGCGCATAGGCCGTCGTGAATTGGTGGCAGGACGCTTGACCAATTCCCCACACCGCGTAATTACCGGCCGAATCAGCCGCGAAAATCGGTGCGCTGTAAGCAAAAAAGCTCGCTGTGATAAACGTTAGGGCATGGCGCATTATCGGAAATATCTCCTGGTTGAGGGGGCGAGCGTCGCCCTGACTCAACTGGCAAATGGGCGCGATGTGCCCAAGTTCAGGTGCCGGTTCCGGCGCTTGAACTGCGTTTTCAAAAATTCCATTTGGTCGGCCAGAATCCGCCGATTGGAGAGCGCTAAAAATTCCGCCCAATTCGGCGCGAAAGGCACCGCCAGTAACGGCGTGCGCGCTTGTTCGGGGGTGCGTCCGCCCTTGCGCGTATTACAGTCGCGGCAGGCGGCAACCACGTTTGACCATACGTCCTGGCCACCGCGCGACAGGGGGATCACGTGGTCGCGCGTTAATTGGCCATCCGTGAACTGCTCTCCGCAATACATACAGAGATAGGCATCTCGGCGAAATAATTCATGATTACTTAACGGAGGTACCTCCCGTGGAATATGGGAGCCGCGCCCCGAACGCTTAATCGCGATGATGCTTTGAATCACCAGGCTAGAGCGCTCGCCGGTTGCTCGCGCGAAACCACCACGCACGACAAACTCATGCTCACCCGTGGTCCACGCCACCAAACCCCGACTATAAAGACAGACCGCATCCTGCCAGGGCATCCAGCGGACCGGATTCCCCATCACATCGAGGCGCAAGATAAGCGGTGTACTCATCATAGTTGGATTGTTCCCCGAATTAGCCTTCTCGATCAAGTAAACTCGCGGCACCAAGAAAGCAAGGTCGCTGAGGAACGCGTGATGGCAATCTCGATGACCGATTTACTGGCGTTGATGCGCCGCCTTCGTGATCCCGTCACGGGCTGCCCATGGGATCGCGAACAGACCTTGGCGAGTCTGGTGAAGTACACCCTTGAAGAGGCCTACGAAGTAGCGGATGTCGTCGCACGTCAGGCGCTCGACGAATTGCCCGACGAACTAGGTGACTTGTTGTTCCAAGTGGTGTTTTACGCCCAGATTGCTGAGGAACTCGGACAGTTCGATTTCCACACCGTGGTCGAGGCCATCCACAGGAAGTTGGTGCGCCGTCACCCGCATGTGTTTGGTGCCGGAGAGCTCACAACAGCAAGCGCGCAGGCCGCAGCGTGGGAAGCCTTAAAGGCTGCTGAGCGAGCGGGCCGACTCCAGGCCACTACAGTTAGCGAATTAGATGATGTCCCATTAGCGTTACCGGCGTCGGCCCGCGCACTGAAGCTTCAGCAGCGGGCGGCGCGGGTTGGCTTCGACTGGCCAGCGGTAATGCCCATTTTCGACAAACTGCTGGAGGAAGTTGCCGAGCTTAGAGCGGCCATCTCCGAGGGGCTCAGCCTGGAGGCGCAAACGGGAGAATTGGGTGATGTGATTTTCGCTGCGATCAATCTCGGTAGGCATCTCGGAATCAATCCTGAGGACGCGGTACGCAGCACCAACGCAAAGTTCGAACGCAGGTTTCGTCACATCGAGACGCAGCTCCATGCGCAGGGGCGGCGTCCGGCGCAGGCCGATTTGCATGAACTTGATACGCTTTGGGAGCAGGCGAAAGCGTTGGGTCTGTAGCCGCTTGCAGGGCTAATTGGTGAGATTTTAAATCGATGCGGCGCCGACACGCCAACCTGGAGAAGCTGATTCAGCGGTCACGCTGCACAATATAAGTGGCGATTGAGCGCAGGGTATCAGCACTCGCACCAAAGCAATCCAGCGCCTCAATCGCGTCTCGGCACAACTGCGCGGCAGTGGCCTTCGCTCGCTCCATCCCAAGCAAGTTCGGATAGGTAGGTTTATCACGATTTTGATCGGAACCTTGCGGCTTGCCGATGGTTTCGGTGGTTCCTTCCACATCGAGGATGTCGTCCTGAACTTGGAAAGCGAGACCAATACTGCGCGCATAGCGGTCAAGCCGCTGCGCGTGATCCTGGTCGGTCTGAGCGCTCGCCAAAAAGCCTAGCTGCACGCTCGCCCTAATTAGCGCGCCAGTTTTGTATACGTGCATCATTTCCAGTTGGTCCAACGTAAGCTGCTTGCCGACAGCCGCCAGATCAATTGCCTGACCGCCGGCCATGCCTAAGGAGCCACTTGCGATGGCCAGCACTTTGAGCATTTCCAGACGGGTTTCTGGGCTGCAGGTTAGTCGGTCGTCGGCGGCCAACACGTGAAAGGCTAGGGCTTGCAGCGCATCACCGGCCAGAATTGCCGTAGCTTCATCGAACGCGCGGTGACAGGTTGGCCGGCCGCGCCGAAGATCGTCATTGTCCATCGCGGGGAGATCGTCATGCACCAACGAGTAGGCATGGATCAATTCCACGGCCACCGCACCGGAGTCCAGTTCGCGGGGTAAGGTCCCGAAGATTTCACCAGTCGCATAAACCAACACCGGGCGGATACGCTTGCCAGGCCCAAGTACCGCGTAGCGCATGGCAGCGTGCAGTGTTTCTGGTGGCGACTGCAGAGCAGGCAGCCAATGGTCGAGGGCCGCTTCACTTTGTGCTTGGAAGCGCGCCAGGGCGGATTCTAGGGTCATTGGTCAGACTTCATCCTCTACCTGTTCTGATGTCGCCACGAAATCTCCCAGGCGCTCGCCAGGTTCATCGCGCATCAATATCTGTACTTTCTGCTCGGCAGCCTGCAGGGCTTGCTGACACGCGCGAATGAGTTGGATGCCTTGTTCAAATTGTTGTAGAGAATCCTCGAGCGAGAGGTCCCCGCGCTCCATGCGTTCGACCAAGCGTTCGAGTTCGCCCAAATTGGCTTCGAAGTTCAAGGGATTCTTACGTTTCAAGTGCCGGATCCAAATGGAAGGCGGGCACTGTAGCGAGCGC
>CAMATU010000204.1 GCA_945861225.1 Klebsiella pneumoniae
ATCCGGCCCGAGTGGGCCGATCGCGGCGACAAGCTCGTTTTGAAGGACACCTGGACCAAGGGTGGCCGTGCGCGGGAAATACCCATCCGCAACGAGGAGCAGCGCCGGATACTCGACGAGGCCAAGCGCTTCGCCGGCAGGGGCAGCCTCATTCCGGCCGACCAGCGCTACGTGGAGCAGCTCCGGCGATTCGAGTATCAGTGCGCCAGGGCGGGCAGCCACCGGGTTCACGGTCACCGCCACCACTATGCACAGACGCGCTACCGGGAGATCACCGGCTGGGCGGCACCGGCTGCCGGCGGACCGCGCTCGAAGGAATTGACCGCGACGCAAAAGGCGCTTGACCAGGAAGCACGGCTCACGATCAGCCGGGAACTGGGGCATGAGCGCGAGCAGATTACCGCGGTTTACCTGGGGCGGTGAGTCGCAAGGCAGGAAGCCAAGGTGATGTGACATGGCTGTTAGCACTGCTGACGCGGCGGGCCCGGGAGCCTATTCGAACTGACTGGTGTGACGGTTCCGATTGAGCAATCCATCTCCTTAGACCTGATCGTAATGTTTGCGCTATGCGGTCAATGTCTGCTTTCCTATAAATTGACCGGCTGATGCTGATCGATACACCACTCGGCCGTCACGCGAAAGCCGAATCGCGTACTGTCGTCCTGTGCGTCTTCGCCGGTCATCTATTTGGCTGTTTCGTCGCCCGGGTAGGCCAAGAGGCGCAAGGCGTTGATCACTACCACGAGAGTAGAGCCTTCGTGCACCAACACCGCGAGGCCGATGCCGGCCCAGCCAAACAAGGTGGCGGGAATCAGCAGCGCCACCACGCCCAGCGACACGTACAGGTTCTGCCGAATGATGCGTCTAGATGCGCGGCTCAAGGCCACGGCAAAGGGCAGCTTGGAGAGATCGTCGGCCATCAGCGCCACGTCCGCGGTTTCCAGCGCCACATCGGTGCCGGCGCCGCCCATGGCGATGCCGACCGTGGCGCGCGCCATGGCCGGGGCATCGTTGACCCCGTCGCCGACCATGGCCACCTGGCCGTAGCGTTGCCCGAGTTCTTCCATGGCCTTGACCTTGTCTTCCGGCAACAGGCCCGCTTTCACTTCGTCCAGGCCGACAGCCTCACCGATGGCGCGGCCCACGCGTTCGTTGTCCCCGGTGAGCATGATGGTTTTGCGGATGCCGAGCTGATGCAGGCGCTCCAACACCTCGCGCATCCCCTCGCGCGGCGTATCGGCCAAGGCCAGGATACCCCGGAACTGTCCGTCCACCTGGATCAGCATGATGGTTTTGCCTTCCGTCTGGAGACGCTCTACTTGCTGTTGAATTGCATCGGGGATGGGTTCGCCGTCGAACAATTTGACGTTACCGATGGTCACTTTTTTTCCATCGAATTCGGCTCGCACTCCTCTCCCGGTAACGGCTTCGACCTCCCCTGCCTCGCCCCAGCTCAAGCCGCGGCCCTTTGCCTCCGCCACCACCGCTTGCGCCAGCGGATGGGCGCTGCGGCTTTCCACGGCGGCGGCAATGGTCAGCAAACTTTCCTCGTTTCCGCTGACGGCGACGACGTCGGTCACCTTGGGTTTGCCGATGGTCAAGGTGCCGGTTTTGTCGAAGGCGATAGCCGTGAGCACGCCGAGATTTTCCAGATGCACGCCACCCTTGATCAGCACGCCGCCGCGCGCGGCGCGGGCGATGCCGGACAACACCGCCGACGGGGTGGCGATGGCCAGCGCACAGGGGGAGGCCGCCACCAGCACCGCCATGGCACGGTAAAAGGATTCGGCGAAAGGAAAGCCGAACAGCGGTGGAAGCACGATGAGCAGCGCGGCGCCCACCAGCACGACGGGTACGAAGATCCGCTCGAAGCGGTCGGTGAATCTCTGGGTGGGGGATTTCTGCGTCTGCGCCTCGGCCACCATCTCCACCATGCGCGACAGCGTGCTCTCCCGCGCCAGCTTGATTACCTCGACGACCAGTGCACCTTCGCCGTTGACGGTACCGGCGAATACCTTGTCGCCAGGTTGTTTGTCCACCGGCATGGATTCGCCGGTGACCGGGGATTGGTCCACCGCCGAGTTGCCGGACGCCACCTGACCGTCGGCGGGGATGCGCTGGCCGGGCTTGACGATCACCCGGTCGCCGCGCTGCAATTCCTCGACCCGCACCTCGATCTCCACGGCATCCCGCTGCACGATGGCCGTCTTGGGCGCCAGTTCCGCCAGCGCCTCGATGGCCTTGCGCGCCCGGTCCATGGCCATGTGTTCCAGCGCATGACCCAGGCTGAACAGGAACAGCAGCAGCGCGCCTTCTTCCCAGGCGCCGAGCGCCGCCGCTCCGGCCGCCGCGACGATCATCAGGGTGTCGATGTCGAAGCGGTGGCTGCGCAAACTCTGCCAGGCATCGCGCAGGGTATAGAAACCGCCTGCCGCATAGGCACCCAACAACAGGCCGAGCGCTAGGCCGCGCGGTGTGCCAGCGAGACCTGTAAGCCAACCGGCCAGCAACAGCAAGCCGGCAACGCCGCTAAAAATAAGCTCGCGATGCTCGGCGAACCATCCGGCCTCGCGGCCTTCCTCCAGCACGGAATAACCGAGCGCCTGGATGCGCCGGAGAATTGCCGGACGCTCAGTTTTCTCGCTGTCGAATTCCAGGCGCAGCCGCTCAGCGGCGTAGCTCACGGAGGCTTCCAGCACCCCGTCCATGCGCGACAGCGCGTGTTCGATCACCGTAGCGCAGGTAGGGCAGTCCATGCCGTCGATACGCAGGCTCTCGTGACGATAGTGGTTGCCGAGCTTGGCACCAACCGCTTGCGCTAGCTCGCGCACTCGGCTCACGCTGAACTGCTGCGGGTCGTAGTGCAGGCACAGGCGGACGCCGCCGTCTTCGCGGACCAGGTGTACCTTTTCCAAGCCTTCAGCCTGCAGCAATCTAGTCAGCCGCCCTAAGCAAGCATCGCGCTCATCGGCGACATCCGGCAAGACCAGGGACAAGTCCAGTTTAAGTTTTTCGGTGATGATGCTGCTCATTAGGAAGGACAAATACGGATTGCTTCACGATTTTGTACTCACGATGACCAGTTGCTAACAGCGCGGGCTCAGCCATCGACGAGGTCAATCCTTGGCACGTTGCAACGCGACTTCCCCTCCACTCGGCCTCTTGCAGCGCAAACGCCAGTCGTCCCCATGTTGCAGGTGATCGCACGTTAGCGTTGCGCCATCGGTCGCTGTCAGGATGGTTGAGCCGAAGAGGAATGCCATCTCCTGTTTTATCCACTGGTGTTTGTGCGCGGGGTTCCAGCCAAACCTGAGCCACTGCTCACCGGTTGCTTCCTTGCGAGACTCTCCAGCCACGCCGGTGTAGGTGTTGCCGTCGAGCACCACAGTGAGACGTGCGCGGCCAAGAATGATGGGATTCTCAACGGTGGCGGATGCGCCGTTTCCCGATACAGGTTTCAGTAACGAGGTCTGCGCACAGCCTGTCATTGCGAGGATCACGACGCCCAGCACCAGAGTTTTCACAGCGGCTTCCGATTTCATGTGTTTTGCTCCTTTGTAGTCTTGTCATATCCGGCACCGAAGATCGCCTAGTCAATCTCAATTTCTCAGGGGTGGATGTCCGCCTCCCGGTGGAACAGGCGGTACAGGACTGGCAGCACTAGCAGCGTCAGCAGCGTGGAGGAGAGGATGCCGCCGATCACGACGGTCGCGAGCGGTCGCTGTACCTCGGCACCGGTGCCGACGTTGATCGCCATCGGCAGGAAACCCAGACTCGCCACCAGCGCGATCATGAGCACCGGCCGAAGCCGGGTGAGCGTGCCTTCCACGATGGCTTCATCGATCTGCATTCCCTGTGCCCGCAGGTCGCGGATGCATGAGACGATCACAAGGCCCGTGAGCACCGCCACGCCGGATAGGGTGATGAAGCCGATGCCGGCTGATATTGAGAGTGGGATATCGCGCAGCCACAGCGCAAGGACCCCTCCAGTAAGCGCCAGTGGCACGCCGCTGAAAACGAGCGCCGCGTCCTTCGCCGAGCCGAAAGTCATGAACAGCAGCCCGAAGATCAGCGCCAGCGACAGCGGCACAACCACCTGCAGGCGCTTGGCCGCCGAGGCGAGCTGCTCGAAAGTGCCGCCGTAGCTCAGCCAGTATCCCTCGGGCAGCTTGATCGCCGTAGCGATGCGCTCCTGCGCCTCGCCGACGAAGGAGCCGAGGTCGCGGCCGCGCACGTTGGCGGTCACGACCACGCGCCGCTTGCCGTTCTCCCGGCTGACCTGGTTGGGTCCGGGCGCCATGTCGAAGCGGGCAATCTCACCCAGGGTCACATACGCGGCTTTGGCCTCGCCGCCTCCGCCAGACCGGCCATTGGCAGGCAGCGGAACCGGCAGGCGCTTCATGGCCTCCACGTCCACGCGCAGGCGTTCGGGCAAACGCACCAGCAAGTCGAAGCGCCGGTCGCCCTCGAACACCTGCCCCGCCTCCTTGCCGCCCACCGCCACTTCGACTACCTCCTGCACGTCGGCGACATTGAGACCGTAGCGCGAGATCCGGGACCGGTCGATCTTTACCGTGAGCACCGGCAATCCGCTCACCTGCTCGACCTTGACATCGGCTGCTCCAGGAATTTTTTCGAGAACCTCCGCGATCTCCTCGCCGCTCCGTAGAAGCACATTCAAGTCGTCGCCGAATACCTTGACCGCGACATCGCTGCGCACGCCGGAGATGAGTTCGTTGAAGCGCATCTGGATCGGCTGGGTGAACTCGTAGTTGTTGCCCGGAATCTGTTCCACCGCCTCCTGCATTGCCTTCACCAAGTCCTGCTTGCTGCGCTTGGGATCCGGCCACTCAGAGACGGGCTTCAGCATCACGAAGTTGTCGGCCACGTTCGGCGGCATCGGGTCAGTAGCGATCTCAGCCGTACCGATCTTGGCAAAGATCTTGTCCACTTCCGGGAAGGCCTTGATGCGCTTCTCCAGCACCTGCTGCATTTCAATCGCCTGGGTGAGGCTGGTGCCTGGAATGCGCAGCGCGTGCAGGGCGATGTCGCCTTCGTCGAGGCTGGGCACAAACTCGGTGCCCATGCGGGTGGCCAGCAGCGCACTCAACGCCACCATAACCACCGCCGCAGCGACCGTCGGCGCCCGGTTGCGCAGCACGAAGTCCAGCGCCGGACGGTAAGCCTTGCGCGCCCATTGCATGGCGCGATTCTCTTTTTCCTCGACGCGGCCGGTGACGAACAGCGCGATCGCCGCGGGCACGAACGTGACGGACAGAATCAGGGCACCCAGCAGTGCCACGACCACGGTGAAGGCCATCGGGTGGAACATTTTCCCCTCGACGCCGGTCAGCGTGAAGATGGGGATATTCACCAGCGCCACCACGATCACGCTCACCAGACTTGGCCGGAACACTTCGCGCGTGGCCTCGAATACCGTCTCAAAGCGTTCGCCGCGCTCCAGCAGGCGTCCCAGGCGATGCTGCTCCAGCGCCAGCCGGCGCAGGCAGTTCTCGACGATGATTACCGCGCCGTCCACGATCAGTCCGAAGTCCAGCGCGCCCAGGCTCATCAGGTTGGCGCTGACTTTTCTCTCCACCATGCCGGTAATGAGGAACAGCATGGATAGCGGGATCACCGCCGCGGTGAGCAGAGCCGCGCGCCAGTTGCCGAGCAGGGCGAGGAGCACGGCGACCACCAGCACCGCGCCTTCCAGCAGGTTCTTCGAGACCGTCGCGATGGTCTTGTCCACCAGCGTCGTACGGTCATAGACCGTCTTGGCGATCACCCCTGCGGCAGGGTGCGGTTGACCTCCACAAGCTTCTGCCCGACGCGCTGTGACACCGTTCGGCTGTTCTCGCCCATGAGCATGAACACAGTACCCAGAACCACTTCCCTGCCGTTCTCGGTAGCCGCGCCGGTGCGCAGTTCCTTGCCGAGCAGCACCTCGGCCACGTCGCTGATGCGGATAGGCACATCGCGCTCGGTGCGGATGACGATCTCGCGGATCTCTTCGAGGGTCGTCACCTGGCCCGGCGCGCGAACCAGGTACTGCTCGCCACTCCTTTCGATGTAGCCGGCGCCAACGTTGGCATTGTTCCTGGCCAACGCCGCCAGCACATCGTGAAAACTCAAGCCGTAGCCGATTAGCTTGGCCGGGTCGGGGGTCACGTGGAACTGCTTCGAATACCCGCCGATGGTGTTGATCTCGGTGACGCCGGGGATATTGCGCAGTTGCGGCCGCACGATCCAGTCCTGGATCGTGCGCAGGTCCGTTGGGGTGTACTCGCCTCCATCAGGTTTCTTTGCGCCGTCCTTCGGTTCGACCGTCCACATGAAAATTTCGCCCAGGCCAGTGGCAATGGGTCCCATTGAGGGCTGCACACCGGGCGGTAGCTTTTCCCGCACTTCCTGCACGCGCTCGTTGATGAGCTGGCGGGCGAAATAGATGTCGGTGCCGTCCTGGAAGATGACGGTGACCTGCGACAGTCCGTAACGCGACAGGGAGCGCGTCTGCTGCAGATGCGGCAGCCCGGCCATCGCCGTCTCGATCGGGAACGTGATGCGCTGCTCGGTTTCCAGCGGCGAATAGCCGGGCGCTTCAGTGTTGATCTGCACCTGCACATTGGTGATATCCGGAACGGCATCGATGGGCAAGCGCTGGTAGTTGTAGGCACCCAGCGCGGCCATGCCCAGCACGGCCAGGAGCACCAGCCAGCGCCGGTGAATTGCAAAACGAAGAATTCCTTCAAGCATGTTCTTGTTCCTTGTTAGACGGCGTCATCGCCGCGCGCGCCGGTGCCGATGCGCACCACTTCGCCCGCTTCGCACACGGCAATGACGCCGTCGCCCGGCAGGCCGGTATGGGCGTGTTGCCGGATGGCATCGACAATGAGCGGCGCGAGTGAATCGGAACACAGGATGAAGAGCGCCACCTTGTCGTGCGTATCCATGTCCCATTCCGTCGGGTGGTAGGCGTGTCCGGCCGCACGCCCGCGGCCGTGGCCCTTGGCGCGCAGCACGGTGAAGCCGGGGAAGTGCGGCAGCGCGTGCAGCGCGTGCTCCACTTTGCTGAGCATGTGCGGCTGAATGATCGCGGTGATCTGTTTCATGGCGGTCCCCTCAGTGATCGTGGCTGGCGCCGGCCTTGCCCAGGTCGGCCTTGAGAACGAAACTGTTCGTCGCGGCGTAGGGCGTTCCCGGCGCGAGGCCGCTCAGTACTTCGACCGTTTTTCCGTCGCTGCGGCCCAGTTCCACCGGCCGCGCTTCGAAGAACTCGCCGAAGCGCCCGAACACGACTTTGGCCTCCCGCAGCGTCTGGATCGCGTTCACCGACACGCCGACCGGGACTTCGGATTCGTCTTGCACCAGGTCCACGGTGACGAACAGCCCGGGCCGCCAACTGCGGTCCGGATTCGGCAGAGTGACACGCGCCTTGGCCGAACGCGTCTGCTCGCCGATCAGCGAGCCCACATAGGACACCCGGCCTTCGGCTTGGGCGTTAAGCGCGCTCACGCGCACCATTACCTTCTGGCCGAGCTTCACCGCCGCGAGGTCTTTGGGATAAATCGTCATTTCCGCCCATACAGTGGACAGATCGGCGATGGTGAAGATGCTCGCGTCCTCCTTCACCGCTTCGCCGACCGCCAGGTGCTTTTCCGTCACCACGCCGTCGAGGGGCGCACGAATCTCGTAGCGGGTCAGACCGTCTGCGCCGGTGCTGCGCATGACTGCCTCATGGGTGAGCCCGAGCGCGAGCAGCTTTTGCTCTACGTTTCGATGGGCGATCTCCGCTTCGACGAGGGCTTGGCGGCTGGCAAGATAGTCCTGCTGGGCGGAAATCTTCTCTTCCCACAGGCGCTTCTCCCGCTCGAAGGTGCCGCGCGCCATCTCCAGCCGCGTCTGGGTGGCGTGGTGCTCGCTCTTGAGATCGGCGAGCGTCTGGCTCTCCAGGACTGCGAGCAGTTCGCCCTTCTTCACCTGATCGCCGAGATTCTTCGCCGCCGTGACCACCACACCGGCGAGCCTTGGCACCACGTGAGCGACGCGGTCCTGATTGAATTGAATCTCCCCTTGTAGCTGCAGCGTCGAGCGGATCTTCGCCGGTCCAGCGGTGCGCAGCTCAATGCCGGCGACTTTCGCCTTGGCCTCGTCCATGCGCACTCGCCCCTCGGTTTGCTCGTAGTTCCACTGGTACGCCTGACCCTTGTGCTCGGCCGTCAGCGCGACCTTGAAGGAATGCGGCTCGACAATGACCTGGTCGCCGCG
>CAMATU010000205.1 GCA_945861225.1 Klebsiella pneumoniae
ATGAATTGATGTTTGAACGCTGCCGCGGCATGCGCCAGGGCCAAGACGCCGGTGCCATAGGCACTGAAATAATGAACTTGAATCGCTAAATCGCGGACCGCAGTGTTGACGTCGACCAGCGGCGGCACTTCGAACCAGCCGAAAACGTCAATCGCTTTACCGGCCGAGGTCGAAATTAAATATCCCGTGACCGGAATCAGCACCATCATCAGCATTAACAAGGCGTGCACAGCCGTCGCTGCCAGCCGTGACAACGGCCCGACACTCGGCGGATACGCCGGTGAGGCCGAAATGATTTTCCAGCACACCAGCGCACACCCCAGCACTAGCACCAGTAGCCCCAACGCACGGTGGAAAGATAAGGAGGCGTTGTACCAGCGATCAAAGTAGGTGAGATCGACCATATACCAGCCAAGGCCGATCAACCCAAATATCAGCGCCGCGATAGTCCAATGCAGCCCCTTGGTCAGCCAACCATAACTGCTAATGCTATTGCGCAACATTCAAATGCTCGGCAGCGCGGGGTGTAGTGGGCTTACTTCACGGCTTGCTTCAGCGCATCGACGAGATCCGTCCGTTCCCACGAGAAGCCGCCATCGGCATCTGCTTTGCGCCCGAAATGACCGTAGGCTGCGGTTCGCGCGTAAATGGGCCGATTGAGTTTTAGGTGGGTACGAATTCCGCGCGGGGTGAGGTCCATTACGTTCGCGAGCACGCTTTCCAGTTTTGCAGCATCCACCTTGCCGGTATCGTGCAGATCCACATACAGGGACAGCGGCTTCGCGACACCAATCGCATACGAGAGTTGAATGCTGCACCGTTCGGCGAGTCCTGCCGCGACGACGTTCTTGGCCAGATAACGCGCAGCATAAGCCGCCGAGCGATCGACCTTGGAGGGATCCTTGCCCGAGAATGCGCCACCACCGTGAGGTGCGGCGCCGCCGTAGGTATCGACAATAATTTTGCGTCCGGTCAGGCCACAGTCGCCATCCGGCCCGCCAATCACGAAGGCGCCAGTGGGATTGACGTGCCACACGGTATCCTTGGTGATCCAACTCTCAGGCAACGCCTGGCGGACATAAGGCTCAATCACTGAGCGCACATCGTGCGAGGTCATCTTGACGTCGAGATGCTGCGTTGAGACCACAATCTGGGTGGCGGCCACTGGTTTGCCATTTTCATAGCGGACGGTAACCTGGCTCTTGGCATCCGGGCCCAGCAGTCGGGTTTCACCGGATTTACGGGCCGTGGCAAGCAATTGGAGAATGCGGTGCGAGTAGTAGAGCGGTGCCGGCATCAGATCTTCGGTTTCAGTACACGCATAACCGAACATGATGCCCTGATCGCCCGCGCCTTCGTCCTTGTCACCCCCCGCATCCACGCCCTGCGCGATATCGGCGGATTGTGCGTGCAAGAGCACTTCAATGCGTGCGCGTTCCCAATGAAATCCGTCCTGTTCGTAACCAATGTCCCGAATGGCAAGCCGGGCCAGATGCGTGACGAGATCAGGTGTGACGGTGCTCGGGCCCCGCGTCTCGCCCGCAATCACTACCCGATTCGTGGTCGCGAGCGTTTCGCAGGCCACCCGCACCTGACCGGGATCCAGACCCACCGCCGCTGCCTCGCGAAAATAGGCATCAACGACTTCATCTGAAATACGGTCGCAAACTTTGTCGGGATGACCTTCGGAAACGGACTCACTCGTAAAATAATGGGATGCTCGCACGCGCGGATTCCTCCAACTGGTTTAAGTATTTTTTGCCCCGACCCACGCCTTCCAGGGTCACGCGCAGAAGTTCAGGCTGGCTGCGCGCGATTATGCCGCAGATTAGGTGTGGAAACTGCCCGCCCCGTGCGGGCCACCCATTCATCCGCCAACTTGCAACACAATTTTGCCCATGTGAATGCTCGACTCCATCAGGGTGTGGGCCGCGCTCGCCTGCGCGAGCGGAAAAGTCTTGAAAAGATGGCTGCGATAACGGCCAGCCGCAAGCAGGGGCCACACTGCGTGTTCGACGGTGGCCGCAATCGCCGCCTTTTGCGCGATCGACTGCGGACGCAACGTGGAACCTGTAATCAGCAGGCGCTTAGTCAGCACCGGCGCGAAATTGACCTCGGCTTTGGGACCTTTCAGAAAGGCGATCAGCGAGTAGCGGCCATCGGCGGCGAGCAGATTGAGATTTTTTTCGATATAAGGCCCGGCCACCATGTCGAGCACCACATTGACGCCACGTCCCCCACTCGCCTCACGCACTGCCGCCACCCAATCGTCGTGATAATCGAAGGCGTAATCCGCGCCTAACTGCAGACAGTACTGCCGCTTCTCCGCGCTACCCACAGTCACGATCACAGTCGCCCCAGCGGCCTTCGCGAGTTGGATTGCCGTGGTGCCGATGCCACTGCTGCCCCCATGGATTAAACACCAGTCATTGGCGCGCAAATCTGCCCGTGTAAAAAGATTGTACTGCACGGTAAAGGCGGTTTCAGGCAGGCTCGCCGCTTCCTCTGCTGAATAGCCTTGGGGCCACGGTAAACAATGCGTCCCCGGCGCGCGGCAGTATTCGGCATAGCCACCGCCGTGGGTTAGTGCAACGACCTTATCCCCTAGCTGCCAGCGGGCGGTCGTGGGCCCGAGGGCTACGATTTCGCCGGCGATTTCGAGTCCGGGCAAGGGGCTCGCATCGGGTGGCACCGTGTACAACCCGGCGCGTTGCAGGCAATCCGGACGATTAACGCCGGCGGCCTGCACGCGTATCAGCACTTCACCAGGTGCCGGAGTCGGAACCTCCAGTTCAACCAGACGGAGCATTTCCGGGCCGCCCGGGGTGGACACTTCGACTGCCTGCATACGCGACGGAATGATCATGGGCAAATTCCTTAACCTCTGCGACGCCGAGGTCGCCTCACACCATGGAAAAATGTAATTGTGCGGAGTTTTGTTACACTCGCGCGCCAGTATACCAACCGATAGCAAGCCCATGCCGACCACCCGTCACGCTCGATTGTTAATCCTTGGCTCGGGGCCGGCGGGCTACACCGCAGCGGTCTACGCGGCGCGCGCGGCGCTCGAGCCAGTCCTGATCACCGGCCTCGAGGTGGGTGGACAAATGACTACGACCACCGAAGTCGATAACTGGCCAGGTGATGATCATGGCGTGCTGGGACCTGAACTCATGGTGCGCATGCAGCGGCATGCAGAACGCTTTGGCACCGTGCTGCTGAACGACCATATCCACACTGCGCGAATGGGAGAGCGCCCCTTTATGCTGGAAGGGGATCAGGGCAACTACACCTGTGATGCGCTTATCGTCGCCACTGGCGCCAGCGCCAAATATTTAGGCCTGCCTTCGGAAGATGCCTTCAAGGGCAAAGGGGTGTCAGCATGCGCCACCTGTGATGGTTTCTTTTACCGCAACAAGCCGGTAGCCGTGATTGGCGGCGGGAACACTGCAGTGGAAGAAGCGCTATACCTGTCAAACATCGCCTCGCATGTCACTGTGGTGCATCGGCGGGCCGCGTTTCGGGCCGAGAAGATCATGAGCCAACGCCTGCTGGAGAAGGCCGCACAGGGCAAAGTTTCCATTGAATGGAACCACGCGTTGGATGAAGTATTGGGTGACGCGAGTGGTGTTACTGGCATGCGCATTCGCGGCGTCGATAACGCGCAGGCGAAAGACATTTCGCTGCATGGCGTCTTTATTGCGATTGGGCATAAACCGAATACGGATCTCTTCACCGGTCAGCTTGAGATGCATGGCGGTTATATCCAGGTGCGCAGTGGCGGCGACGGCTTCGCGACCGCGACCAATGTCCCCGGGGTGTTTGCCGCCGGCGACTGCGCGGATCCGATTTATCGGCAGGCCGTGACCTCCGCTGGTTCAGGGTGCATGGCCGCGCTCGATGCGGATCGGTATTTAGAAGGGCTTAAGTAGCCAGCGGATAACGCGCTTCAAGTGCGTGATAGACCATCTCGCGGAAATCTGAGGCGTTACTGTCGAGTTCGCTCAGTACCTCAATCAAATGGGCGTTGTCCTCGCGACCGTGCCAGATTTTGTGATACGTGCCCGCCTTGTAGCCATGATCCTGGCGGAAAAAATTGAGCACATTCTTGCCGATGTACGCACGGTAGAGCGCCTCAAAATCGCGCCCGATATCTTGCAACAAGGGCGGCACCATCGCGACCAGAAAGTCGTGCGTCCCCAATGCATGCTGAGCCAGGGTTTCCACATCGCGTAAAAACCCCTGCGAGGGCTGCGGTTGCAGCCATTCCTCGACGATTGCGGCGGCGGCACGCGCGTGATCGCGATCAGGGCGAATACGAATGCTGAGTCCGAAATGCCAAATATCCACAATCTCGAGCATCGCCTGCTCAACGTCCTGCGGTGAGGATTTCCACCATTTCCAACCGCCGTAGTGGTCCATCAATTCCGCGCATTCAATCCAGATCGCGCGATACCACGCGCGCGCGCGCGCCTGCCAGTCGGGATCGACGCGCGAGTTCATTTCGTCCTGGAGCGCCAGCATGGCGCTCGTCTTCACAATTAACTCGGCTCGCGCGCTGGTGCCAGCGGTGAGACTCACTCGGGCGTGAAGGTGAAATTGTCGCCTTTGGCGCGCACGCGAACAGCGTGCGGCGGTGGAAAATGCGCTGGCATCAACAGCGCATTTTTTTCTGCGCAATGCTCCATCAGCTTGCGGCGGGTCTTTGCCGACTGCTCTGGCACATCACAGAAACCGCTGCTCCACTCGGGGCGCAGTATTTGTACCGCGTGATGGAGTGCATCGCCAGCAAACAGCGCGTGTTGTCCCTTCGATTCGACCTTGAGCACGATGAGGCCATAGGTGTGGCCTGGCGCGGGTTCAATGATGAGACCGTCTTCCAAGGCGTGGGTGCCTTCGACCATGGTGGCCTGGCCGGCTTCGACGACTGGCAACACGCTGTCATTAAAGACCCCGTCGTTGACCGCACTTTTGGGGTATCGAGTGTCGGCCGGATTCCATTGGTCATACTCGGTGCGCGAGAAAATGTATTTCGCGTTGGGGAAGGTCGGGACCCATTTGCCATTTTTGAGTTGGGTATTCCAGCCACAATGGTCCACATGCAGGTGCGTGCACATCACCATATCGACTTCTTCCGGGCGCACGCCAGCCGCGGCAAGCTTTTCCAGGTAAGGCAGATTCAGCTGATGCGCCAGCTCAAAAGTGGGGCGTTCCTTGTTATTGCCGCAGCAGGTGTCGATCAGGATTGTGTGATGCGCTGTTTTCAGGATCCAGGTGTGAATGCTCAGCTTGAGTCCATTGGTGACCGGATTAATACAGAAGGGGATCAATAGGTCACGGTTCTCCTCGACCACTTCCTGCCGCATATTGGGGACCAGCACCTCCGCCGGAAACCCGTCATCGACCGCCATTTCGATCGCCAAATCTACTTGAATATCCCCAATTTTTCGTTTACTCACGGATCCTCCTCTGCTGCGGTTTTGGTAAAAAGCGAACCGATTCTAGCCGGCACCAAGGCGTTTAGGGAACCGCCTCAACTGCAAAGAACGCCGCCACATCAGCCAGGCTGCTGGTCTCCGGCATCGGCGGCAGCGCGCGTAGGAAAGTGCGCCCATAACCCTTGGTCTTCACGCGCGGATCACACAGCACCAACACCCCACGATCAGCGATATCCCGAATCAAGCGCCCGGCACCTTGCTTCAACATCAGTGCCGCGACGGGCAATTGATATTCGCGAAAAGGATCCTGACCTAAAGATTCCAGGCGCCGCGCGCGCGCGCGCAGCACGGGATCATCCGGCGGCGCAAACGGGAGCTTATCGATAATCACGCAGGACAGTGCATCGCCCCGCACATCCACCCCTTCCCAGAACGTCGCCGTGCCAATCAGCACCGCATTGCCGAGGCGCTTGAACTCGGCCAATAACGCCGCGCGCGGGGCCTCGCCCTGCACCAACACCGGAAACGGCAGCTGCGCACGCAGCGGCGCGGCGTAGTACGCCAATGCGCGATAACTCGTGCACAGTAAAAAGGCGCGGCCGCGACTTAACGCAATCACCGCGAGCGCGGTCTCGACAACCGCTGCCAGGTAGCCTTCCTGATTGGGCGCCAAGCTTAAGCGTGGCAGATAGCGCACCGTCTGGCGCGCGAAATCAAACGGACTTTCCCAGCTCTCGGCATGCGCCTCCTCCAGTCCCAGCTCCCGGCGAAAATGGCCGAAGTCGCCATCAATCGCCAAGGTTGCAGAACAAAACACCCAGGTGGCGGGGTACTGTGCAAGACGCGCGCGAAATTGCTCGGCCACTGCGAGCGGTGTGGTGTGCAAGACAAACCCGCGCACTGAGGCTTCCAGCCAACGCACCCAATCTTCATTCGTGTGGTCGGTGAATTCGGCTAGCCGTCCCTGCAATTCGGCACAGCGACGCCAGCAAATTTCGAGTTGCGGGCCGCGCTCGGCGGCAACTTCCAGGTTCGTCCCCACCGTCGCTAACGCGGAGGCAACTCCCTCCAACGCAAGGCTCAGCGCGCGCTCACCGGCCAGCGCAGCGTAATCCTGTTTGCCCTGAAAGCGCGCAGTTTCGGTCTGCGCCCAATGGGTCGCGTTTTCCAGCGCGCGCAGCGCATCGCGTAAACTCGGCATGTCGGGGGCTTCACTCTGCAACGCTTTGCCAGCATCCCTTACCAGATCACGTAACTGCCGACTGGAAATTGTCTGACCGAACGCCTGGGCCGCGAGCTCGGGCAGCTGATGCGCTTCATCGACGATGATGACTGCAGCCGTCGGTAACAACTCGCCGAAGCCTTCTTCCCGCAGCGCCATGTCCGCGAAGAGCAGATGGTGATTCACCACCACCACGTCGGCAGCGACCGCGCGCCGCCGGGCCTTGACCACGAAGCAGTCATCGAATTTGGGACAGACCTGACCCAGGCAGTTATCCACTGTGGATGTGATGTGCGGCCACAGTGGCGCGTCTTCGGGGACATCCTGCAGCTCAGCGATATCGCCCATGGCGGTCTGCTGAGACCAGCGCGTGACGCGCGCAAGCAGCGCCTCGTCCGTTGGCCACAACTCGGGTTGGCCCTCGGCTTGGGCGAGGCGCTGCAGACACAGATAGTTTGCGCGCCCTTTTAGTAACGCCACGGACTGTGGACTGCCGAGCGCACGCCGGACCAACGGGAGATCCTGAAAGTACAACTGATCCTGCAGGGTACGGGTGGCGGTGCTGATCAAGGTGCGCAGTCCGGCGTTGAGTGCGGGCACCAGGTAGGCGAAAGTTTTTCCGGTGCCGGTGCCCGCCTCCACCAGGAGCTGCGTGCGGGCAGTGATCGCCTCGGCGACCGCTGCCGCCATCGCCTGTTGCGCGACTCGCGGTTGAAAGTCAGGGAGCTGCGCACAGAAGGGGCCACCTGGCCCCAACAGATCAGGAGCGCTAACCGGGTTCAGCGGACATCCGCCGCGCGTGCCGCAGTTCCCGCCGGGAGCCCATCGCGGGACCAGACTTGGGTACCAATGATTTTGATGCGCGGCACGCTCAGGGTGGCTTTCTTATTGCTGTTGGGATTACCAGTGGCGAGTGCCGCCGCCACCTGCTCGCGGGCGACCGCGTAGATTTCGATGGTTTCATAGGCCGCATCCATCAACACCAGCAGCAAGGTGTCCCAGGGTTTGTCCAGTTTGAGTTCCCCGAGGCGGTGAGCGCCTTTTTGTGCGTCGAAAACCACCCTCGCCTTGATCAAAAACCGTTCACACGTGTCGCCCGCACCGCGCAGCGCGTCGTAACCCGTATCACTGGCAGTGGTCGCCTCGAGGCCTAACAGGCGTACCGCATCGTTAATCGCGATCTCGCCGCTCAGGGGCAGCGTTTTACCCGTCACCCGGCGATATTCGGCGGCCAGGCGACGCGCTTCGGCCATCAATTTGTCCACCGCGTAAATACTCATTCCCGAAAATTCCCCACCTTCAGGCCGTGTAAAAACTACTGCGCTCGCTATTGTCGCGTTGGATTTTTTTGCTGACCGAGTGCCCGCACCAGCCTGGACGACGCTTGGAGCGCCGCCTATTCTGGCCGACATAGTCTAGCAGTCTGGCGGACCTAGAAAATCGCCGCAGCCGATTCTCCCCAGGCCGACTTGCCGCTAAGTCACTCAACCGCCCTGAGGTCGCACTGATGAGTACTCGTCGCCGACGCAGCAAGAAATTCCACTGGAAATGGGTGTGGCTGCCCCTCGTCTTGCTCGCGGTAGCGGGTCTCGGCGTGGCCGCGTGGCG
>CAMATU010000206.1 GCA_945861225.1 Klebsiella pneumoniae
GCGGGAACTTAGGGCTCTCGCCAAACGCCGCGCGCAAAAATATCCCAACCAGGCAGGCCAGCAGCAGCACTCGGAGCAGTGCCAGGGCCAGATTAACGGTGGGCGACAACAACACCAGGCTGAGTTCCTGCGTCGCCGCGACTGGGCCGTTCCAGCTCAACTGCACCGTAGTCCATTGCCAGGCGGGTAAGCCGGGCCCGGTCTGCACCAGCGCGCCGGGATCATAGGTCTGTTGCATGCTCGTCGGCGGCGCATAAGACTTGGCACTGCGCACGAGCTTGTTCGGCGCGACCATCAATTCTCGTTGGGGCTGAGCCATCTCAAGCGGCGCACTCCCCGCGCTGTCATTCATGACCACCGCTTCCTGGGCTGCCATTTCTGGCGCGGGTGCAGCCGGGCTTGAGCTCGCCGCGGTTTGCCCAATCATTTCATTGGGCGGTGCGAGCTGCGGATAAAGCCCGAGGCGTAGGTGACCGATCATGAACACCACACTGCTCGCGATCAACACCAGCAGGGCGGCATTGCGATAGCTGCTCACGAGCTGGCGCAAGCGACCGCTGGGTAACACGCGCAACAGCGCCAGCGCCGCCAGCAAATGCAGCCAGACCTGGCGCGGCGCGTCCCCTTCGTGCCAGATCGCGACCAACGTGATGCCCGCGAGCAGCGCCCAGCGCCAATGCCACAGGCGCGCCACTGCAACCGTTGCAATCAAGACTAAAAATAAATCGAGCAAGGTCCAACGGTGCAGCCAGGTATCCGGCACGTTGTCGACGCCCCCTACCGACCACAGACGCCAGCCCGGTGGCAGATTCAAGGTGACTGCGAGACTGTTCACATCCTGCAGCCAGCCGACCGCCGGAAACTGGCGGAGCGAGCCCTGCAGGCGCGAATCGGCATTCAGCTCGACCGCACCCCGCCGCACTTCCACGCCACGCTGCACGCCGTCCAGGCTGGTCACAAACTGCGGCTCGCCATTCAAAGCCACTCTGCCCAACTCGAGCTGCGGCCCGGCCTGTAAACGCCATGCGCGTGTCATCTGGCCGGACATTACGTCGTTGGCGGTGATCCCCGCGCCATCGAAATCCAGCCACAACTGGCGGCGCAGTCCCAATTGGTCGGGCTCGGGTTCGGGATCGCCGCGTCGTTGGACTTTAAGTTGCAAGGCCTCGCCTGCCGCGAGGCGATAGGCCGGCAAGGCCTGCCAGTCTGCCGGCAATTGCGTCTGGCGTGGATCGATCGCCGCCGGGCCAGCCAACTCTACCAAGCGCAGCGCAGGCCGCGCCTCGAACACCCAGATCTCTTCCGCCGGCCACGGCGCAGGCTGCGCGGGCAACGCGAGCGTGGTAACAGGTGCCAGATGCCGTGTGGTCAAGCGCAATGTCCAGTGACCCGGGCGGACCTGCACCCGCAGGGAGCCATTCGGCTCGAGGCGCGCCGGGAGCGGGCTCTCTAATATCATCGGCACGGTGTCCGGCAGTTGGGCACCGGTCAGGGTGACTTCGCGCTGCGCGCCGGCGATATCGAGCGCCAGCTCACTCACCACCTGCAGTGGCTGGTCGTCTTGCAGCTTGCGGAACACCTGTAACGTCAGGCGATCCTGCTGCTCGTCCGCCGCTGCGCTTGCGCCATTCGGCTTCAGCCAGAGCTGCCCTGGGGAGTTCGGTATTGGCGTCGGTTGTCCGTTTACCAGTAAGGTGACCAGGGCGTAATCGACCGGTACGGGTAAGGCTTCGGGCAGGCTGGACCACACGACTTTTCCCTCCAGGCGAGGGCGGCCCGGCGCGAGTTCGAGTGCCGGGACGCCATCGCGCAGAGTGACCGCGACTGGCACGCCATTCAACGCAACCTCCAGCGGCCACAGCCCTTGGCGACCTGGCAAGGGCACCCACGTCGTTTGAAACACTTCGACCGTCAAGCTGAACTGGCCACCGCCGGCATCGACTGCAATTTGCAGCTGGCCAGGCCACACGCAATGGCGCGCCGGTGCATTGAAAAAATAGGGACATTCCTGATTCTGGACATCGTGCAGCACCCAGGGAATCCAGGCTTGGAGCGGCGCCGGGATAGCGGCGTGCTCGAGGGCAGACACGGGTGCGGCGGCGACCAATAACGACCCACAGAGTACCGACCAGCGCAGTCGTGAACGCAGCCGAGCGAATCTCACCATAGCCTGGCGCTCCACTTTACGTTTTCCACTGGATTGCAACAAAACTACGCTCCTCGCAACGACAGACGAAGATCTCACAACCAGCCACGACGCTTAAACAACCAATGCGTCACCACCGCCGAGGCCACCATCAGGCCGAGCGCCCAGGGATAGCCCTGCGCCCACTCAAGCTCGGGCATCGCTCTGAAATTCATGCCGTAGATGCTTGCCACCAGAGTTGGCGGTAGAAAAACCACCGCCGCGACCGAGAAAATTTTGATGATGCCGTTCTGCTCGATATTGATCATGCCGAGAATTGCCGCCAGTTCGAAGCTGATGTTATTAGCGAGAAAATTCGTGTGATCAGTCAGCGACAAAATATCATGCAGGACGGTCGTCGCGCGGGCGCGGAACCCTTTGCTCAGCTCGAACTCAAGCGCGGGTCGGGTCACAAAAGCCACCAACCGATTGAGGCTGCTAAGGCTGGCGCGGGCGCGGGTGATCAGGATTTGATTGCGTTCGAGCTGGCGCAACATCGCGCCATAGTCGCGCCGCGCCTGCGGCGATTTACGTTCGGGACTCAACACCTGGTGCACGAGTTGATCCAGATCGGTGCTGACGCGTTCAATGCCAAGCGCAATCCGTTCCAGCAGGGTTTCAAGAATGCCGAGCAGGGCGGTTTCGCCGTTGGCCGCAAGCAGCGGGTGGCGCTCTGCCCGCTCGCCAAAAATCTGGATCGCTTTAGGCTCGGCATAGCGCACGGTGGCGAGGCAATGGCGGGTCAGCACAAAAGTGAGATCGTCCGAGCGGGGATATTCGGCTTCGGAATTCACCATGATCGTGGCCGTGAGGTACAGTGCGCCGCCCTCTTCGTAGAGCCGTCGCGAGTCTTCCAGCGCGCGCATTTCTTCGCGGGTCGGTAGCTCCACCCCGAGCAGCCCTTCCACATGGTGCTCCTCGTCCTCGCTCGGCGTGAAGAGGTCAATCCAGCTTGCCTGCGCCAGATGTTCGCCCGTCACAAAGCCATCATGGCGTTGCAAGCCGTTGGCTGTGATGCCATAAGTTCGAATCATGCCCGCTCCTCGTCGGCCACCCGGTGGTGGCAAAATTGGGTTGCCTCATGGCGCCGGGCCGCAGTGTCCCATAGCGCCCGCCCGTTCTCACCTGGCCTAAAGATTCGCGCGCTGCGGCCGCCAGATCCCGCCATGAAATCTCCACTTTCTGCCAGCTTCAAGCGCGCGGCGGCGGTCCTGCCATTGGTGAGTATGTGCCTGCTGCTGGGTTATGCGGCGAATGCCCGCGCGGCGCCACCCGATGTGCGGATCCTGATCGACGTCTCAGGCAGTATGAAACAGAGTGACCCGGCCAATCTGCGCGTGCCTGCACTCAAACTGCTGACCGAATTATTACCTGCCGGTGCCACTGCGGGGATATGGTTGTTCGATCAGGCGGCGGAACCCCTGGTCGCCCCGCAACCCGTCGATGCCGAGTGGAAAAAGCAGGCGCGGATCGCCGCCGGCAAGGTCCACTCGCGCGGCCTGTTCACGCATATTGAAGCGGGCTTGAGTGCAGCCAGTGCGGATTGGACCAGCCCGGCCGCCAAGGACGCGCCGCGGCATATCATTGTCTTAACAGACGGGGTGGTCGATGTGAGCAAGGACGCCGCAGAGAGTGCCGCGTCACGGGCGCGCCTGCTCGCCGATGGCCTGACCCGCTTCCAGGTACTCGGCGTTCACGTGAACGCCGTCGCCCTTTCCAAGCAAGCCGATGCGGTCCTGTTAGACGCGCTCGCGAAGGGCACGGATGGCTGGTTCGAACAGGTTACGAACGCGGCAGCCCTGCAACGCGTATTCCTGCATCTTTTTGAACAGGCGGCAGCACCGGATAGCCTGCCGCTGACCGGCAATCGCTTCACGGTGGATACCAGCGTGAAGGAACTCACGGTGCTGGTGTTTCATGTGGCTGGGACCCCCGACCTGCAACTCACGGCACCCGACGGGACGGTGATTACACAAGCAATGGCACAGGCGCAGGCCACTCCGCAGATCGGGTGGCAACATGAAACGGGCTATGACCTGGTCACCCTAACGGCCCCGCGCGCTGGCGAATGGTCGTTCAACGCGCCCGAAGATCCCGACAATCGCGCGTTAATCGTGACCGATCTCGGACTTGAAGTCGGCGAGCTGCCCACCAACTTGATGCCGGGCGAACCATTGTCGATCACGGCGCAGCTCCTTGAGCAAGGCTCACCGCTCACGCGGGCGGACTTCCTAAAGCTCGTAAAGGTGGACGCGGCGGCAATTGGGACCAGTGGCGCGAGCGAACTCACCCCCCTACCTTTCGCAGAGACCGCCAGCAATTTCAGCGGCGCCGTCACCACGGCCGCCGCGCCAGGCGACTATGAGCTCATTGTGCGCGCCGACGGGGGCACCTTTCGGCGCGAACGGCATCGTCGCTTCAAGATTAGCGGCCCCCCCCTTCACCTTCAGCGCAGATACCGCAAAAGATGAAGCCGGTGCAAGGGTCATCCATCTCACGATCAAAGGCGATTCAGAAGTCATCGTCCCCAGCTCTTTTTCTGGCCTGCTCGAACTCAAATTGCCCGACGCAAGTCCGCAAATTCTGGAATTGCCAGCGCTGGATGGCGCTGAAATTACGCTGGAACTGCCGGCCGCCGCCAGTGGCGATTATGTGATGCAGCCATGGGTGTTTGCCGAAACGCAGGCCGCACGCGCGATTAAATTCAAACCCGATCCAATCACGATTACGTTTAGTGATGGCACGAAAAAGCCGGTTGCGGCTGCGCCTCTTGCACCAGTGGCACCTTCACCTGTGCCGCCCACCATCAACTGGGCGACCACCGCCGGGGTGGTCCTGGTGGGCAATGTCAGTTTCGGTTCGGTGCTTGGCGGATTGTGGTTTGCGCTGCGCCGGCGCGGCCTGCCGAAGAAAGGCCTATCGTTATGAGTCTGACTACCTCGCTCGAAGTCGGCCTGCTGATTCTTATCGTGGAATTTGCCGGTGTCGCGGGCGCAATACTCTTTGTCGCGTTACGGCGCGGCCGTCATACTGAAAATTCTCAGACCAGCGAGATCAGCAGTCTCGTCAGCAAAGTCGCAGCCACTACCGACGCGCGACGCGAAGCCCTCTCCGCTATCATCTCTGAAACATATCAGTTCGAGGCCGATGAAACCGAACGGGTGGTGTCGGATTTCATCGAACGCGAACGCGCGTTCTATAATGCGATGATTGGGGTGCACCTCGGACGCGGGGGTAAAACCCTGGCCGACGTTCCTGCGGAATTGACCAAGGTCGTCGCTCCCTGGTTACGCCTGACGCCCAAAAACATGGTGAGCGCGGATGCCGTGGAAGCCCTGGCAACCGAGAACTCGGCGCTCAATCAGGAACTCTCCAGCACCAAACGAGTTCTCGACGAATTGATGGACGAATACAACGCCGCCTTCCACAAGGCGCAACAGGCGCAACGTATGACAACCGCCACCACTCCGGAAATTGACACGCACGATCTGCTGAGCATCGATGACGAAGATCTGCCGGTGCCCGCCATGAGTTCCGCCACCGCGCCCCTTGCCACACCGCTGCCGCCAGCAGCCGCGGATTTTTTCGAGGAAGAAGGGGAGATCATCGCCCTCGATCTCGACATGGGCGACACCGGCGCGGCCGAGGATCTCACACCCAATGATCTGGATGCGCTGATGGAGAACCTCGGCACCGAATACACCCACGAAGCCGCTGCGGCCTGAACACCCCGCGCGAGCATCGCAGCTTATGGCTTCAGTCATTCAACTCAGAACGAGTGCACGCGGCGAATATCTCGCCGACGCTTACGGCCACCTCGACGTTTTCCAGAATGTCGATTTCAACGAGATCGCGGAACTCGTCGCGCGCTGTGAAATGGTCAATGTGAACGCGCACGAATCCGTGCTGGTGGAAGGTCGTGAGAATCACGCCCTGTATCAGATCGTGAGTGGCCGTCTGCAGGTAATTCTGGACGGCGTGTCCAACACACCGATTGCGACCTTTGGCCCGGGCGCGTGCGTCGGTGAGCTGTCGATTCTGACGCAACGTGCAGTGGCGGCCAATGTGATTGCGCTCGAACCGTCGCGTTTGTTAGTGATTGACGAAGAGGTGCTGTGGACCTTGATTCGACGCTGCCATCCGTTCGCCTGCAATCTGCTGAGCGTGCTGTGCGGCCGGGTGCGCGATACCACCGACCGCTTGCGCACCAGCCTGCATGCCGAACAGCATTCAGCGAAGGTCGCCCGCATTGATGCGCTGACCGGACTGTACAATCGCCGCTGGCTGGATGAAGTGCTGCTCCGCGAATGTCAGCAGTGCCTGGGCACCCAACTCCCGTTGAGCCTGATGATGATCGATATCGATCACTTCAAACTGTTGAACGATCAGCATGGCCATATGGTAGGCGATGAGGTATTGCGTATTGTCGGTCTGCGGCTCGCCAATTCGATGCGCAATTGCGGACTTGCCACGCGGTATGGCGGAGAGGAGTTCGCGGTGCTCATGCCAGGCGTGAATCTCGAAGATGCCTGGACGGCAGCGGAGGAATTTCGCGGCGGCTTTGAGCGCACTGCGCTGACGACGACTGTCGGGTCGCTCAGCTTGTCGATGTCGATCGGACTCAGTGATCTCGGGCCGCGTGGTTCGGCCCGACGCTTGTTACGTGCCGCCGACCAGGCGCTATATCGCGCAAAAACCAACGGCCGTAATCGCATCGAAATTCTGCCGCATACGGCGCCGTCTGACCGTTAAACCTATAACTGGCATTTTTGCTGTTCGCGGCTGAAGCCGCTCCTACGGACAATCCGACCTCCTCGCATTTGTAGGAGCGCCTTTAGGCGCGATACGGCTCGTCGAATCCCTCAATGAAACGCAAACATGTCCATGCGCTGTTCGCGGCTGAAGCCGCTCCTACGGGGGAGACATCTTCGTGGCGCTATCGCGGCTGAAGCCGCTGCTACGGACAATCCGACCTCCTCGCATTTGTAGGAGCGCCTTTAGGCGCGATACGGCTCGTCGAATCCATCAATGAAACGCAAACACGTCCATGCGCTGTTCGCGGCTGAAGCCGCTCCTACGGGGGAGACATCTTCGTGGCGCTATCGCGGCTGAAGCCGCTCCTGCGGACAATCCGACCTCCTCGCATTTGTAGGAGCGCCTTTAGGCGCGATACGGCTCGTCGAATCCCTCAATGAAACGCAAACATGTCCATGCGCAGCGCGCGGTAGGTCACGCTGCTATGCAACCGCTCCGCGCGCCAGCCCGCACCCGCCGCGCCCATCGCGACGAACAGCGGGAGCAAGTGTTCGTCGCTCGGATGATTTTCACCCGCATGTGGCGCCTGATCGCGATAAGCGAGTAAGCCCGCCTCATTGCCAGCCGCCAGCCGCTCGCCAGTCCAATCCGCAAAATCATGCACCCACGCAGGCGCGTTGGGATTGTCTGCGGGTGGCGCGACCTGGCCGAGATTATGCGTGAAAGCACCAGACCCAATCACCAGCACCCCCGCGCCTGGCAAGCCGGCTAACGCACGCCCCAAGCGCAGGTGATAGGCAGGATCCGCGCCGCTGTGGATACTGAGCGCCACCACCGGAATGTCTGCTGCGGGATACATCAGCATCAAGGGCACCCAGGTGCCGTGATCGTAGCCCCAATCGTGATCGAGCTGGGCCGCGAAGCCATCGACCGCAAGCGCCTCAACCACCTGTGCGGCAAGCGCGGGATCGCCTGGTGCGCGGTAGAACATCTCGTTCAGACGCCGGTCAAAACCGCCAAAATCGTGAATGGTGCGGGGTGCCGCGGCCGCCGTGACGCTCGGCGAAGGGCCTTCATCGTAGTGCGCGGAAGCGACGACGATGGCGCGTGGACGCGCAAAGGTGGCGCCGAGGGTAGTCAGGAATTCTCGCGCCGGTAACGGGTGCAGGATGAGATCCGGTGCGCCATGGGAAATGAACAAGGT
>CAMATU010000207.1 GCA_945861225.1 Klebsiella pneumoniae
GCTCTATGCAGAATTCGCGGCGCGCGTGAAACAAGGCGCTGAACTCGGTGCTGATGTGGCGATTCTCAAGATTTGGTCGACCGAGACTTATGTTTGCTTGAGCGAAATGATGGTGCTGGCGGCGGGGGCCGCGGGCGGCACCCAGGGCAAGCTCGCCTTTGGCGAGGCCACGATTGATGTGCTCAGCCATTATTACAGCGCGCGACCGGCGCCGATCTACGCCGGCAGTAACGAGATCCAGCGCAATATCATCGCCAAACACGTGCTGCAGTTGCCCGCGTGAATTTGCTCACTGAATCCTACTGGCCCGCGACGCATGAGTTAGCGCTGCAGGACACTACCTGCGGCGGCGTGCTGCGCGCGGCGGCCATGGCCGCACCCACCCACCTCGCCCTCATCGAAGGGCACACAGACGTGGCGCAACGTCGGCGGTGGACTTATCGCGAATTGTTGAGTGACGCCGAACACACCGCACGCGCGTTGCTGACGCGCTTCGCGCCCGGAGATCACGTCGCGGTGTGGGCCGGCAACTGCCCGGAGTGGATCATCTTGCAGTTCGGTCTGGCCCTCGCGGGCTTAGTCATGGTCACCGTTAATCCCGCCTTCGGCGCTGCCGAGCTCACTTACGTGCTGCGCCAATCACGCGCACGCGGCCTTTTCTATCAGGCGCATTATCGCGGTAGTGCGCGCCGCGAAATCATCGAGGCGGCGCTCGATCAGCCGACCTTGGCCGCGCTGACCTTAAGCTGTGTCGACGATCTGGCCGAGTTCATCGCGCATGGCAAGCAGGATCTGGCTCTTCCCACTGTGGCACCCGAGGCGCCAGCCATGATTCAGTACACCTCGGGTACCACCGGGCAACCGAAGGGCGCGCTGCTCAATCACTACAGCGTGACCAATAACGCACGCCTGATGGCGAACATCAAAGCGCAGAACGAGACCACCGTGAATCTGGCGGTCGCACCCCTGTTCCATACCGCCGGCTGTGTCGGCAATGTGCTCGGCACGGTGCAAACCGGCGGGACCCTGGTGCTGCCCGCCGCCTTTGACGCCGAGACGATGCTTGATCTCATCGCAGAGGAGCAAGTGACCTATACCTTCGGCGTGCCCACCATGCTCATCGCGTTACTGGCTGCGCAAGTGCGCCAGCCACGCAATCTCTCCAGCCTGAAGACCGTCTTCTCAGGCGCCACCATCGTACCGATTGAAATCGTGCGGCAGGTCGAAGCGCAGTTCGGGGTAGTGTTGATCATTGGCTATGGTCAAACCGAAACCTCGCCCGCGATCACGCACACGCGGCTCACCGACAATGCACAGGATAAAAGTGAGACCATCGGCCGCGCTCTGCCACAGGTGGAAATCAAAATTGTGGATCCCGTGAGCGGCGCGCTACTGCCGGTCGATCACTCCGGTGAACTCTGCACCCGGGGCTTTCTGGTCATGATGGGCTACTACGACATGCCCGACGCGACGGCGGCGACCATCGATGCCGACGGCTGGCTGCACACCGGCGACTTGTGCGCGATGGATGCGCGCGGCTACTGCCGCGTTACCGGCCGTTTGAAAGACCTGATCATTCGTGGTGGCGAGAACATCTATCCACGCGAGATCGAGGAAGTGCTCTACACGCACGAGGAGATCGCGGAAGTCGCGGTGATCGGTGTGCCAGATGACTATTGGGGTGAGCAGGTCGCAGCGGTAGTGTCGCCGAAGGATCACTGCGCGCTCAGTGGCGACGCGTTGCGTGCGTTTGTCAGCGCGCGCCTGGCGCGTCACAAGATCCCGGCACAGTGGTTTGCACTCGCGGGGATTCCGGCCACCGCTTCCGGCAAACTGCAGAAATTCCGGTTGCTTGAAATGTATCGAAACGGCGAACTTGAGGGCGCGCGAATTTAATGATTGCGCTGCTCGAAGCGCACCGCGCAGGACTTTACGCCAGGCCACACTGGCTGCCGAATATCGTCGCCGGGGTGGTGGTTGGGGTGGTCGCCTTGCCACTCGCAATGGCCTTTGCCATAGCTTCCGGGGCGCGTCCCGAACAGGGGCTGTATACCGCGATCATTGGCGGCGCGCTGGTGTCTGTTCTCGGCGGTAGTCGGCTCCAGATCGCCGGCCCCACTGGCGCCTTTATCGTGATTTTGTCCGGCGTGACCGCCAAGTACGGAATTGCCGGTCTCCAGGTCGCGACGTTGATGGCGGGTGTCATGCTGGTCTTGATGGGTCTTACCCGCATGGGCGGCGTGATCAAGTTCATCCCCGCGCCGGTGATTGTGGGTTTCACGGCCGGCATCGGCGTCATCATATTTGTCGGCCAGTGGCGCGATTTTCTGGGCCTGCCGAAAATTAGCGGCGAACACTTTCACGAAAAGCTCTGGCACCTCATCGAGGTAATGCCGCAATTCCACCTACCCACTGTCGGGTTATCGCTGTTGAGTCTAGCGCTCGTGCTCTATGCACCGCGCGTGAAAGGGCTTTCGCGCGTCCCGGGTCCGCTGGTCGCGATGGTGGTGGCCACCCTCCTGCAATCTCTGCTGCACCTGCCTGGCGTCGCGACCATCGGCAGCGCATTCGGTGGCATTCCTCATGGTCTGCCAACTTTCGCGCTCCCTGCGCTCTCCTTCTCGCAAGTCCTCACCTTACTTGGGCCTGCGTTCACGATTGCGATGCTGGGCGCGATCGAGTCCCTGCTCTCTGCGGTGGTCGCCGACGGCATGGCGGGCACCCGCCATGATTCGAATCAAGAACTGATCGGGCAGGGCCTGGCGAACATCGCCGCGCCACTATTCGGCGGCTTCGCCGCCACGGGTGCCATCGCGCGCACCGCTACCAATATTCGTAACGGGGCGACGAGTCCGCTGGCTGGCATCACCCATACAGTCACCTTGATTGCGGTGCTGCTATTCATGGCGCCACTGGCCTCGAGTATTCCGTTGGCGGCGCTCGCGGCGATCCTCTTCGTGGTGGCGTGGAACATGAGTGAGGTGAAGCACTTCGCGTATATCCTGCGCAAAGCGCCCACGGCTGACCGCGTGATCCTTGGCATCACTTTTCTATTGACCGTTTTTGCCGATCTCGTGGTCGCCGTGAATGTGGGGGTGATTCTCGCCATTCTGCATTTTCTAAGTCGGATGTCCGAGGCGGTGGAAACCGTGCAAGTGGAAGCGCACTCGCTCAAAGGCGAGCTCGGCCTTAACGCGCTGCCACCCGGGGTGCTGGTTTTCGAAATTGCGGGACCGATGTTCTTCGGTGCAGTGGAGAACTTCGAGCGCGTGCTGCTCCAAACGCATTCGGATCCGCAAACGCTGATCCTGCGCCTGCACCGCGTGCCGTTCATGGATATCACCGGCATCCAAACGCTCGAAGAGGTGATCGGTGAATTACGCAAGCGCGGGGTGCGTGTGCTGCTATGCGAGGCGAACGAACGCGTGCTGGGCAAGCTGCGCACTGCTGGCGTACTCGACGCACTACCAGCAGACGGTTACGCACCGACGTTAAGTGCCGCACTGGACCTGGCCGCTGACTAGCTCTGCGTCGCAGCCACCGGCATCAAGTGGATTTGCTCACCGCGCAGACGCAGCGTAAGCGACTGCCCTTCCGCCAGCGCATATCGCTCGGCGAGATGGCGCGGCACCGTCAGCGCCAGCGGTGCCGTTTGTGCGGCGTGCACCAACACCTGCAGGCGCACCCGATCGCCCAAACGCACCAGCTTGCCGAGGCGCCCGTCTACCGGATTATCGCGACTGCCGCTCGGCGCGCGGTCACTGGCCATCAATAAGACCGCTTCCGCAGGGATCGCCCAGGCGACAGTGCTGCCGATCGCGAAGTCCTCTTGCAAGCGCACCGTGAGCAGCTGGTCGTGCCATTTCAAAACGGTACTTGCACTAGCCGTGTCATGCGCGATCACCTGGCCTTCAAATACATTGCGCAAGCCCACCAGGCGCGCTACCTCCACCGACGCAGGGCGCGCCAAGACCTCCAGCGGGGATCCTGATTGAAGCGAGCGACCGTGCGCCATAATCGTCAGGCGATCCGCCAACATCACGGCTTCTTCCAAATCGTGGGTGACCAGAATCACGGGCATGTTCAGCTCGCTGCGCAACTCCGCGAGCTCGCCATACAATTTCTCACGTGTCGCGCGATCCACTGCCGAGAACGGCTCATCGAGCAAGAGCACTGCCGGATCGCGCGCTAACGCACGTGCCACTGCGACACGCTGTTGTTGGCCGCCTGAGAGCTGGTGCGGCCGCCGCGTCTCAAGGCCGTCTAGATTCACTTTCCGCAATAATGCCCGCGCGCGGGTGTGCGCATCGATGCTCGACGGATCGTCGAAGCCCTCGCGCACATTGTCCAACGCAGAGAGATGGGGAAACAGTGCGTAATGCTGGAAGACCATGCCGATCCGACGTTGCGCAGGCGATAAATTCTGACCGCGCGCGGTAGCGAGCCACGGCGTGTGACCGTATTGAATGTGACCTTCCTGCGGCGTGTACAAGCCGGCAATGCAGCGGAGCACAGTGGTCTTGCCACTGCCCGAAGGTCCGACCAGCGCGAGAACCTCGCCCGATCCGCATTCGAGCTCGGCCTGCAGCGCAATCGGTGCAGACTGCCGCAACATAACCTGTAATCCAGCGAATGCCTCAGCCATGGCGTCGCGCGCGTCCCAGGTGGCTGGTGGTCGCATACGAGGCACCGATCGCCACCATCGAGATCAATAACAACAATAGCGACATCCGACCGGCACCCGCCATATCGAAGGACTGCACACGATCATAGATGGCGACGGCGATGGTGCGGGTTTCACCGGGAATGCTGCCGCCGACCATCAGCACCACGCCGAATTCGCCCAAAGTGTGGGCAAAGGTGAGCACCATCGCCGACAGGATCCCAGGCCACGCGAGCGGCAACTCAATCCGCCGCAGCAGCCGTCCCGTGGACATGCCACAGCAGAGTGCCGCTTCGCGCACTTCCGGCGCAATTGCCTCGAACGCCCGCTGCATTGGTTGTATGGCAAACGGCAGATTGAAGATCACCGAAGCAACCAGTAACCCATCGAAGGAAAACGTGAGCGGGTGGCCGCTGACTGAGGCATACCAGCGACCCAGCGCTGAGCCACCGCCCAACGCCACCAGCAGATAGAAACCGAGCACGGTGGGCGGCAACACCAGCGGCAAGGCCAGTAGCGCCTCTACGAATGCCTTGCCGTAGAACTCGCGCCAGGCGAGTTGACGACCTGCCCACACGCCAATGGGTAAGAGCACCACCATGGTGGCCACCGCGAGCTTGAGCGATAACGCAAAGGCGCTCCAATCCATGTTAGTGCGCCCGTCTGGTCATTCGTTGGGGATCGTGAAGCCGTTCCGCTGCAGTATTTTTCGCGCGGTCGGTGTTTGCAGGTACGCGTAGAACGCGTGCGCGGTGTCGTCAGCACCTGCAAGCAGCACCATGCGCTGCTTGAGTGGGGTGTGCCATTGCTGTGGGATCAACACAGAGTGACCGAGCTTCGCGAGCGCCGGCGTCAGCGCTAACGAATACGCGACTAACCCACCCTGGGTACTCCCGGAGATCGCGAACTGGGCGGCCTGCGCCGCATTTTCGCCAAGCACCAATTGAGGCTGGATTTTTGACCACAGCCCGACACGCTGTAAGACTTCCTGTGCACGTTGCCCATACGGCGCGTGTGCAGGGTTGGCAATCGCGAATTTAGTGAGCCTGCCATCGCCAACCGCCGCCACGAGATCCTGAAGTTGACCATCCAACTTCAGCGGTGAGTCTGATGGCAGCAGGAGCACCAGGCGTCCGATCGCATAGAGCCTGCCGCGATCAAGTGTCTTGTCGGCCTCAGCGAGCTTGAACACCAATTCTTCATCGGCTGAGAGAAATAGCTGAAACGGCGCGCCTTGCAGAATTTGACGATAAAAATTGCCCGAGGAACCAAACACGGGGGTGATTTCATGGCCAGTCTCGGCGCGAAATCGCGTATTGATTTCGGTGAGCGCGAAATTCAAGTCGGCCGCAGCCGCAATTAGCGGCGCCCGCGCGTAGCAATTGCCGACACTGCCGAGCAGGCAGCTGAGTACGACCAGCCAGTCGTACAGCCTTGGACCATCACAAAATTTGCGATAAAAATTCGTCACGGCGCATCCTAGCAGCCTGGGGATCCAATCCAAAATGCCGCGAGATTCATCTGCTGCGGGCTAAGCGCGTTAAACTTCCATCATCCTAGAAACGGCAGTTGAACGTCGCGTTTAGAAGCGGTAGTTGAATTGTGGTCGGTGACACCCAAGCATCTGCGGGAGATTCTTGGCGATCACCGACCCGAGTGGCCTGGAACTAAGGCTTGGCTGGCATCGCGCGTGCGCGTAAATTGAGCGCGCGCCGCTATAATCGATTGCGACTGCTTAACGTCGGATTAAACTTCTAAGGTCGATCACAAATCAACAGTGAGATCCTGCTAATGCACAGTCACCATTTCAGATTCCGTCACGTGCTGATGGCGATGCTTTGCAGTCTGCTTGGCGCGGCCGGCTCGGCGGCCGAGCTGGCCATAGGCGATCCCGCACCTGCGTTTGCGTTGCAGGGCTCTGATGGCAAGTCCCATCGGCTGGCCGACTATCGCGGACAAACGGTCGTATTGGCCTGGTTTCCCAAAGCTTTCACCGGCGGCTGAACGGCCGAATGCAAAGCGCTCCGTGAGAGCGCAGAAATTCTGCGTAAGTTTGATGTTGCGTGGTTCATGGCCAGCACCGACGACGTCGCAACTAACCGTAAGTTCGCCGCCGCCAATCACGCCAACTTCCCGGTGTTGTCAGATCCAGACGGCACCACCGCGCGACGCTATGGGGTGTTAACGCTGGGGACTTTCGCCGCGCGCTGGACCTTCTACATCGATGCCGCCGGCAGGATCGCCTACATCGACAAGAAAGTGAGTGCGGTGTCGGCCGGCGCCGATGTGGCGCAGCGGTTGGAGTTGCTCAACGTACCGCACCGCCAGTAGTACTGCGGCGCGTTACCAAAAATTTTCACCACTTAATCCTGCAGCAACTCGCCATACAAAGCCCATGCGCGTTCTTCCTCGGTGGGTCCCAGGTAGTCGGGAAATAAAGTGGTACACGGCGGATAGTCTTTCAAAACTTCGCGCGCCACCGTGACCTTGTGGACTTCAGTGGGCCCATCGGCCAGCCCCACGTGGAAGGAATTGATAACCCAGTCAGCGAAGGGCATTTCAGTGGAGATGCCGAGCGAACCATGCAGATGCAACGCTCGCGAGGCGATATCGTGCAAGACCGCCGGCATGACCGCTTTCACTGCCGCGATATTTTTGCGTACTGCTTTGTAATCTTTGCCTTGGTCGATCAGCCACGCGGTCTCCAGTACGAGCAATCGAAACTGACGCAGTTGAACCCACGAATCGGCAATCTTCTCCTGCACCATCTGCTTCATGGCCAGTGGTTCGCCCTTGGTCACGCGCGACACCACGCGTTCGCACATCATGTCGAGGGCGCGCGTCGCCTGGGCGACGGTGCGCATGGCATGATGCAGGCGTCCGCCGCCCAAACGCACTTGCGCCACCACGAAAGCATCACCGCGCCCCCCCAACATGTTCTCCAGCGGCACCCGCACTTTGTTATAACGCATGTACGCGTGGGTCGCCGCAGGCTCTCCGTGGAACGTCAGATTGCGCACGATCTCAACCCCTGGGGTGTCCGCCGGCACGATGAACATGGACATGCGCCGATAGGCCGATGCCTCTGGATCGGTCACCGCCATCACGATGAAAAATGCGGCGTAACGCGCGTTTGAAGAGAACCATTTTTCGCCGTCGAGCACCCACTGATCGCCCTCCAGGGTCGCCGTGGTCTTGAACACCAGCGGATCCGCCCCACCTTGCGGCTCGGTCATCGAAAAGCAGGAGACGATTTCATTGGCCAGTAATGGCGCGAGGAACTGCTGCTTCTGATCGACAGTCCCGTAATGGGCCAGGATTTCTGCGTTGCCGGTATCGGGCGCCTGCGCGCCGAACACAATCGGCCCGAACCGCGCATAACCGAAAAGTTCGTTCATCAGCGCAAGTTTCAGCTGTCCGTAACCACGACCACCCAGCGCCGGCCCGAGGTGACAGGCCCACAAGCC
>CAMATU010000208.1 GCA_945861225.1 Klebsiella pneumoniae
CGACAAAGGGCGTAAGGTAACCGACGTGGAAATGGATACAGTCAGGATACGGCCACACAAATTTCACGGCGAGTGGAACTACACCATAGAGCCACACTCGCTATGACGCACGCTGGATCTGATCGATTTGTTTTGTCACGGGCCCTAAACCCGCCGGTCGGAATGCCGCTATCCCCTGGCAGGCGAACGAAGCGTGGAATACCCACGTGACAAGCGTCCCGTTGCACGCAGACATCGCCTACCGGGTGTCGTTCAATTTGAATGCCGACTATGAAAAATCGCCGAAATCTCTATCGCCTCTTGCACGTGCAACCAGAAGCGCCGCTGGAGATCATCAAAGCGAGTTATCGCAGCCTCATGACCAAGCTCAAGGGGCACCCTGATCTGGGCGGAGATCACGACACGGCGGTCCTGATCAATCAGGCTTATGCGGTGCTCAGCAATCCAGAAAAGCGCCGGCAGTACGATGAGACCCTGCAGGCGCGCAAGCGCGCATCACCCGCACCCGGGACGCGCGACGCTGCGCGCGCCTCGCACGTCGCGACGAGCGCGCGCGGAACTGCCCGCTACCATGCAAATCGTGAGGAATACGCTGCGGGTGCTCAGCGCTGCCCTTTCTGTGGTACGGCAGTGATAATCGCACGGCGCTGTATTCACTGTGAAAGCCCGTTGACGCCGGTGAGCGAGCTGGCAAGCGTGCAGCTGGGAGAGCTCTTCGGACGGCGCGCGGCGCCGCGAATTACGAAAGTGGGAAATCTGCTGCTCTACCCGAGTTGGCCGCATGCTGGGCACACCGCGCGTCTGCGCGATTTGTCCCCGACTGGCATCAGCTTGCACACAGCGTACGCCGCGCGCTCGACACAGATCCTCAAAATCGACTCGGGAATTTTGAAAGGAATCGCCCGCGTGGTTTCAATCCGTGCCAATGGCGCGGTGTTTGCCGTGCATGCATCATTCCTCACCGCCGAGTTCGCACTCAACGCCGGCGGGTTTGTGTCCGAAAAAGTCTAGGTTGACGCGCTTAGATAGCGCGCACTGCAGACTAGAAGCCTAGCGCGCCAGTCAATAATTTAGCGACTGATGGTCCACCCGAGGACTTCACGTAATCCACTACCACGGGCAAAAATTTGCCGGCCAATTTGGATTTCATGCCAAGCGCTTCGAAGGCTGGTGCAAGTTGCTGGATGGTCGCCAGCTTGCCGCTCATCCCTGCCAGCTGTCCGCTGTTACCGAGCGCCTTGGCCGCTGCATTCGCCAATTGACTGGAGCCACTGGCAGGTGCCGCGGCGCTGGCCTCCGCCACTGGCGGCACCACCGGGGCGGCGGCGAGGTATTTATTCATCGCCGGTACCGCGCTTTTAAGTTTGCCGAAATTTTCAGCCGTGAGTTGCGACTTCGCGAGTTTGAAAATGGACCCGGCGCCCCCTTCGGCCTGAACGGGCGAGACACCGACCTTGCTGACTAAGAGATCTGTCAGGCCGGCCGCGTAGTTCGGGGCTGCCACGCTGATCAGCGCGGTGGTGAGCACCACACGCATGAGGTTATGGTGAAGACGGGTGAATTCCATGTTGCATTCCCTTGCTTGAGCGATGCGTGCGAGTGTAGCAAAGAACGGGTTCGATCAGACTTAGAGGCGGCTGTCCGCCGCGAAAGCGGCGACTATCACTTGCGTGACAGAGGCCAGCGTCTTCGCACGTGCCTGATTGTCCTGCGCCGCTGTCTGCGCCAAGCCCGACCAATCTGGATGCCGCTGGCACTTTTCGAGTAAGCGCGTAAGCGTCGGTTCATTGAAGAGCGGCGTGGCCAACACAGCGCGCGCACTGACGGTACTTAACGCCGCGTGCCCGCGATGTTCGAGATCACGTACCAACTCTACTGCCCGTCGCGCCAGCAACAGCGCCACGCCGAGTTCGATTTGCAAGTAGGCGATATCCCCCAGGCGTTCGCGTAAGGCCTTCCCAAAGCGGGTGGCTGCATCGAGGCCTGCGCCAATCCCAGCGCCGATTAAAGTTGCGAGCCCAAGTGAATGAAACGCCGTGAAAGCATCCACCGTGGCGCCCACGGCGGCGCCCTTGGCGGCGGAGATTCCGAGACTCAGACCGAATTCTTCGAGCACTTCCGGCGCGAAAGGGCTCCACGACCAACGCATACTCGGCAGCGGGATCTCGCGCGCCGCATAGTCTTCCTCGTTGAATTCGTACACGCGCAGTAAATCTGTATGGAGCGCGGCCTCAACTTCACGTACCCGCGTTTCTAAATCGCTCTGCGCTTGGCTTCTCAATGCGGTGCAGTCGAGCAGCATGCGCGCGATCATTTTTGCGCCGACCGCGCGCTGCATCTGCAAGGTTTGGGCGCGTAGCGCGAGCAGGCGCTGACAATGTTCGACTGCCGCGGGCACTAGCAGTTCAATCTGCTGCCACAAACTCTGCTCATCAAGTCGATCGAACACGACAGTATCGAAGGCCGTCACGTTATACAGGCCAGCCTGCTGCGCGGCGCCGCGCCACCGGGCGGTATCGGCAGTCGCTTTAGCGGTGAAATTGAGCACCACCACGCAGGGCTTCCCGAGCCGGCCAAGCAAGCGGAACTCATCGACATACTTACCGAGCACCGGCTCGCGCGCATCGATCACGAGCAGCATCAAATCACAGATAAGCATCTGGCGAATTGCTTTCGCTTCCTGGGCGAATTCCCCGTCCGCTGCCGGATTCGCCAGAAAGCGCTGCAGGATTTCCGCGCCTGATTCGCGCGCATCACGCTGCAAACTGAGAATTAAATCGAGCAGGCCACTGGAATCCTCAAAGCCGGGCGTATCGATAAGTTCGAAACCAAAGCCCTCACCGAGATCGAGGGGCACGGCTTCGGCATGTCGCGTGGTGGCCGGCCGATTCGATACCGTTCCAAAAGAAGTGTTGCGAATGAGGGTGCGTAACAAGGAGGTCTTACCCACATTGGTGTGGCCGACAACGGCTAATTTGAGTAGGTGCGACTCCATCACGCCGGCGGCGGAAGAATAGACGCGGGTGCCAGCCCCGCCCTTATTGCGAGTGCCGTCCAGTCCTCGATACGCTGTGCGCGATCCTTAGGACTCCACTCGCTCGCCTCTGGGGCATTCACAAGCTGCAGGAACAGCGGACACCGCGCGGCCGACGCGAGGGTTGCCAGAAAATGTTCAAGGCCACGATCAGGTGTGGTGATCAGCGTCGCTTGCGCGACCAATGCCGGCCAGTGATGATTTGCCTGCACGATGCCGAGTGTATGTCGCTGCGACTGGCGATCCGTCACGACGCCTAAATATTCCAGCGGTGCGATGATCGGCAAACTCTCCCGCTCCAAGGCGAGCCAGGCGGCGGCTACTGGCGGCGCTGGTAACGCGCGATCAGTTGCTTGCGATGCAAGCACTGGCGGCGCGGCGTCGGGATCGACAATCACGCTGACCGGCGCTGGCATCAACCATGATCGCATGCGCGCATAGCCGGGCTGGGTCTCGTCGAGGGTCAACTGCTGCTCTAGTGCGCGCAAGCCGACCCAGGTGAATCCGGCGACAAGTGCACGCGGCAAGAGCCCGTAGAAAATCAGCGCCGCAAGTAGAAAATATCCCCAATGGCGACGCGTGGAAGCCGGCATCGGTGAGGCCTGTCCAAGCCGACTGCTGGCCACCTCCGCAGCATTCGGAACGGCGACGCCAAGCAAGCGGATCGGATTTGCTATCCGCGTGAGCGCAGTTTCCACGGTGGACTCGGCCAGCACCGTGCTGCCCCATTGAAAATCCACCTGCTTGAACGCGAACCAAGTCCAACAACCCGTGAGGGAGCCGAGCAGTAAGGCTAACCATAAGCCATGGGTAACGCAGGCTAGCCGCACTCGGCCGCTCATTGTGTGTAGTAGGTAATTGGACCACGCCTGGGCTTCAGCCGGAATCGGGAACGCACCTCGGAACGGCAAGAACTGTAGTGCATGGGCAATCTGCGCACCCAGCCAGCCGGGCGCGCAGATCGTCGGTCGGATCGTGCCTGTCCCAGGGATCGTGCCTGTCCCAGCTTTCTTGACCAGGGCGCCTCGTTGGAAGATCGAGAAGATGGCTGTCCCCAATTTTTTGGCCGACGACATTACCCGCAAGACAGACGCAAGCGCCCACACGAGAAGGCTCAGTAAGTTGGGTAGAAGCATGGCGCCAAGTACCCCAACCACATTAACCGCTGCGCCATCGTCACTGGGGAAAATACGCGTAATACCCAGCCCAACCATAAAGGTGAGGACGCTGAGACCGGAGGCTGCCGTTCGCAGACGCCTGCTGAACTTCGCTAATGAAATTGCGCCGCCGTTGGCGGCGAGAAATCGTGCAGCGCGAGTGTGCAATCGTCCCTGAAAGGTCTCGCTCGCGCTTCGTGCAGCTGATTCGATCGCGCGCTCGCGGTGCGGCGCGCCCTCCGCCTCCTCGACGAGCCGCCACATTTCCGCTTGCAGATATTGATTGAGGACAGTCATGGATTGACCGGGGAGTCTAGCTCAACTAGGGTGTCGTCGTCGGCATGGATGCCAAGGACTTAACCGATAATCAGGAGGTCACGGATGACCCGCCCCCGCGCTACGCTCGTGTCTGTTGAGGACACTCCCTACTACCATTGCATCGGTCGCTGTGTACGGCGCGCTTTTTTGTGCGGCGAAGACCAGCTAACCGGCAAATCCTTTGCGCATCGTCGACAATGGATTCTTGGGCGGTTGAAGTTGCTCACCGAGACCTTTGCCATCGATCTCTGCGCGTACGCGTTGATGAACAATCACTATCATCTGGTGGTTCGTATTGCACCGGAACGGGTAAAAGCGTGGACGGCGCGCGAAATCGTAGAACGCTGGGTTCGCTTGTTTTCGGGACCCGATTTAGTTCGGCGCTATCTCGCGCGGGAAGGCTTATCGGATACCGAACGCGCCACTCTGAATACACTAATTGGAGAATGGGCTTCTCGCCTATCCGATTTAAGCTGGTTTATGCGCTGCCTAAACGAGCCGATTTCCAGACAGGCGAATCTCGAAGACGGTTGCACTGGCCATTTCTGGGAAGGTCGATTCAAGTCTCAAGCCCTCCTCGATGAGACGGCCCTTCTTACCGCCATGGTGTACGTCGATCTCAATCCTGTTCGAGCAGGTTTCGCCGAGACGCCGATCAATTCCGACTTCACCTCAATTCAGCAACGTCTGTTCGAAATCGCGCGACGTAAATCTACCGCGCAAAACGCCCCAGCTACCGAAAAGCCCGCACTACTCCAATTCGTGGGCATGCAGTGCGCGGATTCCGCAGACGACCTCCCGTTCAATCTCCAGGATTACGTTGATCTCGTCGATACGACGGGCCGCCTCGTGCGCAGCGACAAGCGCGGCGCCATTGCGGCGGATCAACCCAAGTTGCTCACAACACTGGGGATCTCGCCCGAAGAATGGTTCAACTCTGTCACTCAGCTGCAGTCTCGATTCGGGCTCTTCGTCGGTGCGCCGCATCATCTCCGAAGAATTGCCGACAAACGAGGCTGGCGATGGATTCGTGGCCTGGCGGCTGGACGCAGGCTGTACGCGATAGCAAACAAATAACGACAAGGCTTTCGTGTAATCCTAGTTACGCTAGCGCGACGCAACGGCTTGCCGGACACTCCACGTGGCCGGCTGCCGATATTTTTCCGCAACCCGCAATTGACCACTCGTTCAGGTTGTTTTACGCCCTGGATAAGGACGCCCTTATCTATCTCCGTCTGCTATTAGCCCTGACCTTTGAAGTGAAAGAATGAATCGAGTAGTTCGATGCCTGTCCTCTATTTCGCATTGCGGAATGGGTGTCAGCGGAATGGGTGTCAGAGCTTGCCTTTTGCCCCCAGGACCGAATTTCCGGATTTGAACACAAGATTGTCTCGCCCGATTTTCGAAGCTACTACGCCGCTCATCGCTCCCTCCCACTCTCCTGCTGATACCGTAGCAACGGACTCAGCAAAAACTCAATCACCCGTCGCCGCCCCATCTTCACCTCCGCCGTCACCGCCATCCCCGGCTCAATCGAGACATCTTGTCCGTCGATGCTGATAACCGTCTTCTCCAGCGCAATGTGGGCCAGGTAGTACAACCCCTTGTCCTTATCCATCACTGCATCCCGCGAGACCTTGAAAACTGTTCCTTCGATATAACCATACTTCGTGAAATTAAACGTCTCAATCTTGACAATCGCCGCCTGCCCCTCATGCACAAACCCGATGTCCTTGTTCGGCACCATGGCTTCCACTTCAATCGGCGAATCATCCGGCACGATGACCATCAAGGGCTGGGCTTCAGTGACGACACCGCCCTCCGTGTGCACGACCAACTGTTGCACAGTGCCCGAAACCGGCGCGGTCAACGTGGTCAACGCAAGCCGCCGCTCGGCTTTGGCGATTTCTTCTACATAGGACGAGAGTTTGGTTTCGGTCTCGGTGAGCTCCGCCATCCAACGGATCTGGTATTGCGCATCGGTGACCTTGCGCCGCTCGCTCAGGGATTCCAGACTGGCATTCAAGACCTTGCGCTGCTCCTGTTGTGCGGCGAGTTCTTGCTGGATAGCAATGCGTTCACGCTCCACGGCCAGCCACTTCACCCTTGGCACCACGCCAGTGGTCATGAGTTTCTTATGGGCGTCCGCTTCCTCCGTAATGAGCGGCAGGGTCCCTTTCAGTTGGGTGACTCGGGCATCGATCGCATCTCGCTGTGAATACTTCTCGCGATGGTCCTGGTCGATGCCGGCGATGGCGGCGCGGTATTCGGCGAGTTGTTGGCGCAGACGTGCGGTGGTGGGGACAGATTTCAAATCTGTCCGCGGCCCGGGGTCTCGAATCTCTTCGAGCAACTGGTCCAGCCGCTGGCGGTCGAGTTCAAGTGCCGCGCGCTCTTTGCCAAGTCGGGCTTTGTCCGCCGTCGGCGTCGTGGGGTCGAGCTCGATGAGCACCTCGCCAGCATTCACGTGCTGCCCCTCACTCACGTGGATGGCGACGACGACGGAGTTTTCCAAGGGTTGGACGGTCTTCGTGCGACCGGAGGGCACAATCTTCCCCGGCGCCACACCGACAATGTCGACCTTGCCGACACACGCCCAGGCGATAGCGATGAAGAAGAACAGCACAATCGACCACAGCATTGCACGCGCTACGGGCAACGGCGGGGTCTCCTCGATTTCAAGAGCGGCGGGCAGAAACTGGATTTCGAGGGTGCGCGCGTTCATCGAATCATGAGCCTATCGACGTCACGTCCGCCTGATGACTATAAAGCCGCGCGTAATGCCCCGCACGCTCGAGCAACTCGCGATGCATCCCCTGCTCCACAATCCGTCCATGGCCAATGACGATGATGACATCGGCTTGCCGCACCGCCGTTAACCGATGCGCGATGATGAACACCGTCCGGCCATTCGTAATGAATCGCATGTTGGCCTGGATAATGGCTTCGGATTCGTAGTCAAGCGCGCTGGTCGCTTCATCGAGAATCAGGATGCGCGGATCGGTCACCAAGGCACGCGCCAACGCAATCCGCTGCCGTTGGCCACCGGACAGCGAGGCCCCCTGCTCGCCGACCATCGTGTCGTAACCCTCGGCGAGTTCGAGGATGAACTCATGCGCACCCGCGAGGTTCGCGGCTTGCATCACCAGCTCCATTGGCAGCGCTGGATCGCGCAGCGCGATGTTCTCGCGCACCGTGCGATTGAACAGGCGGTTCTCCTGCAGCACCACGCCGATTTTCTGCCGCAGCCAGGTGGGGTCGAGTAGCGCTAAATCCTGACCATCGACCAGCACGCGGCCTTGCGTCGGCACATGCAGACGTTGGATCAATTTGGCGAGCGTGCTCTTGCCCGAGCCGGAGGGACCAACGATGCCGATAATTTGCCCGGGGGCCACTTCAAAGTGGAGACCGTTCAACACATCCGGACGCTCGGGTCGATAGCGAAAATGCACATGGTCGAAGGTCACTCGGCCGGCGAGGGAAGGCAGGCTCGTGCGCCCGGGATTGTGCGCAGGCTCGGGCACCGCATTCAGAATGTCACCCAACCTTCTCACTGAAACCCCGGCCTGC
>CAMATU010000209.1 GCA_945861225.1 Klebsiella pneumoniae
CTTGCGCAATTGCACCGAACGCTATCCGCTGGTGTGCCACGGGCTCTCGCTGAATATCGGCGGCATTGCCGCGCTCGACGAGCCTTTTCTGCGACAACTGAAGACCTTCCTCGATCTCCACCATGTACGCTGTTACAGCGAACACCTGAGTTACTGCGCGGATGACGGGCACCTCTACGATCTCATGCCCATCCCGTTCACGGCAGAGGCCGTACTGCATGTGGCATCGCGCGTCCGGCGGGTACAGGAAATCCTTGAACGCCGCATTGCCTTGGAGAACGTCTCGTACTACTGCGCGCCAGGGGCCGAGCTTAGCGAGCAGGCGTTTCTAAACGCAGTGCTGAGCGAGGCGAACTGCGATTTATTACTCGATATCAACAATATCTACGTGAATAGCGTGAATCACGGCTACGACGCACAGGAGTTCTTAAACGCGCTACCCGCCGCGCGCATCGCCTATGCGCATATTGCCGGCCACTACCAAGAAGCGCCCGATCTGATCATCGATACCCACGGTGAAACGGTGATCGAGCCGGTGTGGGAGTTGTTAGCGCTCGCCTACCAACAATTCGGGGTGTTCCCTACCTTGCTTGAGCGCGATTTCAATTTACCGGCACTCCCTGAATTGCTCCGCGAGATGTCGCGTATTGGTCAGTATCAGGCAAGTGCTACACGCACGGCAGCCTGAGACTTAAGGGACTACACCTTGCAGCATCGCACGCCATTGGCGAAGCCTTCTTTTCAGGAAGTCCAACGTTGCTTCACGGCCTATGTTCGTGAACCGACCGAGAAGCCGCCGCCGGCGGGCGTGTCAGCGCCGCGCAGCGCGGTGTATGCCGCGCTGGTTTTCAAGAATCTCAATTCGCTGCTGAAGAGTTGTTTCCCGGTTTTGCACGGTGTGCTGGCGGCCAGCCTATGGGAAGAACTCGTGCGAGATTTTCTGGCTCATCATCGCGCGAAGTCGCCGCTCTTCTCGCAGATCCCCGGCGAGTTTCTGGGCTTTCTGGCGACCCGCGCGGTGGCCACTGGCGAGCCGGGATTTTTGCGTGAGCTCGCCCATTACGAATGGCTTGAGCTTGACGTGAGCTACGATCCGCGCGAACTCAGCGACTGTGCAATCAACGCAACGGCGAATCCTTTCAATGACGTGCCAGTGCTGAATCCACTCGCGCGTTCGCAGGCCTATGCCTATCCCGTCCACCGCATAAGTCCTGACTACCAACCGGCCATTCCACCCGCTGAACCTACCTACCTGGTGGTGTTTCGTGAACGCGCGGATGGCGTGGCGTTCACCCAGCTCACGCCGGTGACTGCGCGCCTGGTGGCGATGATCGAGTCCAACCTCGAAGGATGTTCGGGCGAGACCTTGCTGCGCCAGTTGGCGCATGAACTTCGGCACCCGGATCCCACCACTTTGCTTAATTTTGGGCGCGAGATTTTGCGCGATTTGCAGCAACGTCAGTTGCTGCTGGGGGCCCGGTTTGAGGGCGGTGAGCGGTTCAATCGCGGCTAAAGCCGCTCCTACAGATGCCGAGATTCTCTTCTGTAGGAGCGGCTTTAGCCGCGATATTTACACACAGCTATTCACCCTCGCGGCGTGCCGCGACCCGCAGACGCAGTGCATTCAGGCGAATGAAGCCGCCGGCGTCCGCCTGGTTATAACTGCCCGCATCATCTTCGAACGTCGCCAGCTTCGTGCTGAATAAGCTATCGCGTTCGGAGCGCCGACCGATCACGGTCACATTGCCTTTATACAGCTTCAGGCGCACACCGCCATTCACGCGCTGCTGAGATTGGTCGATCATCTGCTGCAGCATCAGGCGTTCCGGGCTCCACCAATACCCGTTGTAGACCAACGACGCATAACGTGGCATGAGATCGTCTTTGAGGTGCGCGACTTCACGATCAAGGGTGATGGATTCGATCGCGCGATGCGCTTTGAGCAGGATGGTGCCGCCCGGAGTTTCATAGCAACCCCGAGATTTCATGCCCACATAACGATTCTCCACCAGATCCAGGCGCCCGATGCCATTGGCGCCGCCAAGCCGATTAAGCTCAGCGAGCAAGGTCGCAGGCGACCTACGTTCGCCGTCGATTGCAACCAGATCCCCGGCTTCGAATTCGAGATCCAGCATGCTCGCCTTATCCGGCGCCGCTTCGGGCGCCACCGACCAGCGCCACATGGCTTCTTCTGCCGGGGTCCACGGATCTTCCAGTACGCCGCCCTCGTAAGAGATGTGCAGCAGATTGGCGTCCATTGAATACGGCGATTTGGTCCCCGCCTGATATTCGATCGGGATTGCGTGTTGTTTCGCGTAGGCGAGCAGGGTTTCGCGCGAGGTTAGTGTCCATTCGCGCCAGGGCGCGATGACCTGAATGTCGGGCTGTAAGGCGTAGGCACCAAGTTCGAAACGCACTTGATCATTCCCCTTGCCAGTCGCCCCGTGGGAGATTGCATCTGCGCCGGTCATGCGCGCGATCTCGACCAGACGTTTGGCGATCAAGGGGCGCGCGATTGAAGTCCCGAGCAGATACTCGCCTTCATAGATCGTGTTCGCGCGGAACATCGGGAACACGAAGTCACGTACAAATTCTTCGCGCAGATCATCGATAAAGATTTCTTTTACGCCGAGCAGCTCGGCTTTGCGCCGCGCCGGTTCTAATTCTTCGCCCTGGCCGATATCTGCCGTGAAAGTCACGACCTCACAGGCATAGGTTTCCTGCAGCCACTTCAGGATGACCGAGGTATCGAGCCCGCCGGAATAGGCGAGCACCACTTTCTTGACGGCAGGTTTAGACATGGATATGTGCTTTTCGGGTGGATTGCGGGGAGGGCGCATTGTGCCCGCGGGCACCGGTGGCGTCCAGACGGAGTAAACGCTAGCTGCGGGCGCGCTTCAGGTCCTGAGTCGTGCGCCGCGTGCGTGCAGTAGCTCGCGCAAAATCGAGCGGTGGCAGTGCGCCTCGTCCACACAGTAGCAGCCGACGGAGAGATTAGTTTGGTGCGACAGCGCAGCGAACAGATCAAGTGAACGTTGGTTCTCCGAGCTTGCCATCTCACGGCGATACAGGCGCGCAAAGCGAGGCCATGCACGAGGATCATCTGTCGCTCGCGATAGTTTCAGGGTGGCTGCCTGCGGTGCGAGATTCGGATACCAAATATCGAACCAGTTCTCACTGGCACGTAATGCCTTGGGCACGCCGCGCGGCGGAAACCGCACCGTGCCGATCCGGAGCCCCTCATCAGGCAGCCGCGGGCTGCCGAGGCGCACAATGCTGATCGTCATCGCAAGTTCCTCGCGGGCAGTTTAGGTTGGCGACAAGGCACGCGCCAGGCTCAACCTGAATTCCGCAGGCGCTTCGGCATGTGGCCAATGGCCGGCGTTAGGAACCGTGTGCACCTCAGCGTGCGGGAAATAGCGCGTGATGCGCGGCAGATCCGCGTCGCAAACGCGATCAGAAAGGTCGCCGCGAATGAAATGCACGGGACCGTCGAAGCGCGCATCCGACGCGACAGGCAGAGCGCCAACGAGTGCCGGCATCACCGCGCGCAACACGGGTAGATTCAGGCGCCAGCGCGCACCAGTGGGTTCAAACTGCAAGTTCTGCAGCAGGAACATGCGAATCATCGGATCGGGTACCGAATCCGCCAATTCAGCCGCCGCTTGTTGTCGCGTTGAAATATTGGCGAGTGGTAGTGCCAGCAGCGCATCGATCAGCACAGTGTGCTGATCGGCATAAGCGATTGGCGCAATGTCCACCACGATCAGATGTGCAAGTCGCGTGGGGTCTGTGAGCGCCAAGGTCATTGCGGCTTTGCCGCCCATGCTGTGGCCGAGCAGGATGACTTCGTGCAGATCGAGCGCATCGAGCAACGCTGCGATGTCAGCCGCGAGCGCTGTGTAGTCGTGGCGATCCGCATGCGGCGAGCGACCGTGATTGCGCTGATCGACTGCGATCACCCGATAGTTCGCGGAAAGCCGCTTGGCGTCGCTGTGCCAGTTGCGCGCACTCCCGAATAGACCGTGCAGAATCACCAGCGGCGGCCCCGCGCCGAATTCGTCATAGATTAATCGCATACTCATGCCAGACGCAGATGCGGCGGCAGGTTGGCTGGGTTCAAGGCTGCGCGTGGCCAAATATCGAGGAGCGCGATGTCTTCTTCGATACCCTTCATGAGGGATAGCGCGCGATAGGAGGTGACGTCGGCCCATAAATAGGCGGTGTGTTCGTGGTTCAGCACGATTGCGCCAGATTGCCAGCGCAGGTGATAGAGATGAATTTCGTAAACGCCTCCGTAGAACGAATCGCGGAGCGGGCCGAGACTGCGCAATTCCTGCACCCGAACCTCCGGGCCAATTTCTTCCTTCATCTCGCGATACGCGCATTCGCGGGCCGATTCTCCCGCTTCGATGTGACCGGCTGGGAAACCCCATAGCGAGGGGCCAAGTGCACGATCAGGCGCGCGCTGCAGAAACAACAAACGCTGTTGGTCGTCTTCGATCAGGCAGATGGAGAAACGGTCTTTGGGTTTGGACAGTGGCATGAGGGTAGCGTAGCCGGGGGTGACTGGCCTGGCTAGAAGGTCGTGACCAGCGGCAATCCATTCGCCCACTTTCGTCATCCCGGGCGTAGCTGCGCAAGCAGCGAAGACCCGGGATCCATGGGCATATTCGAGGCTGGATGGATCCCGCCCCGGATATTTACTTCGCAAATTCCGGGGTGACGTCTATATGCGCTGCGCGCATTCCGGGATGACGGTAATAAAAGGATCTCGCGCCAATCGCTACTACAACAACACCTGCCGAATATCCCCCAACAACTGACTGAGATAACGCGTGAACTCGGCCGCCGCGACGCCATCGATCACCCGATGATCGTAAGACAATGACAGTGGCAGCATCAGGCGCGGGACAAATGTGCCGTCACGATACACCGGCTTCATCAAAGCGGGTGACACGCCGAGGATCGCGACTTCGGGCGGATTGATAATCGGCGTAAAGCCGGTACCGCTTACGCCACCTAAGCTCGTGATCGTGAAGCACGCGCCCTGCATGTCCGCTGGTAACAATTTTCCATCGCGCGTTTTGACACTGAGCTCGCGGATTTCCTTGGCGAGCGCGTAGATGCCTTTCTGATCGACATTGCGCACCACCGGCACCAGCAAGCCGCGTTCGGTATTCACTGCGACCCCGACATTGAAATACTGCTTGTAGATGAGCGACTCGCCGTCTGCGCTCAACGAGGCATTAAAATCCGGGAAGCGCTTGAGCACTACCATCACGGCCTTGATCATGAAGGCGACCAAGGTGAGTTTGGCGCCGAGCTTTTCGGATTCCTCGAGCTTGGCCTTGCGGAAGGCCTCGAGTTCGGTGATATCCGCTTCGTCGAACTGGGTGACGTGCGGAATGGTGATCCACGCGCGATGCAGGTTCTGTCCGGTCAGGCGCTTGATCTTGCTCAACGGGCGCGTTTCGGTTGCGCCGAATTTGCTGAAATCGATCACGGGTGCCGCCGGCATTGCAAAGCCACCGCCAGCAGGAGCCGGTTTCCGTTGCAGCGCCTGTTTGACGAACGCCGCGACGTCCTCCTTCATGATCCGGCCTTTGCGCCCGCCGCCTTTGACTTGGAGCAGATCAACCCCCAGCTCACGCGCGAACTTGCGTAGCGCCGGACTCGCGTAGACCCGCCCGCCAGTTTGCCCACTGTGTAAGAAGTCCTGACCACCCGACGGTGGCGCCATCGTGCGCGGACCAGGATCCGGCGACACGAAGTCGTATTGATTCGCAGCCGCGCTGGGTTTGACCGTGGCAGCAGGCGCAGGCGCAGGCGCAGGCGCAGGCGCTGACGGTGCGGGCGTGTGTGTGGCAGGTGAGGGCGCAGGACTTGCTGCAGCACCGCCCAGTGGTTCCAGGGCGACGATCGGATTTCCTTCAGAAACCTTATCGCCCACCTTCACCAGCACCGCCGTCACGCGACCAGCCTGTGGGGCGGGAATGTCCATGGTCGCCTTGTCGCTTTCGAGCGTGACCAGCGGCGCTTCAGCAGACACGATATCGCCGACCTTGACCAGGATTTCGATCACATCGACCTGCTCAAAGTCGCCAATGTCCGGTACTAATATCTGCTGCGGTGAAGCGCTCGCCACCGGCGTTGACGCGGGGGCGGCCGGCGCGGCTACGGGTGCCGTAGCAGCAGGCGTTGCCACGGTGGGCGGTGAGGCGGCGGTTGCGCTTTGCGCAATCGGCTCAAGCGACAGCAGCAGGTGGCCCTCCGAGACCTTATCGCCCACCTTTACTTTCACGGATAGCACGCGACCGGCCTGCGGCGCCGGGATATCCATGGTCGCTTTGTCACTTTCGAGGGTGACCAGGGGATCTTCCAGGTTGATGATGTCGCCTGGTTTTACCAGCACCTCGATCACATCGACCGACTCGAAATCGCCAATGTCAGGCACCACCACTGCCAATTCGTTGCCCATGATTACACGCTCGCAGGATTGGGTTTCTCGGGATTGATGCCGTACTTCTTGATCGCCTCAGTGATCTTCTTCCGCGGAATCTTGCCGTCGTCGGCCAGGGTCTTCAGCGCGGCGAGGACCACGTAGTAGCGATTGACCTCGAAGAATTCGCGCAGTTTGACGCGTGAGTCCGAGCGTCCATAACCATCGGTGCCCAGCACCCGGTAGCGGGTCGGGATGAATTCGCGGATCTGGTCTGCATACGTTTTGAGATAGTCGGTGGCCGCCACCACCGGCAAGGCGGTCTCTTGCAACAATTGTGTGACATACGGGACGCGCGGTTCTTTTTCTGGGTGCAGCAGATTCCACCGTTCGCAATCAAGCCCCTCGCGGCGCAGTTCATTGAAGCTGGTCGCACTCCACACATTGGTGGTGATTTCGAAATCCGCTTTGAGTAACTCAGCGCCGGCGATCACTTCGCGCAAGATTGCGCCCGAGCCAAGCAGATCCAGCTGCGCGCCCTTATTCCTGTGCAGGCAGTACATCCCTTTGATGATGCCCGCTTCCGCGCCCACCGGCAGCGCCGGGTGCACGTAGTTCTCATTCATCACCGCGATGTAGTAGAAGCAGTTTTCCTGCTGTTCGATCATGCGTTTCAACCCATCGTGAATGATCACGGCGAGTTCGTAGGCAAAGGTGGGATCGTAGCTGCGGCAATTCGGGATCGTCGCCGCCATCAGATGACTGTGCCCGTCCTGATGTTGCAGGCCTTCACCGGCCAGGGTGGTGCGCCCGGCAGTGCCGCCAAGCAGAAAACCACGTGCCTGCATGTCGCCAGCCGCCCATGCGAGATCGCCAATGCGCTGGAAGCCAAACATCGAATAGAAAATATAGAACGGGATCATCTGCAGATCGTGGCTCGAGTAGGCCGTGGCCGCCGCAATCCACGAACACATGCCACCGGCTTCGTTAATCCCTTCTTCCAGGATCTGTCCTTTGACATCCTCGCGGTAATACATCAGTTCGTCATGATCGACTGGCTCGTAGAGCTGCCCGACGGAGGAGTAAATTCCCAGCTGACGGAACATGCCCTCCATGCCAAAAGTGCGCGCTTCATCCGGCACAATCGGCACGATGCGCGAACCCAGTGTCTTATCGCGCGTGAGCACGGACAGCAGACGCACAAAGGCCATGGTGGTCGAGATGTCGCGCTCGTCGGTGCCCTTCAGCATCACGTCGAACATCTCGAGTCCCGGCACCTGCAACGGCGTGCTCGCGCGCGGCCGCCGCCGGGGCAGGAAGCCCCCGAGGGCCGCCGTACGCTCGCGCAGATATTTCATCTCGGGGCTGTCTTCGGGCGGACGATAAAACGGTGCAGCCGCCAGATCGGCGTCTGAAATCGGAATATTGAAACGATCGCGGAAATGCCTGAGCGCCGCTTCGCCGAGTTTTTTCTGCGAATGCGTGATCATCTTGCCTTCACCGGCTTCGCCCATGCCATAGCCTTTGACGGTCTTGCACAGGATGACGGTCGGCTGGCCGGTGTGGGCCGCCGCCTGCGCATACGCCGCGTAGACCTTGTGCGGATCATGGCCGCCACGATTCAGGCGCCAGAT
>CAMATU010000210.1 GCA_945861225.1 Klebsiella pneumoniae
TGTCAAGGTCCGTCTTCGCAAACGCCTCGATCAGACTCAGGGCGAGGCGATGGGGCGTGACGACACGTTCACGACGGCAGAACCGCGCGCGCTTGCCAAGCTCATTGAGGGTCGCTTCATTGAACGAGCGCTTAAATTGGGTGACCACCGTGCGCGTGTCGATCTGTTTCACCTGAGCTCTCCCGCTTACCGCCGCAATTATGGCAGCGAGATCAGATCGACGAAAATCAATAAAGTTCATTAATCAATGCGTTAAAAGATCCTACGTATGAGGCGCGTCTAATCCCGCCCTTGCAACGGTGGTATGCTCGACAGAGATCGGAAACACCGACATGAATCGTTGAGCGATCTCCTCGCCGCGATTGGCAACGACGTGTACTTGCCCGTCTTTTACCTGAAACAGCATATGAAAATCGCCATCGATCAGTTTCTCGGCGCTGTCCAGAATCTTCTCGAAGACCGGCTGCGCGTCAGCCATCGACGTGCTGATGACCTGCAGCACTTCAGCAGTTGCAGTCTGCTGTTCCAGGGCCTCTTTGGTTTCATTGAAGAGCCTGGCATTCTGAATCGCGATCGCGGCCTGGCCCGCAAAGCCCGCAAGTGAGTTCGCCTCTTTTTCCGAGAAGGGGCGCGGTGGGTAACGAAATGCACATATCGCCCCAACCATGCTGCCTTCCCAGAACATCGGTGCGATTACGTTGGAATAGTCCCCGACGATCTCGTGGCAACGTTGCTGCGTAAGCGGTCGATCGGCCAACCCCGCGCCGACGTTATCAATGTTGATCAGGCGTTGCTCGGAAACGAGCCGAGGGTTGGTGCTGTGTTTCGCGGGCGCGGGCCAGGTGTGCCGAATCATCGCTTCGCCCTTTGTATCTCCGCGGAACCCGACGTTGTGTATCTCGCCATCGCGCTCTACAAAGATGCCGATCATATTGGCGTCCAGGAACTGGGCGCTCCGGTCGAGAATGGTTTCATAGACTGGCCGGGCGTCGGCCATAGAGGTGCTGATGACCTGCAGAATCTGAGACGAGGCCGTCTGCAGTTCCAGCGCCTCCTGCGTCTCGCGGAACAGGCGAGCGTTCTCGATCGCAATCACGGCCTGATCGGCAAAGGTGGTGAGAAGGGCGACTTCCTTGTCCGAGAATGGTTTCGGCGGGACGCGCCAGAGCCCGATGGAACCAATTCCCAGACCATCGCGAAGTAGCGGAGCGATAATTCCGGAAAAATTTCCGATGAGGTCGTAAATGGCACGAACGTTACTGGGCGCCGTTTCCAATACTTCGGCTGCATTCGGCATGTGGATAGTCCGGCGCTCCAGAATCGCTCGCGCAGTCCACGATTCTTCGACCGGTATCGGCATAGTTTTCGAGGCGACCTCGGTCATCGTGCCGCGTCGGGCACTGAGATGTAGCTGTCCAGCGTCATCGAGACGCGTGATCACGATTTCCTCCACCTCGAACAAGGCCTGACAGCTATCGAGAATTTTATCGAACACCGGCTGCGCATCGGCCACCGAGCTGCTGATGACTTTGAGCACCTCGGCAGTTGCCGTTTGCTGCTCCAGCGCTTCTTGCGTCTCGCGAAACAGGCGCGCGTTCTCCAACGCAATGACGGCCTGGTCGGCGAAGGTGGTGAGAAGTGCGATCTCGCTATCCGTGAATGGTCGCGGCGGTACGCGTAGCAGTCCGATTCCGCCGACGCTTTGGCCATCGCGAATCAGCGGCGCGACAAGATACGAGTGGTTGCCGATGCGCTCAATCGCATCGCGGTTACTGGGAGTCATCTCGGTGCCGAGTGCGGCGACATCCGGGATATGCACAACTCGCGCATCCAGCAGGGCCTGCCCGTTTACTATCTCACCTACCGGCCGTGGAAAGGTCTGCGCAATTGCGCGCATCCATTCACCGCGCGCCGCCTTGATGTGAAGCTGTCCGTCTTGGAGCAGCGTCACACCCATCTGCTCGACTTCAAACAGCATCGCGCAGCTATCGAGAATCTTCTCGAATACCGGCTGCGCATCGGCAACCGAGCTGCTGATTACGCGCAAGACTTCCGACGTGGCTGTCTGTTGCTCCAGCGCTTCTTTGGTTTCCTGGAACAGCCGCGCGTTCTCAATCGCGATGACGGCTTGCGCGGCAAAGGTCTGTAGCAGCTGAACCTGTGGATCGGAGAATAATCCCGGCTGGTCGCGGGTCACTGCGATTACGCCGACGACAACTTCGTCCCGAACCATGGGCACGGCGATAATGCTGCGCACACCGGATTGCGCGGCGCGGCCCCGCTGCGGATGCGTGAAGTCTTCCATGGCGTCAGCGATATGCACCGGCGCACGACTGAGCACGGCGCGACCATTGAAGCTGCTGTCATCCGCAGGGCGCGGGAAATGGCCCTTGATGACGGATTCCTGTTCGGATGAAGCCCCCGAAACTGCCACCATATGTATCAGCTTTCCGTCGAAGATCGATGTCGTGCCGATTCCCGCATGGCAGAGCGCCGCGGCGCGCGCCGCAATGGCGTCGAACACCGGCTGGATATCGGTGGGGGACTTGCTGATGACCTGCAGCACTTCAGCAGTTGCAGTCTGACGCTCCAGCGCCTCCTGCGTGTCTTTGAACAGCTGCGCATTGTGGATCGCGATGGCGGCCTGCTCGGCGAAGCGCTGCAGCAGACGAGCGGTATCGTCGGCCACGGGGCCCGCGACGGCAAACCCAAGCGAGAGGGCGCCGATCGGGCGGCCCTCGCGCAGCAGGGGGAACGCGATGCCGCTGCGAATGTGACCGGTAAAAGGGCGCACGTCGGTAAAGTCAGCATCCTGCTCAATATCGGTGGCCTGTGCTGCCCGGCATTCGAGGATAGCGCGCCCCTGCAGTGACCCCCGCCCCGGCTGGTGGGGTCTCGACCAGGGAGACGCCAGGAACGTCGCTTCCTGTTCCGGCGAGAGGCCACGTCGCGCAACCGGATAAAGCTGCTCGCCATCGAAGCGGCTGATGAAACCGCCTGCCGCACCGCTGATCTCGATTGCACGATCAAGCAGGACATCGAACACCGGCCCCGCATCGTTCGGCGACTCCGACATCGCGCGCATCACCTCCCCGAGCGCCGCCTGGTGCTTCTGCGCGGTCCGAGTCTCGTTGAACAGGCGGGCGTTCTGGATCGCGATGGCCGCCTGATCGGCAAAGCCCTGGAGCAGCGCGGCGTCCTGGTCCGAGAACGGGCGCGGCGGAATGCGCATCGCGCCGAGAGTGCCGGCCAGGCGGCCGTCGACAATCATCGGCACCGAAAGCCCGGACAGATCGCCAAGCACCTCATACATACGCTGCGCGGCGGTCGGTCGGGCTTCCATCAGCCGGTAGCTGGGGATGTTGAACGCACGGCGTTCGGCCACCGTCGCGGCGTAAATGGAATTCGTTATCGGGAGCGGCCAGATCGGCGCAATTTTTTCGATCACCTCGGGCGCGCCACGCAGACCCCGGGTGTGCACCATGCCGTCCGCTTCCGCCGTCCACGCGCCGATCGCGTCCACGTCCAGCAGTCGCTCGCAGCTCTCGAGAATCTTGTCGTAGACCGCTTGCAGGTCGGAAACCGAGGAATTGATGACCTGCAGCACCTCGGCGCTGGCAGCCTGATACCTCGAGGCCTCGCGTGCCGCTGTCTCGAGCCGCGCGTTTTCAATGGCGCTTGCGGCCTCGGCGGCACGCGCGCTCGCGAGTTCACGCTCGAGGGCTTTGTACGCTGCTTCGGAGGGCGCGCTCACGGCGCGACTCTGACGGGGCTTGTCGGCTGCGAAATCGTGCGCATCTCCAAATGCCCCCCGTTCAGGTGTTCGTGAGTGTCGCAGGTAACGAATCGCAGATGTGAGCAAACCCAATCCAGTCCCACTGGACGCGAGGATTCTAAGCTTGCCGACTTACGGATTCCATGGGGCGAAGGCGCGGTGATCGGGCTGAACGGTCGCGCCACGCGGTCCGTTTCATAAGCCATACTTATGGCCATACGTTGGTATGGAGAAGAATCCTTGGCCCACCTATACTCCAGGCATGGCAAAGCCCAGCTTTGAGTGGGATTCCGCGAAGGACGAGGCGAATCAAGAGAAACATGGCGTTGCGTTTGCGGAAGCGCAGATGGCTTTCCTTGATCCCAAGCGTGTAATTGCGCGAGACCTTACTCACACCACTGCCCGAGAAGCGCGTTTTTATTGTTTCGGGCAAGTCGGCGGTGGGATTCTGACGGTCAGGTTTATCTATCGAAATAGAGTGATTCGAATCATCGGCGCGGGTTACTGGCGAAAAGGCAAGAAAGTCTATGAAACCCAAAATTAAATACAGCGACGAAGAATTAGGCGAACTCGAGATCGTAGAGGACTTTTTGCCATCTCCGGAGCAGCTCGCGCTTCGGGACGATTCCGTCAAGGTCACTATTTCACTGAGCAAAGCGAGTATCGAGTTTTTCAAGGAGCAGGCTGGCCAGCATAACGCGCCGTATCAGAAAATGATCCGACGCTTACTGGACTCTTATGTTCAGAAGTACAGGCGCCCTCAAACCACCGGTTCGAAGGGGACGCGCTGACGCGCGCCGATCAACCGGGTTTCTAAGTGTCCGCTATCAGGAAAATTGAAGGTCGCCTTCGTGAGACAGCCTCGGTCGGCGGCCGTCATTCGCTCCGGCGCAGCACAGCGTAGCCGTCACAGTCACTCGCTGTCTGCGGAAAATTCCCGGCCGCTGCGGAAACTGCAGGCCGCCGGCGTCGATGTCACCGTCGAAATTTGGCCGGACATGATTCACGTCTGGCATTTCTTCGCGCCCATGCTGGACGAAGGTCAGGCGGCAATCGAACGCATTGGTGCTTTTGTTCGTCAGCATCTCGGGTAAGTCGCTCGCGCATGACGCAATGCGGGCGGGTCTCAATGCGACATTACTTGTGTCGTTGTCCGGTGCAGATCCAGATAAACGCACAGCGCGCAGCGCCGTGATTCCTGTCGGCGACAATCGAATTCAATCACAGACGGACTAGATTTCGCTAAAAGGGGCAGTTATTTTGCCCGGGCGTAAAGAAACGGGGCGGTTCACTTCTGGCGCGTGACGCAGGCGGGAATTCCTCTGTTCATACAAGCATTAATTAATACGCTGACACTCTGAAGATGGGGAAGAGATGCGAACGAACAGATTGGTTTTCGGTGCGGCTGTCGTCCTATCAGTGGCGATGGCAACGCAGGCAGACGGCTTGCGCCGCGTGGACGGAGCGCGAATCGTGGCCGCGGATAGCGGCGCCGATGCCGAGTGGGTGAGCTACGGGCGAACTTATTCCGAGCAGCGTTACAGTCCGCTGGCGCAGATCAACCAGCAGAGCGTCGGCAAACTTGGGTTGGCCTGGTGGGCGCAGGTTGACACTGATCGTGGTCAAGAGGCCACGCCGCTGGTCGCTGACGCTGTCATCTACGTCTCCACCGCCTGGTCGAAGGTCTATGCATTCGACGCCCTGACCGGGCACACACTCTGGATGTTCGACCCAAAGGTTGACGGGGCCAAGGCCTTCGATGCCTGTTGCGACGTGGTCAATCGCGGTGTCGCGTTGTGGCAGGACAAGGTTTATCTCGGTGCGCTCGACGGGCGCCTGATCGCGCTCGATCGCGAGACCGGCAAGCAGGTATGGGCGACTCAAACCACGGATACCACGCGTCCCTATTCAATTACCGGTGCACCGCGGGTGGTGAAGGGCAAGGTTCTAATCGGTCAGGGCGGCGCGGATTTCGGTGTGCGGGGCTATGTGTCGGCCTATGACGCCGACACGGGCAAACTTTCCTGGCGGTTCTATCTCGCGCCCAATCCGGCGGGCAAACCGGACGGTGCGACGAGTGACAAGATTTTTGCGGAGAAGGCGAATGCGACCTGGTCCGGCGAAACCTGGAAGCTCACCGGTGGCGGTGGCGCGCCGTACGATGCGATCGTCTACGACCCGGTCACCGACCTGGTCTATGTAGGCACGGGCAACGGCAGTCCCTGGAATCACCTCAAGCGCTCCGATGGGAAAGGTGACAACCTGTTTCTGGCGTCGATCGTCGCGCTCAAGCCGGAGACGGGCGACTACGTCTGGCACTACCAGGTGAATCCAGGCGAAAGCTGGGACTTCAACGCCGCGCAGCCCTTGATGCTTGCGGACCTGACCATCAATGAAGAGAAGCGTCACGTCCTGATGCAGGCTCCGAAAAACGGGTTCTTCTACGTGCTGGACGCCGCCACGGGCAAACTGATTTCCGCGGAATCTTTCGTTCCGGAACAGAACTGGGCCGAACGCATCGATCTCGCGACGGGTCGCCCGGTCGAACGTCCCGGTGTTCGTTACGTGGATGCACCCGCCAGGGTGATTCCGGGTCCGCGCGGCGCGCATAACTGGACTCCCATGGCGCTGAATCCGAAACTCGGCCTAGTCTACATTCCTTCTATCATCAGCGCCTTCAGCTACAGCGATCCCGCAACCTATACCTACCAGCCGGTAGGATTGAACATCGCTCAGGCTTTCGCCGAGCCGCGTCCCGGTGCGACACCCCAGCCACCCGCCCCGGCCAATACCAGTAGCCTGATCGCCTGGGATCCGGTGGCGCAGAAAGCCCGCTGGCGTGTGCAGCAGTCGACCACCTTCAACGGCGGCTTGCTGGCAACCGGTGGTGATCTGGTGTTTGGCGGTGCGGGATCCGCGCTGAATGCCTATGCGGCAGAAGACGGCCGGGTGCTCTGGTCTTATCCGACACAGGCCTGGATCATCGCACCGCCGATTACCTATCGACTGGATGGAGAACAGTATGTGGCGGTCATGCAGGGCGTCGGCGGCACTGTCGGCGTCAACGGCAAGACGGCGTCGAGCGATGCACCGCCGGAGCCGCGTCGTCCTGGGCGGCTTATGGTGTTCAAATTGGGCGCCACCGCGCAGGAAGCCCCATTCCCGCCCCAGGAACGTCCGCCGATCGTGGCTGCGACTCAGGCCGAGGCATCCACGGGGGACGCGGCCGTGGGCGCAAAGCATTATCAGGCCTATTGCTTCATCTGCCACACGGGCAGTGGCTTCCTGCCCGATTTACGTCGTTCGCCGATGATGCTGTCGAGAGCGGCATTCAAGCACGTCGTGTACGACGGAACCCTGCGCCGAAATGGCATGCGAGATTTCAAAGACGTCATGAGCGAAGGCGAGGTCGAGTCGATCCGCGCGTTCCTGATCCAGCGGAACCTGGCGGGCGCAGCAGCCCCGGCTGCACTGGGGCACTAACCGTGAGCGCGTGTTGGTAACCGCGAAACAAGCCGTTGGTTCGCGATGAGCGTCGATAGCCAGAGTGGGGAATACACTTCGCACCATTACGCACCCGCTGCGCGAGCTGGCGGGGCTTGTCGAGTGTCTCGTTGGTGAAACGCGAGGACGAAAATGCCGCAGCGTGAGCACGGATAATCCGTTGTCCCGGCAACCTTGCGGCTTACGGCCACGGTGTGCTCAGTCCTCGGGAAGAATCTGGCGGATCAGCGCGAGCAGTTCACGCGGGCTGTAAGGTTTCGCGAGGTAGGCCGTGGCGCCGGCCTCCTTGGCTTTCTGCTCGTCGCCGGAGAGCGCGGCGGTTCAGTTCGTTGTCCTCGTAGAGGATAGTCCGGCTACTCATGCGACCCCCGGTTCGACCCGTAACGGAATTTCGAAGCTGAACACCGAACCTCGACCGACCTCGCTCTCGACCCAGATCCGTCCGCCGTGCAGCTCGACGAACTTGCGGGAGATCGATAACCCGAGCCCGGTTCCGCCGTACTCGGAGGCGATCGTGGCATCGGTCTGCTTGAACTCGGTAAAGAGACTATCAATCTTGTCGGCTGGTATCCCGATCCCCGTGTCTGTAACCCGGAAGACTAGCGAATCCCCCTGTAGCTCAATCGAAATCTCGACGCGGCCGGCCGGCGGGGGTGAACTTGAGTGAATTGCTGGCGAGATTCATCAGGCACTGGGTGAGGCGGCCGAAGTCGCCGTAAGCGAGCGGCAGTTCATCAGGCAGCGTGGTGAGCAACTCCAGGCCCTTGCCCGTCGCGAGCGGCCACAAGGT
>CAMATU010000211.1 GCA_945861225.1 Klebsiella pneumoniae
GTCGATGTGTGCTCAGCCTGCCACCCGTTCTATACCGGGCACCAGAAGGTTGTCGATACCGCAGGCCGCGTCGATAAATTCCGCCGCAAGTACGGCGCCTGACCTGGCTGCCGCGGGGGAACGCCCCGCTTACACCTATTTTCCCCTCGGCCAACGTGTGGTCTGGAACTAATCTGAAAAGCCAGAGTCTGTTCTAGCACGTTCCTAGAACGTCCCTGCCGTTCCCCTCCCTGGCAGGGCGTGATCGCGCTTCCCCAGCACGATCACACCAATGGCCCCGGGACCTTTAATCCCCCTACGTATTAAGACCGGGGCCTTTTTTTAATCCTTCCTCATACCAGGCGTGCAACACTCCCCGCAGTTGGTCGATGCCGGCCTTCGTAGTGGCCGACACCAATACTGGCGCTGCCGCCACGCCCATTGACCTTAGCGAGGTTTGCAACAAGCGGATGGCCTTGAGCGCAGCCTCGCGATTGAGTTTGTCGGCCTTATTTAAGGCGAGTTGCACCGGCACGCCACTTTGCAGACACCAATTCACCAAGCCGAGCTCTTCTTCTTTCAGTGGCGCGCGTGCATCGGCGAGCAATAGCAAGCCGACCAATCCGCGCCGTTCCTGGAGCACACGCGGCACTAGCTCCCCCCAATGCGCGCGGAGCGTGCGCTGCACGGCGGCGTAACCAAAGCCAGGAAGATCTAACAACCGCCTGCCTTGCGCCAGATCGAACACCACGATGTGCTGCGTGCGACCTGGGGTTCGACTGGTGCGCGCCAGACCTCGTTGGTCACACAACGCGTTCAGGACACTCGATTTGCCGACATTCGAGCGACCGACCACCGCAATTTCAATGCTGTCGTCCGGCGGCAGATCGTGAATATTCGGGGCGCTCAGAACAAACTGCGCGCGGCGGAAATAGGCATGTGCGGGGTCAACAAAGTTCATAAGGGGTTCATGCCTACGCTACTAAAAAGAAAGCTCGCTCTGAGTAATACGGAAGGGCTGGCCATTCGCGGTATATTTAGCGCCGAGCGACGTGCAAATTCGCCAACGATCGCGGGTTATAATCAGCCGAGTCTTTCGAAAATTGAGCAGTCGATGAATCATATCAACAAAATTTTGGGTCTTGCCTTGGCGCTGCTGGCGGCGACGGCGTTTGCTGATGACGGCAAGACTAAAGCAATGCCCTGCACCGCTTGTCACGGCATTGATGGTAACAGCACGCTCAACCCTGAGTGGCCAAATTTGGCCGGCCAGCACGCCACCTATACAGTGGCGCAGTTGCAAGCTTTCAAAAGCGGCGCACGCAAGAATCCGAACATGAACGGCATGGCCGCCTCCCTGAGCGAACAGGATATGGCCGAGATTGCAGCGTATTTTGCCGGTCAATCGCTCACCATCGCGTCGGTTGATGTCGCTGACACGACGCTCGGCGCCACGCTCTACCGCGGTGGCAACAAAGCGACCGATGTTCCGGCTTGCATGGCCTGTCACGGGCCCAACGGGGCGGGAAATCCCGGGGCTAAGTACCCTGCGCTGCGCGGTCAACATGCGAAATACACCGTCTTGCAGCTCCAAGCCTATAAATCCGGTGAGCGCAGCACCGATCCAAAAGAAATCATGCGCTCGATTGCGGCCCGCCTGACGGCAGCCGAAATCGATAGCGTGGCCAAGTATCTCGAAGGCCTTCATTAAACCCCAACCGTCGGAGTCGTCGTCATGCATCGCTTCTTGTTTGCCGGCTTATTAACCCTCGCTGCGCTGAGCGCATCCGGCGCGGAAACTTATCGCGAGGGCGAGCATTATCAGCTTTTGGCGACGCCGCTCGCGGTGCAGGACCCAAGCAAAATCGAAGTTCTCGAACTCTTCTGGTACGGCTGCTCACATTGCTTCCACTTCGAACCCCTAATCTCAAAATGGCTGGAAACCAAACCGGCGAACGTTAATTTCCGCCGTATGCCAGCGGTTTTCGCTGAAAATTGGGTGCCGCATAGTCGCGCCTATTTCGCGGCCGAGGCACTTGGCGTGCTGGATAAGTTCCACACCCCAATGTTCCGGGCAATCCATGAGGAGGCGCAGAAGATTTTCGACGAAGCTGGAATTATTCGCTTCGTTGGACAAAACGGGATTAACGAGGCGGACTTCAAATCGGCGTATACGGGATTCTCGATCGACGGCAAGGTAAAGCTGGCCATGCAATACACCCGTGACTCCGGCATTACGGGTGTGCCATCGGTGATCGTGAATGGCAAATACCGCACCGGGGCCCAAATGGCCGGGGGGCAGGAAGCCGTTTTAAAGGTCGTCGACTTCCTGGTCGCTAAAGAAGGAGCTCGGTAAACGGGCCTCCCTTTCTAACACCAGTCCTTATCCTGGGACAGCACCGTACGTAAAGTGCAGTGATTGGAAAGCAAGGCTCGCTGCGGGCCACGGAATCCAACCAGCAGGCTGTGTACATGACCATAGCAACGCCCCAGATCAATCCGGAGCACGTCGAGAACAAGACCGGCAGCTTCGGGATCAACCATTTCGCGCGACTACAGCGTGCGGTGGTAAAGCTGGTGTTTTCGTTTCGTGGCCAAGATGCTGATCTGGACGAGCGCCTTAAGCGCCTCGGCCTGACCCTGAAAAGTACCCCGAACAGTACCGCCGCGCTGGCCCTGATTGACGAAGCGGTGGACCACCTGATTGCCACCGAGCTCGGGCGCGGCGCTTCATCTTCTTCCCCCCAACAGCTCGCGGAGCTGCTGGGACAACTTCAGTTTGAATCCGAAGCCGTTGCAGAGGGCCGCTCATTACACCGACGGCTAACGGAGGCAACGACGAGCGATGAGCGCAATCGACTCGCGCGAGAAACTGCTCTTTTAATCAATCGCCAGCTGAAGCTGCGCGAAGCTCATGCGGAACAACCAGGCACTAATAGCGAAGAACCGTTAGGGCGGTTACTGAAGTCGCTGAAGATTGAAGGTGAATTACGCAGCACAATCGACCATTTACGCACTCGCGTTGAGCAAACCCGTAGCCGCAGCGCCTGGTTGAACGCCGCCGAAGAAGCCGCCGCCAGTTTGTCGTTTGCGCTGGCCAATGGGGCGGCGCACGCGCCTGCAGAAAGTCTTGAAAGCGCGCGCCAGCCTTTGCTGCATGTACTGGAAGTGGTGGCGACGTCCGACGCTAAAAATCGCGACCTTGATGCCATCAGATCGCGGCTGACTACCGCTGCGAATCCGCTGGAGCTGATGATGGCGGCAAGTAGCCTCGGAGAGGCGCTCAAGGCTGAACGCAACAGTTTCGATGCCGAACTGCAGAAGTTGGGCGATTTTCTGAAAAATATCGCGCGCAGAGTCGAAGAATTCCGCGCTAACCTGCGGCGCAGCGGACATGCGCATGAGGACTCCGTAAGGAACGCGGCCCTGATGCAAACCACCTTGCAGACGCACGTAGATCAAATCAAAGGGCGCATTACAGAAGAAAAGCAGCTGGACGAGCTCAAGTTTTTTGTGACCGAGGAGCTGGTGAAGTTAGAGGATACCCTCAGTGTTCATCTCAAAACCGAAAGTGGGCAACACCAGGATGCCAGCCAGCACCTGACGAAATCCTTGCGTCGATTGTCTGAACTGGAAACGGAGATGGCGCAGTTACGGACCGACTTCGATGAACAACAAAGCCTGAGTCTGCTCGATCCCCTCACCGGCGTGTACAACCGGCTGGGCTACATGGAAGGAATGCAGCGCGAATACGCGCGCTGGCAGTGCGAAGGCGGAACTTTATCCCTGGCTATCTTCGATTTGGATTTATTCAAAAATATCAATGATCAATTCGGTCACGCCACAGGCGACAAGGTGCTCGCTGCAGTGGCCGCCGCGTTACGCAAACATGTCCGCGGGGTTGATCTGATCTGTCGATTCGGCGGCGAAGAATTTGTTTTGATCATGCCGGAAACCAACCTTGAGGGCGCGGTGACGGTGGCGGACAAACTGCGCAGCATCGTCGGCGCGAGCAAGTTCCGCTTCAAGGACGCGCGGGTTCCGGTCACTGTGTCCTGCGGGGTCGCGACGTTTCGGGTGAACGATACAGTTGAGGAGGCATTCGAGCGCGCAGATCGCGCACTCTATCAAGCTAAATATCTGGGCCGCAATTGCTGCTGTGTGGAGGGCGATTAGGACCCCGGTCCTTAGTCCGTCAGCGATCCCAGGAAATTTGCCAGCAGCTGCTGGGGTCCTTGTTCAAGGTCGATAAACTCCAAACCCAATACCATACCCGCCTCAGCGCCGATTTCGGCCGGCAGCGGCACGCAGTACCGCGTGCGGCAACGGGCTGAAAACCCGCGCACGGTGCCCGCCAGCGGAAAAGCAATCGAAAGTTCGAGCGGACGACTGGCAAGTGGATTTACCGGGCCGGTCCGTGGGTGAACCAATAGCGCGTAACGTGGTTCGCATCTGACCTGCGCCGCTTCTAACGATAGATTTCGGATCTGGCATCTGAACGTGAGTGCCGCCGATAACCGAATGAGCGCGTTGCAGGTCGTCTCCTGCCGCAGGCTGCGGCGGCGCTCCTGAGCGCGCGGATATGCGAACAATGGCTGCAAGTTTAAGGCGGCGGCGGGCATTGCTTAGTCTTCTTTCACAAACGCAAGTGGGATTGAATCGTGTCTCCTAAGTGCAGCCGCCGAGGCGGGGTCCATGAAATGGATTATGTGAAACAGGCCCGATTTTTCACAAGCCCCATTTGCCGCCTGTCACATTTATTTACCTCGGGCTACGTTCCGCAAGATCCATCGCGCGCGGTTTGCTTTAGGCCTCAATAAGCGAACTGGAGGCGCATTTGAAACAGGTCCGGATTGTCCCCGTCGTGGGCGCCGCCACGTAGTGCCAACACCGAGACATAATTTGCCATGACGCGCACATACGCGTTCGGGTACCAGTTGAGGCCCACGGTCAAATCTTCGATGTCACCGCCTGCGACTAAGCCGTCGTTGAGATCAAGCGCGCTATAGCGAATGGCGAGTTCCCACGCGCCCCAGCCGCCATAGCGAGGGTTGAAGATTTGCTTCGGTAACACAATATCAAACACCCCCTTATCGCCCCGGTAATTGCGCGACTCGCCAGTGACAAACCAGCTGCCATAGAGGTAGTAGCCGTCAAAACTGAGATCCCCAAAGCGCTCGCGACTAACCTCACTGCGGGTGTACTCGCCCTGCAGCGACCATGGACCATAAACACCGGCGATTTCTGCGGCCGCTAATACGAAGCTATCGACATTGCCGGGAATATTGCCGGTATCAACCAGCCGTCCGCTGCTGCGACCGAAGGTTCTTCCCGCAGCGGTCAAGCCGGTACTTGCGATCAGACTGTCCGATAGGAGATTACTCTCAGGTTTGGCCCGGAAGGCCACCGTTTCTTGAAAACGACCCGCCGAGCCGGCCGCCAGGGAGGTCTGTTGAGGGGAGATCCACGCGCCGGCGAGTCCGAAATGTAGTGCTCGATCCGCCTCGAACCAGGGAGCGAAGGTGAATCTCCCGGCAACCTCTTGGCCTTCATCATCGTTATTCTGAGTCGTGACTGTGTCGCCAAACAGGCCCAACGATCCGGTCCAGTTGTCGCCATTGGTTGACGCCATCCCGCCCAGGCGTCGCAAATTCACAAACGCGAAGGGCAGGGCGCGCTCAATGAACGTGGTGTATTTACCGCTGCCGACTGCCTCCAGGCCAAAAGGCACCTTGAAGTTACCCGCTGTAATGGCGAATGGGCGCATGCCATTCCAACGCAGAAAGGCATCGGTGACGGTGACGTTGTTGGTCGAGCCGCCCTGCGTCGTCCCTGCGAAATCCGCTTCGAATTTGTAATCCCAGTCGGTAAACAGGGTGCCGCCAAGTGACATCCGCCCGCGGCGCAATTCCGTCCCGCTCGAAAAATCGGTTTCGTCGTCGCCATACAGCGCGCTGTCCATCTGAAAATACGTGCCGATCTGGGCGGTAAAGGTTTTGTCTTGCGTCTGTAACTTGAAGCCTTCCTTGAGCGCTGGCTTGGCCTCGGGATTGGTCATTTTTTCCTGGCCGCCCTTAATGCGCAGCGCTGCGAACTGGGCCTGCGTGATGAGTTCATTGGCGAGCAGCACATCGAGGACATCTTGGTCGGCCTGCGGCCCGACTGCCACAGGTGACGCAGGCGCAGGAGTCGCAACTTGCCGCAGCGCTTCGTACTGGGCCTGCGTGATGAGCTGGTTATTCCGTAACACCTCGAGCAGCGCGGCGTCTGTCGCCAGTGCGCTAAACGGCACGCCAAGTAGGAGCGCAAGCAATAACTTGCCGCGCGCAGAGTGGTTACCAGCTGTATTGGGTTTTTTGATCATTTAAAAATTCATGTTGCTGTTTGCATAAAAAAATACGTTTGCGGCGCCGGGCAAGCGATTCTAGAATCAATGAATATTATTTCAACCCTACATATTTATGTCGGTCATCTCCTATTTAAGCATTGCCTCATGAATGAGCTTACCGAGGCTGCGCAGATGGCGTGGCAGCTCGTGTCACGAGGCGATGCGGTATTGCTCGAAACGGTTAGTCTCTCATTGAAGGTAAGCCTGCTTGCGGTGGCCTGCTCGGCGGTGGTCGGGTTGACTTTGGGTGCGCTGCTTGCGGTGACCCGTTTTCCAGGACGGAAACTGCTTATCGTGGCGAGCAACGCCTTGCTGGGCCTACCACCCGTGGTGGTTGGCCTGCTGGTGTATCTGATGCTGTCGCGCACGGGGCCGCTCGGAAGTTGGGGTCTGTTGTTCACGCCGAGCGCGATGGTGATCGCGCAAATAATCTTAGTGACACCGATCATTTGCGCATTGAGTCGGCAAACCTTGGAAGATTTATGGGCGGAGTACGCAGAGCAACTGCGCTCTTTGGGCGCGAACGCCGGACAAGCGCTACGGACCTTGTTGTGGGAAGGGCGTTACAGTCTATTAACCGCAATTCTCGCTGGATTCGGCCGAGCGATTGCGGAAGTGGGGGCAGTACTTATCGTCGGTGGCAATATCGCACACGTGACCCGCGTAATGACTACCACTATTGCTTTGGAGACTTCCCGCGGCAACCTAGCACTCGCACTTGCGCTTGGCTTGATCTTGATTCTGATCGCGTTGTTGGTGAATTGCGCAGTCTTCGGATTGCGCGAATTCAATACACCGCGCGCCGCTTAAGATGTCATTGTCAGCGCGGCGAGCGTCGGGAACTTTACTGCCGCTGTCTTGCGCGGCGGTGGAATATTCCGTCGGTGGCGTTTCTCTATTGGATAAGATTTCATTCACCTTACAGGCCGGGGGGCCGGCGGTGGTGTTGGGCGCTAACGGCGCTGGTAAAACGCTGCTCCTCAAACTCTGTCATGGCCTGCTAACCCCAACTGCCGGCCGGTTGCACTGGCAGAGCGGTGTGCGAGATTTAAGGCGCCGCCAGGCGATGGTTTTTCAGCGTCCCGTGTTGCTGCGGCGAAGTGTCGCAGAGAACATTGAGTACGTGCTCGCCATCCACAAAATGCCGCAGGTGGAGCGCGTGAAAAGCGTGCGCGCGGTACTCGAATTGACCGGCTTGGGTGCACTCGCACAACGCGCAGCGCGGGTGCTCTCGGGTGGCGAGCAACAGCGCCTCGCGCTGGCGCGGGCCTGGGTGCTGGCGCCCGAAGTATTGTTTCTCGATGAGCCCACTGCGAATCTCGATCCGGCCGCGACGCGCGCGGTCGAGCAACTCATTACCGAGATTGCCGCAACCGGCACCAAGATCGTGTTATCGACTCACGATCTGCCGCAAGCGCAGCGACTTGCCACAGAAATCCTGTTTTTGCATCGTGGCTGTCTACTCGAGCATACGCCAGCCGCGGATTTCTTCGCGCGACCACAAAGCGCCGCCGCGCAGGCTTTTGTGCGCGGCGAACTCTGGTGGTGATTGATTTATCCTAGAAACGGCAGTTGACCGCTTATCTTTGTCAGTAAGTTAATGGACGATTTTGGGGTTGTCGTTCAAACCGGCGTCACCTTGCCGGTGAGGG
>CAMATU010000212.1 GCA_945861225.1 Klebsiella pneumoniae
GAAACGGATCGGCGCTGGCGTAGTGTGCGACGTTGTTGCTAGTGGCTGCGGTGTGAGATGGGGCGATCAAACATTCCCATCCAGACTGAGATCATCGACCAGCAAGCCGTCGCGTGTCGCGTAATTGAGAATCCGCACGTGGCTCAGGACGGAGGTTTGATCCGGATCCGTGATGCTCAGCAGGTGCGTAGAATGCCAAATCGCCAGCATTTCGGAAGCGATAGTCGCCTGTTCCTTGTAGTAATGCGGATCGGCGCGAATCTCGCGATGCCGATAACCGAGATCATTGGCGGCATTCGCCGTGAAGGCGCAATCACGCGGGCCGCCACTGCTTAGAAACTCGCATTTCGTGACGCCCCATAACGGCAGGTTAACCACCAGGTAACGGCGCAGTATGTCCTGCCAGGCGGCATTTTTGAGCCGCGCGAGCGGATCAAAAATCAACACCTTGGCGACCTCAGACAGACCTAACTCGCGCTGCCAGATGGCGGGCAGCGCGCAGTTCGGTGGGGCATTACGCCACAAGGGCGCGAGCACTGAATCCTTATGGCCATCTTTCTCACACGCAAACCGGGCGATTCGGAATTGCACGGTGGGGTTGCTCTTGGCGTATTTCAGAAACTCTGTCAGGTACTCACTCAACGCGCGTAGTGGCAGTGCCTGACCCTCACTGTTACGCCAGGGAATCGCATAACCATTGGCGTTGCGCCCATTCCAGGTGCCGGGCGTGACGCCATGGAAGCGCGTCGCAATCGCGGCACTCCCTTCGTCGAATTTATTGTCATTAATCCTGCACCCGAACACATACACGGGTTCCACGCGTACCTGGGGGGCGGCTTTCTGCTGAGCGGTGGCGGTAGTCATACGAGGTCTGGGCTCCGAAAGTGGCAGAGGTTGCTAAGGAGCTAGCGGCCACCGGGGCCCGGAAGTTTAAGGCTTTCCGGCAGCGCCGACCGGTGCCTGGCTGTGCGCCTGCTGATAGGCAAAGGGGATGGAAACGTCGAAATGAATGTCGTCGAGCACCTCCGAATTTGGCGCCCTGACCTCATAGACGCTGCATGGACTATCGACTAAACAGGTCTCTTCGTATTGCGCGCCCACCTGGAACTGGTGGCGCGCCAAGTAGAAATGCTCTTCATCGAGCGAAATCACCTGGCAGGGCGCGCTCGCCGCTCGGCCCTGCCCGGGTAAACAGAGCGAATTATAAATGCCGTCTGCCACCCGATTATGGAAGCGCGCTTGTTCCGCCTCACCCAGCGCATCGTGCGCCCGTGCCGCGCCAAGCTGCGCGAAGGGGTTCATATACTCGGTCGCGAGCCAGGCATCGGCAGCCTTTAGTGCGCCCTTATAGTCTTTGCTCTCCAGGGCGGTCTGCACTTGTTTTCTAAACTCACGCGCGGCACTGGAGTTCGGGTGATAGTCTGGCGTTTGCGTATACGCCAGACGTAGCGCACGAAAGTCGACTGTGAAGTCATTGGCCTTAAGGCGCCCGAGTAACGCGGCATAGTCAGCTGCCAGCGCGTTGGCGGTAATCCCCGCACACAGGACCAGCGTAAAACCAATTCTCATGACGCGCATTTCGATCTCCTGCCATCTTGGCTAAGGCAACAATTCATCGAGCGTTGCGCTGATAAATTTCCAGGCGGCTGCCACGTGCCGCAGCGCCGTGCGCGGTTGCCCAATGCACAAACGCAACACAAAGCGCCCGTTCAACACGGTGTGTGACAAATAAATCTGGCCGCTTTGATTCAACGTCTCCAACAGGGCCGCGTTTATTTCATCCGCGCCACGATAACGAAAGCAAACCAGATTAAGCGTGACCGGCGCCGCGATTTCAAAGCGCGGATCGGCGGCAATCTGCGCCGCAAGTTGGGTGGTCATGGCCACGTGCCTGCGAATATGCTGCTGTAACCCAGCCACGCCATAGCGGCGCAGTACAAACCACAGCTTAAGTGCACGAAAGCGCCGGCCAAGCGGGATCTGCCAATCTCGATAATCGATGACATTCCCCGCGTCGCTCGCGGTATTGCGCAGATATTCCGGCATGATGCTGAGCGCGCGCGTGAGGCGGGTGCGATCGGCGACGTACAGACAGCTGCAATCGAAATTGGTCAGCAGCCACTTATGCGGATTGAAACAATAGCTATCCGCAAATTCGAGCCCGGCAAGCAGCGGACGAAACTCCGGACACACTGCAGCACTGCCGGCGAGGGCCGCATCCACATGCAGCCACACCCCTGCGCGCCGGCAGATCTCGCCAATCGCTGGCAGCGGGTCGAAGGCAAGCGTAGACGTGGTACCCAAGGTCACACACACCAGGCACGGCACCAGGCCGGCCGCGCGATCCGCCGCGAGTTGTGCACTGAGTGCCGCAGGGTCCAGCGCATAGGCCGCATCCACCGCAATCTTGCGCAAGTTCCGGCGACCGAGGCCCGCCACCATCACGGCCTTATCGAGCGACGAATGGGTTTGGGTCGAACCGTAGACCGTTAAATTTCCTTGGCAGCCCACTTCGTTGGCTTGGCCGCCACTGGCGCTTTCACGCGCCGCGAGCAACGCACACAACAAGCCGCTTGAGGCGGAATCCTGGAGCACGCCTCCGCCCGCAGCAGTGGATTTGAAGTGCGCCGGCAGGCCGCACAGATCCACCAGCCAGTCGAGCATATGCGATTCCAATTCGGTGCACGCGGGGCTGGTGATCCAGAGCATGCCCTGCACCCCCAGCGCGGCCGAGACGAGATCGCCCATGATGGAAGGAACCGAGCTATTAGCGGGAAAGTAGGCGAAAAAATTGGGGGATTGCCAATGCGTAAGCCCCGGCAGAATCAACTCTTCGAGATCCGCGATGATGGCGTCCGCAGTTTCGGCACTGCTGGGCGCGCACGGCGGCAACAATTTACGCAGCGCTCCGGGCTCGACCATGGCCCGGACTGGATAGTGTTCGAGCTGGGTTAGATAGCCACTGATCCAGTCGATGAAGAGCAGCGCCTCACGGCGGAACTCAGCCGCTGAGAAGCGCTCATTCGCGCCGTCAGGCAATTCCGTCTCACGCATGCTCGCGAGCGAACAGGCGTGAGGCGGTATTCTTGATCTTAGATATTCGCAAGAATGTGTTCGGCCGAGCTGACCTTGAATTCCATCGGGGCTTCGATGAAGGTGTGCTTCACGACGCCATTCTCAACGACCAACGCAAAACGTTGACCGCGCTGGCCCATCCCAAAACCGCTCGCATCCAGTTCAAGCCCGAGCGCCTTGGTATAGGCACAGTTGCCGTCGGCCAACATCGTAATCTTGCCTTCCGCGCCACTCTGCTTGGCCCACGCACCCATCACAAAGGCGTCGTTTACCGCGAGGCAGGCAATCGTATCGACGCCCTTCGCTTTGAGTTTATCTGCGTTCTCGATAAAACCGGGCAGGTGCTTAGCGGAGCACGTGGGGGTGAAAGCGCCCGGCACTGAGAACAGCACAACCTTCTTGCCATCAAACAATTCCGCGCTGGTCAGTTGGCCAGGGCCTTTGTCGGTCATTACGCCTAGGGTGCCGGTGGGCATCTTGTCGCCTGTTTTAATCGTCATGTGGGCCTCCGTTGATGTTGTTAATTGCCAGGCAGCATTGTGCCATCGCAGCACAGCCCGGCATAGGTCGGATTTGGCGTAAGGTGCAGGCCTTCATTTGCCGGAATTGCTGGTACGTAGGTACTCCTGAGCAGCAGCCACGCCACTACCCGGGATCACCATTACGCCGCAATCGCGGAGCGCCATTTCGGTGCCGGCCAGCGCACTCAGGATCATGATTTCGTTCAAGTCACCCAAATGACCAATCCGGAATACCTTGCCCGCCACCTGTGCGAGACCCGCGCCGAGCGATAAGTTGTAACGCTGATAGGCATGGGCGACGACTTTCGCGCTGTCAATACCCTCTGGGACACAGATGGTCGTTACGGTGTCTGAATACCATTGCGGATCTTTGGCGCAAAGTTTCAGCCCCCAGGCGGCAACCCCGCGCCGCACAGCTTCGCCAAACCGGCGATGGCGCGCGTAGACATTCGGCAGCCCTTCTTCAAACAAGATATTGACTGATTCGCGCAGGCCGTGGATTAAAGTCATGGCCGGGGTATACGGAAACCAGCCGCCTTCGTTGCTCTTAAGCATATCTTCAAAATCGAAATACGCGCGGCGCAGGGTCGCCGTCTTACATGCGTCCAGCGCTTTTTGGCTCGCGCCGACGAGCCCTAAGCCGGTCGGCAGCATGAACCCTTTTTGTGAGCCGGCGACTGCGAGATCAACGCCCCATTGCTCCATCTTGAATTCAATGCAGCCAATGGAACTGACGCCATCGACATATAGCAGCGCAGGATGTTTGAGCTCATCGAGAATTTTGCGCACGGCACCAATATCGCTGGTGACCCCGGTTGCAGTTTCATTGTGTGTAGCAAGCACGGCCTTAATCTGATGCCGCGTATCGGCCGCGAGCGCTGCGCGATATTCCTCCAGCGGAATGCCGGTGCCCCATTCGCATTCGATGACATGAATATCCAGTCCCAGGCGACGGCACATCTCGGCCCATAGGTGACTGAACTGTCCATAGCGCGCATGTAACACCTTGTCGCCGGGCGACAAGGTGTTGGTGAGCGCCGCTTCCCAGCCGCCGGTGCCAGACGAGGGAAAGATGAACACCTTACCGGTGGTGGTACCAAAGATTTTCTTCAGGTCTTCGAACAGCGGCAGAACGCTTGCCGGATAATCCACGCGGCGATGATCTTCAAGCAACACATCCATCGCGCGGCGCACGCGTTCTGGAATGTTGGTTGGGCCGGGAATGAACAGGAAATTGCGACCAGGCATGGGACACCCTCCGGTGTGTGAGTAACCGGAAATCGAGCTTGCTCGGCAGACGGCTTCCAGTGGTAAAAGAGGCAGAATAGAGCGGGCGCAGCGCGACCATCAGCCTGGCCCGGACCCTCAATTCAGGGGCGCGACTTTACACGCCAGTCCAGTTTGCTGCAAAGCCTTTCATGCTCTGCTCAGCGCTGGTCGAGTGCCTGCGCGAGATCCGCCAGCAGATCCTCCACGTCCTCCAGGCCGACCGACAGTCTGATCAACGATTCATGCACGCCGATCTCCGCGCGCGCGGCGGCACTCAGTCGCCCGTGCGTGGTCGAGGCTGGATGGGTAATGATGCTGCGGGTGTCGCCCAGATTGCCCGTGATTGAAAAAAGTCGCACGCGGTCGATGACCCGCCAGGCCGCACTCCGTTCACCATTCACTTCGAACGACACGATCCCGCCGGATCCTCGTTGCTGGCGCGCGGCGAGCGCATGCTGTGGATGCGCAGTTAATCCAGGGTAGTACACGCGCGACACCCCCGCCTGCTCGGTAAGCCATTGCGCGACGCTTTGCGCACTCAAGCTATGCGCGTTCATGCGCAGGGTGAGCGTCTCCAGACCTTTCAGAAAAACCCATGCATTAAAGGGGCTCATGGTGGGCCCAGCGGCGCGCAAGAAGGGAAAGAATTTCTCACGAATTCGATCAGCGCTAGTGACAATTGCACCGCCAATACAGCGGCCCTGACCGTCCAGGTATTTGGTCGCTGAGTGCACCACGATATCTGCGCCCAACAGCAATGGCTGCTGCAAGGCGGGCGTACAGAAACAGTTATCAACCACCAGCAAACATTGTGGATGGGCATGGGCGAGCGCTGCGAGCGCTGCGATGTCTGCGATTTCAGTCAGTGGGTTCGAAGGCGTTTCCAGAAACAGCAGACGCGTGCGCGGGGTGATCGCGCGTTCCCACGCGGCGAAGTCCGTCGGCTCAACGAACGTGGTTTCAAGTTTGAATCTGGCGAGTGACTGCAGCAGCCCAGTGGTGGTGCCGAAAATGCTGCGCGAACTGACAATATGATCACCCGCCTCAAGCAAGCCCAGCACGGTGGTCAGGATCGCGCTCATGCCGGAGGAAGTCGCAATACACGCTTCACCGCGCTCGAGCGCGGCCAGACGTTCTTCGAACACCCGCACCGTGGGATTGGTGAAGCGCGAATAGATATTACCCTCTTCTTCACCCGCGAAGACCGCCGCGGCCTGCGCTGCCGATTCAAAGCAGAAGCTCGAGGTGAGATAGAGCGGATCACTGTGCTCAAGCTCATGCGTCTGGCGCACACCGGCGCGCGCGCCAAGCGTGCTCAAGCCGAGTTGCGGGAAATTGCTTTCAGACCTCATGCGAGCATCACTCAGCTCATATCCACTACGACGCCGCTCGAGGTATACAAATCCTGTAACGAATTGCTGGCCGCCGCGCGTTTCGCCATCGCCTCATCGGAGCGCAGCAATTCGACACGGTTCAAATAGCCTTCACTGACATCGCCGGTCACATAGCAGCCATCAAAGCAGGATAAATCGAAGGCCTCAATCGCCGGATTACCCCGGCGCGCACATTCCACGAGATCCTCGAGATCCTGATAGATCAGGCGATCAGCGCCGAGTAATCGGCAGATGTCGTCGACGGAGCGCTTATGGGCGATCAACTCATCGCTGGTGGGCATATCGATGCCATACACATTAGGAAACGCGACGGGTGGTGCGGCCGAGGCAAAATAGACCCGCCGCGCGCCCGACTCACGCGCCATCTCGATGATCTGCGAGGAAGTCGTGCCACGCACGATCGAATCATCCACCAGCAGTACGGCCTTTCCCTCAAATTCGAGATCGATGGCATTCAACTTCTGACGCACCGACTTACGCCGCAACGCCTGCCCTGGCATGATGAAGGTGCGCGGGATATAGCGATTCTTGATAAACCCTTCGCGGTAATCGACGCCGAGCACGTGCGCGAGTTCCAGCGCCGCGGTGCGTGAGGTATCGGGAATCGGAATGACCACATCGATATCGTGCGCGCCCCATTCGCGTTGAATCTTGCGGGCCAGCGCCTCACCCATCCGCATGCGCGCTTTGTGCACTGAGATGCCATCGATGATCGAATCGGGGCGGGCCAAATACACGTGTTCGAAAATGCACGGGGTGAGCCGCACCTGATCCGCGCACTGCTGCGAATGCAATTCCCCTTCCTTGCTGATGAACACGACTTCGCCCGGCGCGATATCGCGAATCAACTTGAAGCCCAAGACATCAATCGCCACGCTTTCGGACGCGATGATGTATTCCGTGCCCTGCGCGGTTTCGCGTTGTCCAAATACGATCGGCCGAATTCCATGTGGATCCCGAAAGCCGATGATGCCAACACCGGTGATCATGGCGACTGCCGCATAGCCACCACGACAACGCTTATGCAGCCGGGAAATCGCGCGAAAAATATCTTCCGGTCCGATCCGGCGCTTACCGAAACTCTGCAGTTCGTGCGCGAACACATTGAGCAAAACTTCCGAATCCGAATCGGTATTGATATGCCGCAATCCGTCCTGGAAAAGTTCTCGCTTGAGCTGTTCCGAGTTGGTCAAGTTCCCGTTATGGGCCAGCGCGATACCATACGGGGAGTTAACATAAAACGGCTGCGCTTCGGCAGTTGAGGAAGCGCCGGCGGTGGGATAGCGGACATGACCGATGCCCATCCGGCCCTTGAGGTTCAGCATGTGCCGGGTATGAAAAACATCGCGCACCAAGCCGTTGGACTTCCGCAAATACAGCCGGCCGTCCTCGTAGGTGGCGATGCCAGCCGCGTCCTGGCCACGATGCTGGAGCACGGTCAGGCCGTCGTAAAGGCTCTGATTCACCGCCTGCTTAACAACGATACCGATCAATCCACACATGTTAGGGGCGCTCGCGGTCGTGTTTATGAAGAAGAAGGCTCATGGGCTTGGCGCAGTGTGCCGGGTTCGTATTCGAAATGCTTGCCGAATTTGGGCGGCAACCACCTGACGGCGAGCCGCGCGAGCTGTTCGAAGTGACTCAAAAACAGGCTTTCGCGCCACCAAGGATCGCGCGGG
>CAMATU010000213.1 GCA_945861225.1 Klebsiella pneumoniae
CTGTCGTGCCGGCACCGATTTCCAGCAACTTGATCGAGCGATAAAGGCGATTGATCTCCGATTCCCAGATATAGCCGTAGCCGCCGAAGATCTGCAGCGCTTCGTTCAGCACCAGATTCAGGGTATTCGCGGTGTACATCAGCGAAGCCGCCGTCTGCGCATGGATCATGCCGCGCCCACCTGCGCCGATCTCAAGATCGTTCGCTTCGGCCAATACGCCATAACACAGCGCGCGCATGCTCTCGACCCACACATACATGTCGGCGATCTTCGATTGAATCATCTGGAACTCTGCAAGCGGCTTGCCGAACTGTTGGCGCGTCTTGGCATAGTCAATCGCGAGCTCAAGCGCGCGTTCCGCAATACCGACGCAGATCGGCGAAATCACCGCGCGCTCCAGATCGAGACCGCTCATCACCACTGCCACGCCGGCATTCTCCACGCCCACCACGTTCTCGACCGGCACCCGGCAATTATCGAAGACCAGCTCGCCCGTCTGGCTACCGCGAAACCCCATTTTGATCATCTTCTGCGCGACGCGAAAACCCGGAAACGTCTTCTCCACGATGAAGGCCGAGATCCCATGCGGCCCGCGCTCGGGGGCAGTCTTCGCGTATACGAGCAAGGTATCTGCGACGGGTCCGTTGGTGATGAAAATCTTGCTGCCGTTCAACAGATAGTAGCCACCTTCACGCTTGGCAGTGGTGCGCATCGAACCCAGTGCATCCGATCCTGCGCCGGGCTCGGTGAGCCCCAAGGCGCCGATAGCCTTGCCGGAACAGAGATCCGGCAGATACTTGTGGCGCAGATCCTCATTGGCATTGCGATAGAGATTGTTGAGACAGAGATTCTCGTGCGCAATCCACGACAGACTCAGCGCGTAATTCCAGCGCGCCATCGCCTGGCATACCAGTCCACTGGTGAAAAAATCCAGCCCCGTGCCGCCGTACTCTTCAGGCACCGTGATGCCGAAATAGCCCTGGGCACCGATCTTCTCAAACACGTCCTCCGGCCACCATTCCTCGTTATCCATGCGGGCCGCCAGCGGATAGAGCTCGCTACGCGAGAATTTGTCCGCTTCATCCAGGATGGTTCGTTGATCAGGCGTGAGTTTGAACGCGTGCGTACTCGCGGCGCTCTCAATAGGGCGGGATGGTTGCGACATGCTGGGCTCCAGGCGCGGATTGATGGCGGTGATCGGTTTAAATTCGACCTTAGCGAATGCTCTGCGAATTGTCCAACCAGCGGCTCAGCTCGTTGTAGCGACGCGCGCAGCGACGTGGCAATCCAAGGGATCACGCCCAGATCTTTTAACCGCCCTTACCCTTGGCCAAAAAAGCGTCCAAGGTCGCCAGCGTCGCCGGCGTCGCGGCGAGCGCGGCAATGCTGCTGCCCTCCAGTTCCAATTGCTCTGCCAGTGAATTACGCAAGCTCTGGCGGAGCAGCCCTTTGAGTTGCCCTACTGCCTCGGAGGGCATGGCGGCGAGTTGCTGCACCAGGCGTTCAACTTCGTCATCGAATAGCGCGTCATCGACCACCCGCGCGATCAACCCGAGATTCCTGGCGTCGTCCGCACTGAGGGTGGGATTGGTCGCCAGGATATCGAATGCGCGCTGGAGGCCGACCAGGCGCGGCAGGAAATACGTTGCCCCACCGTCCGGGGTTAGTCCCGAACGCGTATAGGCGAAATTGAATTTGGATGAACGGCTCGCAATGGCGAGATCCGTCATGCACACCAGACTCACCCCGCCGCCCGCCGCGAGACCGTTGACGGCAGCGACGACCGGCACCGGCAAACGGTTCAGGATTGCAATCGCCGCGTGGAAATCAATGGTCATCTCGCGGATGTGAGACTGGATCTGAGCGCGTTCCTGCACGAACTCACGCAGGTCGCCCCCCACCGAGAACTGTTTGCCTTCAGCGCTCAGCAGCACACAGCGCAGCCCTGCAGCGACTTCGCATTGCACTGCCGCGGCACGCAGGCCCTGCGTCACTGCGCGGTCTACCGCGTTATAGCTGGCAGCATTCGCCAATGTAATCCGCGCGATTCCGTTCTGGATGGAAAACTTGACCTTCGCGTCACTCACAAAGTCTCCTCTCGATGCATCGGATGCAGATGGTCGGGTTTGGTAATCATCACTTTGTCGATCACGGACTGCAGGACCAGCGCGCTGACAGCCTCCCATTGCGTGTCAAGGGCGCCGGTGCGCAGACCCTGTGTCAGTTCAAGCGTTGCCTCTTCCAGGCGCAACGTCTTGCCAAGAAACCCGTTCAACGCCGCGGCTTCTTCGGTATCGAAACCTGCCCCCTGCGTCACTTCACGCTCCGCAATGGACAACAGATGGCTGCAGCAGATCGCGTGGTAACGATCCTGTTCCGGAACCGCGTCTTTAATCGAATCGAGATAGTCCCGAACCACCCGCAGAATATCCGGTAACGACGGCAGATCATGGCTCATAAAAATGCATACCTCATTGGTAATGCCCCAGCAATGTCATCAGCAATTCGTATTCGAGCAGGCAGACATTCCGCCCGCACGCGGCAAACGCTGGCGAGCGACGCTGCCCCGTCCAGTGCCCATGGGCCTGCATGATATTGAGCACGATCCAACGCACATAGCCAAATATCTCCCACCAATGCACGGCTTCGGGATCGACTGCATGACCACTCGCTGCAAGGTAGGCGCTGTACAGGGGTTCACGCGGGCAAATTCCCCCGGCCGGGCGGTCGAAGAAACCCCAGCGAAACGCGCGTAGACACAACCATCCGAATTCCTCCAGCGGATCGCCGAGATGGGAACATTCCCAATCGAGCACGGTGTGAATGCCCGTTGGTCCCATCATGAGGTTACCGATCCGAAAATCACCATGCAGCACGCAGCGCCGCGCCGTGCGTGGCGCGTGGCGCACGAGCCAACGCACCGCCAGTTCGACTGCGGGATGCGCTTCCCCATAGGAATCGAAGCGCGCCAGCTGTGCGGCCACCGGATCGATGCTGTCCGGCGTGTCGCTGAGAAACTGCGCTTCCGCCACCGGAACTGCATGGAGCCGCGCAAGAATCGAAGCGGCCTCGCGCGGAAAGCGCTCGCGCGCGATTGCGTAACGCGCATCGGTTAACAGGCGTCTCGGCAGTGTTTCGCCTTCGACAAAGCCGACGATATAGCCGCGGTCGAGATCGTCCGCCGCTTCAAACTCAAAGATCGGCGCGGGCACCGGCAACCCGTGCGCCGCTGCGAGTTGGAGCATCTGGTACTGAATATGAGGCGCCGTGAAGGGCGAATTGGGCAGCCTGTAGGTCTCCTGGCGCGACACCAATCGTCGCCGCGATCCGCCCTCCACCAAGTCAAACAGCAAGGTGCGATTCGAGCCCCCTAACGTCGCGACTTCGATGTTCTCAAGCATGGCGCTGGCGCCGAAACGCTTGCGCACCGCCACGCTCAGTCGCTGCAACAGTTCGCTCGGTGCCACTTGGCGCTTGCCACGCTTCGTCATCGGTTACAGCGGATATCCCACCGGCACACCATTCTCGACCAACTCGATGTATTCGGTCATCCCCACGCCGCTGCGATCTCCCCATTGCCAGTGGGTGAAGCCCTCGGCAATTCTGGATTCGAGCGTCTCAGTACCTTCTTTGCGTCGATTGCGCAGTGGCAGCAGGGTTTTAATCTCACCCTCGATCCTTACCGCGCGGCGTGCGGTGCGAATGCCGAGTTGCACGCGGTGGGGATCTTTCGCAGCCGTCCACTCGGTCCATACATCAAGATCGCTGATTTCTTCGTACTCGCCGTCGTATTGGAGCACCCCACAGCGCCGGACGATGCCATCGCGGCCGGTAATTTTCAGCAACATGAAGCCGCGATCAGCGCCGAAATTGGCGATAAACAGTCGATAAAAATAAATATTGGTCCAGAAGCGCGGGCCCCAGGAATGATCGCGCCAGCCATGGCCGTCGAGCGGAAAGACTTCACTGCCCACCTTGATGTGACCCTGCACATTGGTGTGTTGATTGAAATGCCCGAGCGAGAAATTACGACCGTACATCGTTTCCTGCGCCGGGCTCGTGGGCTCGCCGCCATGCATTGGGGAGTTGCCGGTCGCGTTGAACACCACTTCACAGGCATGGCGCGGCGCGCTTTCAAACACGCGCTTTGGTTCGCGCATCAGTGCAGGGTTATCTAACAGCAGTACTTCACCGTGGTACTGCATCCCTACGCGTTTCAGTGGCTCGACGACTTCGTAATGCAAACCACCCGCCGAGTGCCGCCGGTTGTCACTGATCGGCGGGCGTCCAAACTGACAGGCCACCCGCCCATCCGGTAGATATAAGCACACGGAGAGTTCGGCATAGCCTTCGTTCACTCGATTACCGAGTCGCATCCAACCACCATAGCGACCGGCCGCATCGAACGCGTTGACATAGGCGCTTTCATTGAAATTCTTGTCGGCCGTAGGCGTGTGGGTGTATTCGTCCTGGGCATCAAGGCGAAAGGCTTGCATGGTTGGCTCCTGATTGTCGTGCGTTCAAGAAAAAATCGTAAGACGGAAAAGCGCAGCGCCTTCCTTCCCTTCGTCATCCCGGAATTCGCGCAGCGAATATCCGGGATCCATCCTGAACATCAAACGCCCATGGATCCCGGGTCTTCGCCCGGGATGACGGAATTTAATGTCTTCATGCGGCGGAAGACGCTACGCTTTTCCGCCCTATTCACTGCGCTTTTCCGCCCTATTCACAATGCCCTGCATGACTAAAGCGGATACCCCATTGGTATCCCGTCGCGCACGACTTCCACATACTCGGTCATCCCATACCCAACCATGTCGCCCCAGCGAAACTCGGTAAAACATTCCGCAATCCGCGATTCCACAGTGGCCCCGTTGATTTCGCGGCGATTGCGCAACGGTGCACAATTGAGCACACGGCCTGCAAGCTGTACGGTGCGCTGGGCAGTCCGCACGCTGAGTCTGAAACTGGTTGGATCTCGTTCGGTGGTCCATTCGTTAAACAGATCAAGATCGAGGATCTCCTCGTAGTCACCGTCCACTTGCAGCACGCCACCCCGCCGCACTTGCCCATCACCATTGGCAATTTTAAGCAGCATGAGGCCATGGCGCGCATCGAAGTTCGCCATGTAAAGTCGATCAAACAAAATATTCTGCCATAGGCGCGGGCCCCAGGAATGATCCCGCCAGCCGAGGCCATCGAATTGCCAGTGCTCGTCGCCAAGACGCAGACTCCCCGCCACTGCGGTGTGTTGATTAAAGTGGCCGAGCGAAAAATTGCGACCGTAGAGCGTTTCCTGCGTGGCATGGACGGGCAACCCCCCGTGCACGGGCGACACGCCGCGATGGACCCAGCTGACTTCCGCCGCCACTCTTGGCGCACGCGTGAACAGCGTCTTGGGATCGCGAAACCATGCCGGGTCCGACACCAACATCAATTCGCCGCGATAGGTCATCGTGAGCGCCTGGAGCGGCGTCTGCACGGTGACTTCAAGGCCGCCGGCGGCGAAGCGGGTGTTGTCGGTGATCCGCGGCCGCTGAAACTGGCAGGCGATACGTCCGTCCGGCAAGTACAGACACACCGCAAGTTCGGCATAGCCCTCATGGGCGCGATTGCCTAAGCGCATCCAACCGCCCCAGCGTTGCGCGTGATCGAAGGCGTTCATGTAGACGCTCTCGTTGAAGTGGGGCTCCGCTGAAGGCGGGTGCGGGTATTCGTCGTCGGGCGTGAGAAGGTAGGCGGACATGCGCGATCACTTGTGAGGAGGACACCGCGACATCCTAATGCGGGCGCAGCGGCTTGGCGACATGGTCAAGTTGGCGCGAGTCGATTACGCTTGGCGCACGCCAATTCTTTGCGCAGCGCGTAGCTTCATGCGCTGCGGGTTGGTCTCCACAAATTAGCTCAACAGCCACCAGAGGAGGCGCCATGCGTTTCGGCTTTATGGAAGACTTTCGCAATCCGGTGAAATGGCGCCAACCTTTCCCGGCCTTTTACACCTCAATCATCGACCAGATCGTGCAGGCGGAAGCACTGGGTTACGACAATGTGTGGTTGACCGAACATCACTTCACGGAAGATGGCTATAACCCGGCCATGTTTCCGACCGCCGCCGCCATTGCGGCGCGCACCAGCCGAATCCGGATCGGCACCTTCATCCATCTCCTCCCGTTCTCACATCCGGTGCGCGCGGCGGAGGATCTGGCCTGTGTGGATATTCTCTCCAATGGCCGCATTGATTACGGCATCGGCCAGGGTTATTCGTATCACGAGTGGAATGCGTTCTGTATGAATCGCAGCGAGCGCGGCGTGCGCATGCGCGAAGGCATCGACCTCATGGTCAAGCTGTTTACGCAGGAAAACGTGACTTTTAACGGGCGCTTCACGCAGGTCAAAGACATGACCCTGTCACCCAAATCCGTGCAGCAGCCGCATCCCCCGGTGTGGGTTGGTGCGCGGGGACCAAAGGCTATCAAGCGCGCGGCAGAAATGGGTTATCACTTGATGGCGACCCTCGGTCCCGATCCCGCGCCGCTATATCAGCAGACCCTGCGAGACACGGGGCGCAATCCGGCCGACTTCAAAATTTGCCAACTGCGCATGGTGTATTGCGCTGAGACCGAAGATAAGGCGTGGGAGGAATGTCAGCACCATCTGTTCCATCTCTTCGATTTCTATCAGGACATTTTGTCCGAAGCGAACGATGCCGAAGGCGATGATCAGCCACTGCCGATTACCCGCGCTGAGGATATCCGCCATTCGCCGCTCGCCGAAGGTTTGATGATTGGCACCCCCGATCAGGTCGCGCGCAAGATGGAGAAATTCTGCGCCGATTATCAGTGCACGGACTTCATCATGGACTGTCAATTCCCCGGCCTGAATCCGCGGCTTGGCACGCGCTCGCTGGAATTATTCGCGAAGGAAGTGATGCCGGCGTTTCGGGGGAAGTGAGAGGAGACGCGGCGGCGAGGAGAATCTCACCCCGTCATCCCGGGCGAAGCCGCGCAAGCGGCGCAGACCCGGGATCCAGGGGCGTCGGAAGTTCCGTATGGAACCCGGATAAACGCTGCGCGTTTTCCGGGATGACGGGAGGTGACGGGGATTGCCGGACGTTTAGATCTTCGCCAGCGCGTCGATCAGGTTCCCATACAGCCCGGTCAACATCGTCTTGACCTCGGCCTCCGGCGCGCCCTTGGCAACCCAATTACTGCCCCATACCACGCGGCAACCGCCGCCAGCGGCATCGGATAAGGTCACCACGGCGTGGTAGTACTCGAGCGGCAGCGGACAGGGCGCGACGATGGAGTAGGAAAAAACGGCCTGTTCATAAGCCGCTTCGAGGCGCTCAACAACTTCGCCCGGCGTGCCTTTGAGTTTGATCGTGCGCAGTGCGCCAACGCCACTGCCGACCAATGTGCAGGATTCCACGGCATCCCCCAAGAGCTTGCCTACGCCGCCAAAATCCATCAACGCGGCAAACACTTTCGAGCGTGCAACTGGAATTGTCTTATCAACAACGACTGAGTAACCCATGAGAAACCTCCTAGGATTGAGCTGATTTGAATTGAGTCCGAGGTGCCTGCCGGCACTCGACGTGGGGTGCAGAGTGCAGGATCTGCGGCAGCGGAGCAACTGCCGTTACGGTGCTACCCGCGGTCACACGCGCAGGGTACGCGTCCAGCCGTAGGGATCTGGCCGCAGGCCAAACTGGATACCCGTCAGTGTATCGAAGAGCTGGCGGGCAATTGGCCCCGGCTGCCCGTCGCCCACCTGGATGTCCTGTCCCTGGTAGCCGAGGCGCCCGACGGGCGCGATCACGGCACCCGTGCCCATGCCGAACACCTCGGTAA
>CAMATU010000214.1 GCA_945861225.1 Klebsiella pneumoniae
TTACGCGCGCGATATCAGATCAAGCTAAAAAAATGCACCTTCACCGGCGAGCCGCTGGATGCGGACACGTTTGACTGGATTGAACAGGCTTTCGGTGTCGCGCCCGGCAGCATGTACGGCACAACCGAAGTCGGCGTGATCGTGGTGGACTTTCCTGGGCTGCGCGGTCACCAGATTAAGCGCGGTGCGCTCGGGCGTGCGGCGCCCGGCAATGAGGTCACCATTCTGGATGCGGCGGGAAATCCAGCGCCAGTTGACACGATTGGAGAAATCGCGGTTAAGCGCCAGGGACAGTGGTTCAGGGTAAAAGACTTCGGGCGCTGCGATAAAGATGGCTACTTCTATCATGCCGGTCGCGCAGACGATGTCATCATCTCCGCTGGCTGGACCATGAGCGCAGTCGAGATCGAAAATACTCTGCTCAGCCACCCGGCAGTCGCTGAGGCAGCCGTGGTCGGCGTGCCCGATCCCCTGCGCGGGCAAATCGCCCAAGCTTTTTTGGTTGCGCGCACCGGGCACCATGTTGATCCACAGGAAATTCAGACCTATCTCAAGGCCAGACTTTCCAAGCACGAATATCCACGCTTGGTGACTGTGGTCGCCGAGCTTCCCAAAACCCCCGCGGGTAAAATCAATCGCAAAGCGTTGCGCGATCAGGCACCCACCAGCCACTTCAATGACACATTAGGAAATTCATGAACCAACCTATCAAGCGAGAATTCGTCGGCATCACCGAGTACGCGCTAGACGATCTGCGGTCCCGGATCGGCGTCCCCATCGAGAAGACCCTCGAGCCCTGGTGCTATGAAGCCACGCGCGACAATATTCGCCATTACGCGCATGGCATTGGGGATGACAATCCGCTGTGGTGCGATCCCGACTACGCGCGCGAGACGCGTTACGGCGAGGTGATCGCGCCGCCCTCCTTCATCTTCGCCTGCAGCCGGATCGTGAGCGGCTATGTCGGTGGGCTACCCGGCGTGCATGCGATGTTCGCCGGCTGCGACTTCACCTGGCACAAGCCGATTCGGCGCAACACCGAGATCTCCACGCGTGCCTATCTCAAAGACCTCGTCGAGTTCGACACGCGCTTCGCAGGCCGCTCAATCCAGCAGATTTATCATGTGGATTTTTACGATGGCACGGGGGACCTGCTTGCCGCTGCAGACTCCTGGTGCTTCCGTACCGATCGCGACATCGCGCGCGAACAGGGCACCAAGTACACCGCGCGTGATCGCGAACACACCCGGGTCTACACCGACGACGAACTTGCCGAACACTATGCACTGTACGCGGCGGAAACCGTGCGGGGTAACGAGCCGCGCTTCTTTGAGGACGTGGTGGTCGGATCAATCCTGCCCCGCATGGCTAAAGGCCCCATGACGATCACCGGCTTCATTTGCTATGTGCAGGGCTGGGGCGGGCTCTACGTGCGGGCGCACAAGCTCGCCTGGGAAATGATCGATCGTCATCCCGCGATCGGTATCAAAAACAAATACGGCATTCCGGATTGCCCGGAGCGCGTGCATTGGGATGAAGACTTTGCGCGCAAAGTCGGCGCTCCACGCGCCTATGATTACGGCCCGGAACGCTGCTCCTGGATGTCGCATCTGGTCACCAACTGGATCGGCGACGATGCGCAACTGGTGCATCTCTACACCGAAGTGCGACGTCACAATCCGGATGGCGATCTGTTGACCATCGATGGCAAGGTCAGTGGCAAGCGCATCGAGGACGGTCGGCATCTCGTCGATTTTGAACTCGAGGCACGCAATCAGGATGGGGAATTGTCCGCGCGCGGGACGGCGACGGCGGCCTTACCGTCGCGTGCGCCGAAATAGCTAACGCCGCAATCCAGTGAAGAAATTGCACGCAGCGCACGTTTAATTTTGACCGCCAGTGGGAGATCAACATGCACCTGGGTTATCTCGACCAAATGCGAAATCCCGAACTCGCGACAGAGGTGGCAAGCCAGCGTCGATTGTTTTTAAAAACCGCGGCGGCGTCACTGATGATGGCGGGCGGCGGTTCGCTAGCGGCCGCCGAAGCGACACTGCCGAAAGGTTTTAAAGGCCAGGGCCGGATGAACCTGGCGACCGGTGAAGACTGGATCGACACTTTCTTCACGGGCGGCGCGGAGGCCATCGTGCATTACTATGCAGACGATTTCATCTTTGAAGATGTCACCCTGTTTCAGACCATCAACAACAAGGAAGATCTCTATCGCGCCTTCCTGCCGTTTGGCGATGCCGGGCCTGATTCCCCAGCCGGCGTGCACCAATTCGACGTCATCCGATACGACGGCGGATTGGCGTCCGATCATCGCGGCGTACAACGCGCGGCGGCACCGGAGAACTATCCGCCAGATTTATGGGCCACCTGGAGCACGGATGCGCTGCTCGGCGCAGCGTTTGATTACGACGAATGGGCGCTCCTGAACTGGGTGTGGAAGGCCAAACACAACGCGGACTTTCTGGGCTTGCCCGCCAAGGGCAAAGTCACGCATGCACGCGGCATGACCTTCCATTGCTATCAGAATCGCAAAATCGTGCGTGAGTTTACCTTCTGGAATTTCCGCCACGTGGCAATCCAACTTGGGGTTTTGGCACCACAGCAGAAATTTTGGTTGAAAGCGCCTTGAGCTTACTCAGCATGAAAATTACCCGCCCTCTGCTATGCGTCCTCACGCTTCTGATCGGCTGCAACTTGTGCCTGGCCGATCCCGCCGCCGATTCGTTGGCAACGCGAATTGCAGCGCAGCTTGCAGCGCCGGGGCGCGATCCCTATGACCTTGAGAAAGACGCCGGGCGCAAGCCGCTGGAAACCATGCGGTTCGCGGGAATCAAGCAGGGCATGACAGTGCTGGACCTCATTACCGGCGCGGGCTATAACGCCGAAATCCTCGCTGCTGCCGTCGGTCCCACAGGCACCGTTTATGCGCAAAACTCCCACCTTGTGCTGCGCCTGATCAATGGCGCCCGCCACGACGCCATGCTCGCGCGACTCAAAGATCAGCGCCTGCCACAGGTCCGCTATCTCGTCGTTGATACCGAAGACATGCCTTTCAACGGCACCATCGACATGGCGTTCTGGGGCCTGAACTTCCATGATATTTACAACGCCGGCGGCGCACCGGCAGCACTGCGTTTCTTAAGCGCAGTGCATCGCGCGCTGAAACCGGGCGGTGCACTTATTCTCAGTGATCACGTGGGGATTGCCGGCCAGGACAATGCCGAACTCCATCGCATAGCGCCAAGCATCCTGCTGGAGACCTTAAGCAAGGCGGGATTCGTGATCGAGGCCACTTCGGATCTCCTGGCCAATCCGACCGACGATCACACGCAATCCGTCTACGCCGACGATCTCCGCTATCGCACCGACCAGCTCCTGGTGCGCGCGCGTAAGCCGAAATAAACCAAGCTGTCGATCAATCACTATATCCCGAGGTAGCGTTGGGCCAGCCGCGCCGCCCAGCTCTCGAACTTGAGCGGCCCCGTCGTGGCCGCCAGACAAAGACACTCACCGATGGTGGTGACCAGCGGCTGATGCTGGGTGTCCTCGTCCGCATCTTCCAGCGCGCCAGCGCCATACAGGCGGTCACTCACCACATACGCGCCCTGGAGCACCAACGTGAGTTCACTGCCGCTATGCGAATGACGGGGGAGTACGGCGCCCGGACGGGCGCGCAGTAACCACAGACGATCGTTATCTTCATCCCGCAGCTTCGCAATTGAAATCCCCCCTGCACCGCCCTTCCAGCGTAATGCCTCGAGACTGATCTGGAGATAACTGCTCACGAGTCCGGTCAAGTCGAGCATCCCCGGCACCTGCGAACCTGCGTGCCAGAAATCGAGTGCCGGGGTTGCGAGCGTTGAAGTGAGGATATCGTCGGCGGTTAATCCACAGGCCATCCCCGCGCCGTTCATCATGAGTTCCGCGCCAAAGTGTTCCGCAACACGCACATCTTCGCGACAGGTGGGGCAGCCCAGTAAGTGACTCGCGATGACGATTTCAAAAGCTGGCACCAAATGGCCACAGGCGTAATCCATGAGCCAGCCACTGTCCGGGTGATGTTGCGGCGTCATGAGGTTTCCTTCAGGAGCTGCTTCAGTCGTTCAAAAGCGAGACGCGCACGGGATTTGACGGTACCGAGCGGCACCCGTTGGGCGCGCGCAATTTCACGCTGCGATTTACCTTCGACGTAGCACTGCACGACGACTTCCTGTTGTTCACGCGGCAGTTGGGCGAGGACGCGGGCCGCGCGACCGCCCAGTGCTTGCGCGAGCAGATCAGGTTCTTCCAACTCGGCGGCCTGCGCCGCTTCGGCGTAGGCACCAGTTAACCGCTGATCGCGCCGCGTCGCGCGCGCCAGGTCGATTAAGCGGTTTCTGACCAAGGTATAAATCCAGGTGCGCGCAGAAGCGAGTGCAGGATTGAACTGATCGGCCTTGCGCCAGACCACCAGCCACACATCTTGCAGCGCGTTCTCCGCATCGCTCGGCGCGACCCCAGTGTGGCGCAGATAGTGATGAATCCGCGGCCCAAGGCGCTCGAAGAGTTGCCGAAAGGCTTGTGCGTCGGCGCGCTCTTTTACGCGCAGCAACCACGCGTTTTCCTCCGCTCGCTCACTGGCACTGGCATCGACCGGCAACGGAAATGCCACCACCGTGGAGGCTTCGTCGGCGGGCGGCGGGTCGGACATCATGCGCAGCATCATGCCGTCTTATACGTCGCTCGCCTATCGCCGGATCACTGGCGCCGAGGGCGCTGATCCGGTTGTACGCGGCAGGCGTAAAACCGTTTACAGCCCTTTTTCGGAGCCAGCCCGTGTCCAACGAAAGCTTAGCAGCCACCCCGCGCCGTATCGCTGTGGTCGGTAGCGGAATCGCCGGCTTAAGCGCTGCCTGGCTGCTGGCGACGCGCCACCAGGTTACGCTGTTTGAAAAGCAGACCTCCCTTGGTGGTCATAGCAATACCGTAGAGGTCGAGGATCACGGGCAGCAGATCCCGATCGACACCGGCTTCATCGTTTATAACGCGCGCAACTATCCGAATCTGGTCGCCCTGTTCGCCCACCTCGGGGTGCCCACCACGCCGAGCGACATGTCCTTCGCGGCCTCGCTGCGGGGCGGCGACCTTGAATATTCTGGGACCAATCTGCGCGGTTTGTGCGCGCAGCCCACCAATCTGCTGCGGTGGCGCTTCTGGCAGATGCTGCGCGATCTCCGCCGCTTCTACGCGGAGGCACCTGCTTATCTGCGCGGTCCCGCCGGGCCGCTGTCGATCGGTGAACTGCTTACACGACAACATTACTCGGCCGCCTTCTGCGAGGACCATCTGTGGCCGATGGCGGGTGCAATCTGGTCCGCGAGTACGCGCGACATTCGCGACTATCCGGCTCGTGCATTCATCGAATTCTTCGCGAATCATGGCCTGCTGCAGCTGGCAAATCGACCCCAGTGGCGCACCGTTCAGGGTGGCGCGCGCGAGTATGTTAAACGCCTGCGGACAGCCATGCCGGCGACCATCACCCATCAGGCGGTGCTGCGCATCGAACGCCTGCCCACTCACGTGGTGCTGCATACCGCCGCTGGACGGGCGCAATCCTTCGACCAAGTCGTCATCGCCACGCACGCCGATCAGGCTTTGCGCCTGCTGGCCGAACCGAGCGCCGACGAACGCCGGTGGCTGGCGGCGTTTCGTTACAGCCGCAATACCGCATTTCTGCATGAGGACATTGGCTTGATGCCACGGCGGCGCCGTGCCTGGGCCAGTTGGAACGCGCTCGCTGCGGGCACTGACGGGCCGCAGTCCGAGCGCTGTGTCACGTATTGGATGAATCGCCTGCAGCCCCTCGCGACGCGGCGCCAATTCTTCGTGACCTTGAATCCACCACACGCGCCGGCGACCGCCCTGACCCGCTACACCACAGCGTATGAACATCCTCAGTTCAATCAGCACACGCTTGCCGCGCAGGGCGCTTTGTGGCGCCTGCAAGGAGTGCAGCGAACCTGGTTCTGCGGCAGCTATTTTGGCTACGGTTTCCATGAGGATGCATTGCAGGCCGGGTTGCTGGTGGCGGAACAGCTCGGCGGCGTGCGTCGGCCATGGCCAATGCCGGCCGCAGCCAGTCGAATTCAGTTGCCACCCAACGCTGACACCGCTGCGCTGGCGAACGCCGCGTGACTACAGGGACGGACACCGCGCTGCTGGCGCACGCGCTGTGCCAGCCAGAGCTCTGCGAGGGCTGGGTGGTGCATCGGCGCCTGCGGCCGCGGGCGCATGCGTTCACGTACCGCGTGTTCTATCTGCGGCTGCCGCTGTCCCGCTTATCTGAGATTCCCAATCGCTGGTTACGTCGCGACGGTTTCAATCTGCTGTCCTTCGTCACGCGCGACTACGGCCCGCGCGACGGCTCCGATCTTGGCGCGTGGGTGCAGGCCATCCTCCAGCGTGCAGGACTGCCGATCATCGCTGGCGAAGTTATTCTGCAGACCTTCCCACGCGTGCTGGGCTATGTGTTCAATCCGATCAGCCTGTGGTTTGTGCACGATCGCACACACGCGCTACGCGCGGTCATCTGCGAAGTCACTAATACTTTCGGCGAGCACCACAACTATCTGGTGGCACATCCTGGAGCCCGCCCGATTCACGCTCAAGACTGCCTCACCGCGCGCAAAGTGCTGCACGTCTCACCGTTCTGCGAAGTCACCGGGCACTATCGGTTCCGCTTTACCGAAACGGCGGGACGCTGGACAACAGCGATCGATTATTACGACGGCCCGCACGACGACGATCGCCTGCTGTTGACCTCGATTACAGGTACGCCACAGGCACTCACCGCCACCTCGACCTGGCGCGTCTGTCTGCGCTATCCCCTGTTTACGTTGAGCGTCATTGCGCGGATTCACTGGCAAGCGCTCCGCCTGTGGTTGAAGCGCGTGCCCTGGTTCAACAAACCCCTACCCCCCGATATTGAAACGACCAACTGAACGGAGTCCCGGATGTCGCCCCATGAATTAAGCACTCGACTGTCTGAAACCCGACTACCGGCGGCCGCGCGTACGTTCTGCGAATTGCTGGCCCGCCTCGACACCGGCACCTTGCACTTCACAGCCCCGGACGGGAGCGTGACCCATTTTCACGGCGTGCATCCCGGCCCGGTCGCTGATCTAAGCCTGAAGGACTGGCAGGTTGCGGGCACGTTGCTGCGCACCGCCGACATTGGCCTGGCGGAGTGCTACCGCGATGGACGCCTCGAGACTCGCGATCTCACCAGCTTGCTACTGTTCTGCGCCGTCAATGAGCAGGCCTTCGCCAAATACTTCCATGCCCGTCCACTGGCCGCCGCGTGGCTGTGGCTGAAACATCAATGGCGCATGAACACCCGCCGCCAGGCCCGGCGGAACATCCAGGCCCACTACGATTTATCCAATGATTTCTACGCACTGTGGCTCGATCCCACGATGACGTATTCAAGCGGTTTATTTGCGGTCGGCGCCAACGCAGCGAATGTTGACCACCTCGCAGCCGCCCAAAGCGCGAAATACGAACGGATTCTCACCACACTTGCACCACAACCCGGCGCACGGATTCTTGAGATCGGCTGTGGCTGGGGCGGCTTTGCCGAGTACGCGGCGCGCACGCGTGGGCTCTGCGTGACCGGCATTACCTTGTCGCAGGCACAACTCGATTTCGCGCGACCACGGATCACGCGTGCCGGACTCGATGCCCTGGTCGATTTGCAACTCATCGACTACCGCGATGTCACCGGCGAGTTCGATCATATTGTCTCAATCGAAATGTTCGAAGCGGTCGGCG
>CAMATU010000215.1 GCA_945861225.1 Klebsiella pneumoniae
CGACGAAGCGGGACCTCGTGGTGCCCTCGTCGCTCCTGCAGTGCCGTACAGATGAAGGTGGCGATTTGAAAATGATCGTCGATGCAAACGGCTGTGACGGTGTGTACGGGATTACCAACCTCGCACGCCGTCAACTGGCCGACAAGTTGAAGATTCCGTTCACGTACTTCGAACGCATGCGGACGGAGCAACCGTCCCTCCTTGATCGCAACGTCAATACGTGGCTTCAGACCGACAATGAGCCGAGGATGATTCGTACGCTGGATGGGCAGGTGCGCGCGGTGCTGTCCGACCGCTACCGCCGCCTGGACAACTTCGATCTGGCGGAAAATGTGCTGCCGATCCTGCAGCGGCTTGACGGAGCACGCTTCGAGTCTGTCGAGCTGACCGAGACGAAGATGTATCTCAAGGTCGTCACGCCGCGTGTCGAGTACGAAATCGCTCCGGGGGATGTGGTGCAGGCCGGTATCGTGATCACGAACTCGGAAGTTGGCCACGGTACGCTGTCGGTGCAGCCTATGGTCTACCGGCTGGTATGTCGAAACGGGCTGATCGCGTCGGACCGCGCATTGCGCAAGACGCACGTCGGCCGCACTCTGCATTCGGAAGACGAGGCGATCACGGTGTTCAGGGACGATACCCTGGCCGCAGACGACAAGGCCTTCTTTCTTAAGGTCCGGGACGTGGTCGAGGCGGCAGTCTCCGAGGCAACCTTCCGTCAGGTCGCGCAGAAGATGCAGAAGACGCTCGACATCAAAATATCGGGCGATCCTGTCAAGACCGTCGAGGTGCTCGCTAACCGCTACACGCTCAACGAGTCTGAACGTGCCGGCGTGCTGCGTCACCTCATTGTCGCAGGCGATTTGTCCGGCTACGGGTTGGTCAACGCCGTCACGCACTACTCGCATGACGTCGAGGACTACGACCGGGCGACGGAGTTCGAAGCGCTGGGCGGAAAGTTGATTGAATTGCCTTCCAGCGAGTGGAAAGAACTTGCGGAAGCAGCCTGATCACCTCGGCCGGGTCCAATGATCCGGTTTCGGTGTCCATCGACCGCCTGCCAGGGCGGTTGCTTAATCGGTGCGGCCAAAAGCCGTACCGATTTTTATTTGTGGTGCACGATCTCTCTCCGTCAGCAGTGCTAACACATTCAGGCGCGATTCCCGAAACTGCCGCTAACCTGCACAGCAGGACAGTTGCTTTACATCCTTGGTGAAGGTCTGCGCGGCCAGTTTCAGCCCCTCGACCATCGTCAGGTAGGGGAAGAGCTGGTCGGCGAGTTCCTGGACGGTCATGCGGTTGCGGATGGCCAGTACGGCGGTCTGAATCAATTCACCGGCTTCAGGCGTTACTGCCTGCACGCCGATCAAGCGGCCTGAGCCTGATTCGGTGACCAGCTTGATGAAGCCGCGCGTGTCGAAGTTGGCGAGCGCCCGCGGCACGTTGTCCAGCGTGAGCAGGCGGCTGTCGGTCTCGATCCCGTCCTCGTGCGCATCGGCCTCACTGTAGCCCACGGTGGCGACTTGCGGATCGGTGAACACGACTGCTGGCATCGCGGTCAGATCGAGGACGGCCTCGCCGCCGGTCATGTTGGTCGCCGCGCGAGTGCCGGCGGCTGCCGCGACATAGACGAATTGCGGCTGATCGGTGCAGTCGCCGGCGGCGTAGATCTGCGGCGCACTGGTGCGCATGCGCTTGTCGATGACAACGGCGCCCTGCGCGCTGACAGCGACGCCGGCAGTTTCCAGCGCGAGATCGCCCGTATTGGGCGTTCTGCCGGTGGCCACCAACAGCTTGTCGGCGCGTATTTCGCCGCGTTCGGTGGCGAGCACGAATTCCCCGTCCGCATGGGCTATGTGACTGGTCTGGGTGTGCTCCAGCACCTCGATGCCCTCGGCGCGGAACGCGGCCGTGATGGCCTCGCCGATGGCCGGATCCTCCCGCAGAAATAGCGTCCTGCGCGCCAGAATCGTGACCTTGCTTCCCAGTCGGGCGAAGGCCTGGGCGAGCTCTACGGCGACCACCGACGAGCCGATCACCGCGAGCCTGCAGGGCAGGGTCTCGGTCGCCAGCGCTTCGGTCGATGTCCAATAGGGCGTTTCCCGCAACCCCGTGATCGACGGTACATCCGCGCTGGCGCCAGTGGCGATCAGGCAGCGGTCGAACGAGATCTCACGGGTCGTTCCGGAAGCAAGCGTCACGATCAGCGCGTGCGCGTCCTTGAAACGGGCCTCGCCCCGCAGCAGATTAATATTCGGGTTCGATTCGAGAATGCCTTCGTACTTGGCGCGGCGAAGGTCATCCACAAGCCCTTGCTGTTGGGCGAGCAAACGATTGCGTCGAATTGTCGGTGCTGTTGCGCCGATGCCCGCATCGAAGGGGCTTTGTCGGCGCAAGTGCGCAATGTAGGCGGCGCGAATCATCACTTTCGAGGGCACGCAGCCGACATTGACGCAAGTGCCCCCTACGGTGCCACGCTCGATCAGCGTCACCCGCGCGCCGCGCTCGACCGCCTTCAGTGCTGCGGCCATCGCGGCTCCGCCCGTGCCAATGATGGCGATGTGCGAGGCACTATCGTCGTTGCTTCGGGCGGGGTTGTCCGATCCCCCGGAGCGCGATGCCTGCGCAGTGGCACGGTAACCGAGGGCATCGACCGCAGCGGTCAGGGCAGCGATACTCACACTCGTCTTGGCGTCGACCTCGGCCCGTGCTTGCGGATAGGAGACAGTCGCGGCCTGCACACCTGGCACCTGCAGGAGGGCAGCCTGCGCATATTCAGCGCAGCCGGTGCAGGTCATGCCGTCAATCTTGAGCTCGATCATTCCGTCGTTCCTTGATGCGTTGAATCGCAGCACGATCCGCCTGTGACATTTCGCTGTCGCCATACGGCGAAAATCGTCAGAGCGACGAATAGAGCAAGCGCGGGCAGCAGTATGTAGTCGAGATAGCCGGTGAGCGCCGATAGGCCGATCGCTGCGAGCAGGATGACCAGAATCGGCGTGAAACAGCACAGAGCGGCTACCACTGTGCCCACCAGGCCGACCCGCAGGAGCGCCTTTGATTCGGACATTTCAGCGCTTCACCGTGGACGGATAGCCCGCGGCCTTCGTGGCTTTGGTCAATGCTTCCGCGGTGGTCCTGGCGTCGTCGAAAGTGACGGTGGCTTCGCGCTGGTCGAAGTTCACGTCTGCCTGGGAGACGCCCGGGACTTTTGTCAGGGCTTTTTTGACCGTGATCGGGCAGACCGGGCAATCCATCGTCGGCACGGACAGCGTGACCGTCTTGGGGACGGCCCAAGCGGGAGTGGCGAGAATCAGAAGGGTAGCGAGCGTCGTGAGATATGCTTTCATGGCGATGTCCTTTCAATAGAACCAAGGAGCGAAGTAAGGAAACGTGAGCGCGATCAGGACGAGCACCGCGACCACCCAAAACAGAATCTTGTACGTGTGCTTGACCTTCGGGACGGCACAAACGTCACCCGGCTTGCAAGCGGTGGCGGGTTGCCAGATCCGGCGCCAGGCGAAGAACAGGGCCACCAGCGCCCCGCCGATGAAGATTGGCCGATAGGGTTCGAGCACCGTCAGATTACCGATCCACGCCCCGGAGAATCCGAGGGTAATCAGCAACAGCGGCCCGAGGCAGCAGGTGGAGGCCAGAATCGCTGCCACCCCACCGGCAAACAAGGCGGAGCGCCCCTGCGTGGGCTCATTCATGCGCTTTTCCTTCCAATCATTCCGTTACGAGGTGTAACCTTACTGCCGTACTTAAGTACGGAGTCAAGAGCCATGGAAGAAAAGACGACCGGAATCACCATTGGCGGTCTGGCGGATACCGCAGGCGTCAATGTCGAGACCATCCGCTTCTACCAACGCAAGGGCCTGATGCCGGAGCCCGAGAAGCCCTATGGCAGCATCCGTCGGTATCGCGCAGCGGAGTTGGCGCGCGTGCGTTTCATCAAATCCGCGCAGCGGCTGGGTTTCAGCCTCGAGGAGATCGGCGAGTTGCTGAAACTGGAGGACGGCACCCATTGCGACGAGGCGCGGCTTCTGGCCGAACACAAGCTTGTGGACGTGCGCCAGAAGCTCGCAGACCTACAGCGCATCGAGTCGGTTCTGGCCGCGCTGGTCGCGCGATGTTGTGCCGTCAGCGGCCGAGTGAACTGTCCTCTGATCGCGTCGCTGCAGGAGGCGACGTGATAGAACTTGTCAAGATCGCCACCCTGTTTGCCATAACCGCGCTGGCGGAGATCGTAGGCTGCTACCTGCCGTGGTTGGTGCTCAAACAGGGCAAGACCGCCTGGCTGCTCCTACCCGCTGCCATTTCGCTTGCCCTGTTCGCCTGGCTACTTACTTTGCATCCCAGCGCAGCCGGCCGCACGTACGCCGCCTATGGAGGCATGTACATCGCAGTTGCGTTGGTGTGGCTGTGGCTGGTCGATGGCGTTACGCTGACGCGGTGGGATATAGCCGGTGCGAGCGTCGCGCTGATCGGCATGGCCGTCATCGCGCTGCAGCCAGAAGGGCACTGACGGCATGCTGGATTGGTTTCCTTCGGACAGCCAATCTTCACCCATACGGGCGATCATTATGTTGGCGCCGAGAGCTTAGCGTAGCAGTGCCGCCCAACCATGCCTCGCACCGGACGCAGGCCGCTTTGTCTTCGCAGGCCGCCAGCGCGATGCCGTTCTCTGTTGCAATATCCTATCCAGTAGGATAGGATATTGCATGATAACGCACGTGTCTCACCCAGACATCATCAAGCGCCTGAAGCGGGCCGAGGGTCACCTCAAGAGCATCCTCACCATGCTGGAGGAGGGGCGCGGGTGCCTGGAGATCGCACAGCAACTGCAAGCCGTGGAGAAAGCCGTCGGCAGCGCCAAGAAAACCTTGGTGCACGACCACATCGACCACTGCCTCGAACACTCTGTCCGGGAAGGCTCGCGCGGCGCAAATGGCACCATCCGCGAGTTCAAAGAAATCACCAAGTACCTGTAATCGGTAGGCATCAATGAATACCCAAGACCTCTCGGCCTGGACTCATCACCACGTCTTTGACGGCGGCAACCTCGCCGCCGAAAAGGGTGCCCGGCTAGTGATGATCATCACCGCGCTGATGATGGTGGTCGAAATCGTTGCCGGCTGGTGGTTCAACTCCATGGCGCTTCTTGCCGATGGCTGGCACATGAGTTCCCACGCTGTGGCGATCGGTCTCTCTGCCTTGGCCTATGGGGCGGCAAGGCGTTACGTCGGCGACCATCGCTTCACCTTCGGTACCTGGAAGATTGAAGTATTGGCCGGTTTCGCCAGCGCCATTTTTCTTCTTGGGGTTGCGGTGATGATGGTGGTCGCATCGGTCGAGCGCATCTTCTCGCCGCAGCCGATCCATTTCATGGAGGCCATCATCGTCGCCGTCGTGGGCCTGGCGGTCAACGTCATTTCCGCCCTGATTCTGAACGGCGCGCATGATCCCAGCCATTCGCATGATCATCACGATCATGGCCACCATCACGACCTCAATCTGCGGTCAGCCTACCTGCACGTTGTGGCCGACGCCGCCACGTCGGTGCTGGCCATCGTCGCCCTGTTGGGGGGGGTGCTGTACGGTTGGGACTGGCTTGATCCGGTGATGGGTATCGTCGGTGCGGTTCTCGTGGCGCGCTGGGCGCTGGGGCTGGTCCGTGACACCAGCCATGTGCTGTTGGACCGGGAGATGGATCATCCCATCGTTGCGGAGATTCGCGACTCAATCTCCGAATACGCCTGGGATATGTCGCCACGGATTGTGGATCTGCACGTCTGGCGGGTTGGCCGGCAGAAGTTTGCCGTCATCCTGAGTTTGGCGGCTGAGGACCTTGCGGTCACGCCCGAGACCGTCAAACTAGTGCTGAGCCAGCACAAGGAACTGGCCCACGTCTCGGTCGAGGTTAATCGGTGGTCCACGGCTGATCAACCTCAAGCCTAAGGCAGCGATTCCCTAGTTCAGATAATATTCGCCAATGCACCGCGCCTTAAGAAAAATAACCTACCTTCTGCTCGCCGTTATGCTGGCGACGGTGCTCTCGCCTTCCTTCGGATCGGAGGCATCGGCTGGTCAGAATGCGCACGACCAGGGCGTTGTGGCTCTTGACGACGCCTGCGGGACACATGATCGCCATGATGGCGAACAGTGTGGTGGCGATAGATCGCATCATCACGGATGCGCTGGCCATATGTTCGGCCATCTGGTGGCATACCTTGATGACGCGGCCGTTTTCACTCCGTCCGATCTCGATTCAGGTTTCCTCTCTGAACCGGACGCAGCCGTTCTTCAGAGCTTTTCCGAAAGGCTCGACCGTCCTCCGCTTACTCCCATTCTAGCGTAACGCCAATTCGAATCTCGCTGGTTGCGTGGCGCCTGTGCGCCCGCCCGGCACGCTAGGAAAGGAGTCAAGTATGACAACGGGACACTCTCCCGCTGCGTCCGCCGCATCTGTGCGCCGGCGGACGCACGCTTCATTCATCGCTTGCGCGTTGTTCGCCGCGGTCTGGCCGTGGGCGGCAGCGGCGCAGGATATACGTCCACCGCTCACAAAACAGGGCCGGCAGCTCGCGCAAACGGCCGATCTCGCCGGCCCCACTTGGGCGCTGCCGCCAAAACTGGAGACCGCAGCCTTCGCAGTGCATGAGCCCGCGGAATTGACGCTACGCGACGCGCTGGCTTTGGCATTGCAGCGCAATCCCGAGTTGGCGGCATTTGGAAAAGAGCGCTCCGCTACGGAAGCCGCGGTCCTACAGGCGGGTGTGCTGCCAAATCCGGTGCTGGAAATCGCCGGAGACAATTTGCGCAATGCTCGCAAGGCCGAGGCCGGGGATCGAACCACGGCCATCCAGATTGGCCAGCTGATCGAACTGGGCGGCAAGCGCATCGCGCGCATTCGTAGTGCTGAGGCCAGCCGCGACCTGGCGAACTGGGACTATGAGGCCAAGCGCATCGAGATTCTGTCCCTGGTGGCGCAACGTTTTGTAGACGTGTTGACGGCGCAGCGGCGCCAGACGCTTGCAGAGGAAGCGCTGGCGCTTGCCAGGCAGGTAAGTGACGCTGTTGCCAAGCGAGTGCAGGCCGGCAAGGTGTCGCCGGTCGAGGAGACCAAGGCGGGGCTTGCCCAGGGTAGCGCGGAGATCGAGTTGGAGCAGGCCCGGCGCGAGGGTATTTCCGCACGCAGGACGCTCGGCGCGTTGTGGGCCACCCACGATCCGCGCTTCGAAAAGGCCGTGGGCGATCTGGACAGGACCGTCCCGTTACCAAGCTACGAAGAACTCGCAGAACGGGTCCGCGACAACCCGGAACTCGCGCGATGGGCGAGCGAGATCGCGCGCCGCCGCGCTGTTGTAGACGGCGAAAAGGCGAAGGCAGTCCCGGACGTGACGGTCACGGCGGGTGTCGCGCGCTTCAGCCAGTTCGACGACCGCGCCTACATGCTCGGCATTTCCGTGCCGTTGCCGCTTTTCAATAGCAACCGGGGCGGCATCCTGGAAGCCAACAGTCGCCTCGACAAGGCGGCTGACGAGCAGCGCGCCGCGGAGTCCCGCGTGCTCGCGGCGCTGGCGCAGGCGTATCAGCGTCTCGCGGCCATCGACAAGGAGATCGCGACGCTGCGTTCCATCCTGCTCCCCGGCGCGCAGAGCGCGTTCGACGCGGCCACCAAGGGATATCAACTCGGCAGGTTCGGGTTCCTCGACGTGCTGGATGCGCAGCGCACGCTGTTCCAGACACGGACTCAGCATTTGCGTGCGCTCGCCGACTACCAGCGGGGCGTGAGCGACATCGAGCG
>CAMATU010000216.1 GCA_945861225.1 Klebsiella pneumoniae
AAGACTTGAAGCCAGCGCAGGCAGTTGTGCTGGCCGTTCCTCACCAGCAATACCTGGCGGCGGGTTGGGCCGGCGTCACCAGTCGACTAAGTAATCAGGCCGGAGTCGTCATCGACGTCAAGGCCAAACTCGATCGCGCCACGCGCCCGGCAGCCATCGTGCATTGGAGGTTGTAAGCGCATGCGAGTCGTTATTATCGGGACAGGCTATGTGGGATTGGTATCCGGCGCGTGCTTTGCGGAGTTCGGCGCTGAAGTGACCTGTGTCGATGTCGATGCGCAGAAAGTTGCGCGCCTGCGCAACAACGAGATCCCAATTTATGAGCCTGGCCTGGAGGCCCTGGTCGCCAAGAATGTGCGGGATAAGCGCCTGAGTTTCACGACCGATCTGGCGGAAGTGGCGGGGGCCGCAGATCTGGTATTTATCGCAGTCGGCACGCCGAGTCGTCGTGGCGATGGGTTCGCGGATCTGTCCTATGTCTATGAAGCGGCGCGCCAGCTGGCTGGCGAATTGCGCGGCTATACGGTGATTGTCGATAAATCCACGGTGCCGGTCGGCACTGCCCGCAATGTGGCGCGAATCGTTCGCGAGAACAACCCGCAGGCCGATTTCGATGTGGCCTCAAATCCGGAATTTCTGCGCGAGGGCGCGGCAATCTCTGATTTCATGCGTCCCGATAGGGTGGTGCTGGGCGTGGAAAGCGCGCGCGCTGAGAAATTGCTGCGCGAACTCTACCGGCCGTTGAACCTCATCGAAACACCGATTGTGGTGACCGGGCTTGAGAGCGCTGAACTCATCAAATACGCGGCGAATGCGTTTCTGGCGACCAAGATCAGTTTTATCAACGAAATCTCGACGCTCTGCGAGGCGGTTGGCGCCGACGTCCACGCCGTCGCTAAAGGCATGGGCATGGACAAACGCATTGGCAGCAAATTCCTGCATGCCGGCCCGGGTTATGGCGGTTCCTGTTTCCCGAAGGACACCCAAGCGCTGGTGCGAATCGCGCAGGAGCATGGGGTGTCCAGTCGCATTGTCGAATCGGTGATCGAAGTTAATGCGGCGCAGAAGGCCCGCATGATCAAGAAGATTCGTGAGGCGCTTGGCGGCAACGAAGCAGGCAAAACGATTGGCGTGCTGGGATTGACCTTCAAACCAGAAACGGACGATATGCGGGATGCGCCCGCCATTTCGATCCTGCCACCACTGATCGAAAAGGGCGCCACGATCAAGGCTCACGATCCACAGGGCGTGCACGAAGCACAGACCATGCTGCCCAGTTCAGTGCAGTACAGCGACGATCCCTACCAGGTTTTTGTCGATGCCGATGCGGTGGTCCTGATGACTGAGTGGAATCTCTATCGCGGAATGGACTTGGAGCGCGCCGGCCAGCAGATGCGCTCTCGTGTGCTGATTGATCTGCGCAATGTTTACGAGCGAGAGTCGATTGAAAGCAAGGGATTCAGATATTCCTGTGTAGGTCGCTGAGGGCCTTCATCGCAAATTGCTCGAACGTCCTGCGCGGGGTAGGCCTCGCGCGTTGGGCGGGTTACGTGAACTCTACTAGAATGGACGCACGAAGACGTCGTTAACATTCGGGTGCTGCGTGAGCCGGCCTACGCTTCTTTTTCTCGTCACTGAAGATTGGTATTTCTGGTCGCACCGGATCGATCTCGCGCGGGCCGCGCTGGCAGCGGGCTTCGAGGTGACGTTGGCGGCCCGCTTTGCTGCGCACCAGCAGCGCATAGAAGCCTGTGGCATTCGCTGCATTCCCTTGCCATTCGTGCGTTCAATGCAGAATCCCTTTGCTGATCTCAAGCTCGCGTTTCTAATTACACGAATGGTCAAAAGACTTTCGCCCACCTTGGTCCATACGGTTGCGCTGAAGCCGATTCTACTCAGCGCAGGCGCGATTTTGGGTTGTCCCAAGGTCAGGTTTTGTCATGCGGTTACTGGCCTTGGTTACCTATTCATATCGCGCAAATTTTCCGTGCGCTGCATCCGTGCCTTGGTGACGCCACTCTTCAAGTGGTTGTTCGCGCGCCGCAACTGTTGGCTGATCGCGCAGAACGCTGATGACCTCTCCCTGCTAACGTCGCGCGGCATAGCCAATTTGCAGCGCGCAGTGCTTATTCGCGGGGCCGGCGTGGATGTGCAGCGGTTCGCTGTGCGTCCGTTGCCAATGGACGCCGCACCTGTGGTGCTGCTGCCGGCGAGGATGTTGCGTGACAAAGGCATTGGTGAGTTCGTCGCGGCCGCACGCTTGTTACGGGCGCGCGGGGTTACCGCTCGTTGCGTGTTGGTGGGTGGTCTTGATCCGAGCAATGCGGCGGCGTTGTCGGCGCCCGAAATCGCTGATCTGTGCCGCGATGGGGCGGTGGAGTGGTGGGGGCAGCGCGACGACATGCCCGACGTCTTTGCGCTGGCGAGCGTGGTTTGTTTGCCGTCGTATCGCGAAGGATTCCCTAAGGTGCTGCTTGAGGCGGCGGCTTGTGGTCGCCCGCTGATCGCGACAGATGTCGCGGGATGTCGGGAGATTTGTCGTACCGATGAAACGGGATTGTTGGTTCCGCCGCGCGATGTTGGCGCGTTGGCCGATGCTATTACGGTCTTACTCGCGAATCCGCAGCGCTGCATTCAGATGGGGACCGCCGCGCGAGAATTGGTGGTACGGGAATTCTCTGCAGAGATTATTAGCCGAGAGACGCTGGCCTTCTATCGCAGGCTACTCGCGTCGGCGCGCTTAGACATGGCCCTGGCGGAATAGCACCATGCGGGTTGCCATCACCGGTGCGAATGGCTTCATTGGTCGCGACTTGTGTGAGCGCTTAGCGCAGGAAGGGCATGAGATTACCGCGCTAGTGCGGCGCGAGGCTCCTGCTCTTTCACGTTTTGGCCGGGTGGCTCAGCTCACCGATTTGGCAGATCGCGACGGCTTGATGGCCGCCTTAAAAGGAGCCCAGGCGGTGGTTCATCTGGCCGGGCGTGCCCATCGCGGGGAGGCGTCAGATGCCGCCACCCGGGCGGACTTTTGGCGCATTAATGTGGAGGGGACGCGTCACCTATTTGAAGCGTCGGCGGTATGCGGGGTCGAGCAAATTGTCTTCATGAGTTCGAGCAAGGTTTTCGGCGAGCGCTCGCCACGGGACGCTGCGGGCGCAGTGCAGCGCTTTACCAGTGAGACTCCGGCGAGTCCGCAAGGCCCGTATGGAGAATCGAAGCAGGCGGCCGAGCAAATATTGCTCGCGAGCTGCCAGCTGCCAAAAATCCACTTAACGATCCTGCGTCCGCCGTTGGTCTATGGCCCGGGAGTAGCGGGGAATTTACGCAGTTTACTGCGCGCGATTCAGCGTGGCGTGCCATTTCCCTTCGCGGCTATCGACAATCGACGAAGCCTTGTGCATCGCACTAGCTTGAATGACGCAATCGCGTGCGCACTGCGCAGTCGAGGTGCTGAGCCGCGAGTGTTTCCGCTCGCAGATCTGGAGTTGTCCACACCTGCCTTGATTCGCTTGATGGCGAGCGGACTCGGGTATCCAGCGCGACTGTTTCGGTGCCCGCCGGGCGGCTTGAAATTGCTCGGTGCGCTAACTGGAAATGCCGCGGCGATCTCCCGCCTCACCGATTCCTTCGTGCTGGATAGCACGGCGATTGCGCGCGATTTAAGTTGGCGCCCCGCGCTTGATCCCCGCTCAGCGTGGGCGGAAATTGGGCGGCAGTTCAGGTTGGCGGCACCCTAGTGGCGAACCCTCAGTTAACGGGGTTTCTGCTCTGTGTGGTGAGCTTTATTAGCACGCTCCTGTTGACCGCCAAGGTGCGGACCTGGGCGTGGTCGCGCGCAGTGCTCGACATTCCGAACTCGCGCAGCCTGCATGTGGTGCCCACACCGCGTGGCGGTGGTCTCGCGATTGTGGTGGTTGTGCTCACACTTGAAGCGTGGTGCCTGCTGCGCGGTATCCCGTTGCCAGGTGGCTGGGCGGGATGGGGGGCTACGCTGGGTTTGGCGCTGATCGGATTAGGAGATGATTTGTGGTCTTGGTCGGCCACGTGGCGCTTTCTATGGCAGTGGGCGGTGTGCGCAGCGTGGGCGATCGGCACGCTCGACCCTGCTCTCAATTGGCAGTCGATTCTTGTCACAGTGATGATCATTGTGCTGATGGTGTGGGTGGTGAATCTTTACAATTTCATGGATGGCAGCGACGGCTTAGCAGCCACTCAGGCAATCGGTGCTGGCGCGATAGGGGGGGGGCTCGCCCTGTGGCTAGGCCGCGCGGACCTCGCGATAATTCCGCTCCTGGTCGCTGGCAGCAGCACCGGGTTTCTATGCTGGAACTGGTCCCCAGCCAAAATCTTTCTCGGCGATGTCGGGAGTTATTTCCTGGGCGGGCAGTTCGCGGTGTTGGGAGTGACGACTGCGCGCGACGCGCAGCTGACCTGGCTATGGCCAATTTTGCTCGCGCCGTTTGTGGTGGATGCCACGCTAACTCTAATTCGCCGCGTCCTCCAGCGTGAGCGGTGGCACACCGCGCATCGCACGCACGCCTATCAACTGTTAGTGCAAGCCGGATGGTCACACGCGCGGCTGGCGTTGGGGCTCGCGATGATCTTGCTGCTGATTTGCCTGCCGTTTGCAATCATTGCCGTGTGCCACCCCTCACTCGCGCGCTATTGCGTGCTGTTCGCGTACGTCTTACTTGCTACCATGTGGGCTCGAATCGTTTTCCGACCGAATGAGCGTTCAGCATGATTGGTTCTCGCAACGTCGTGATCGCACATGATCTGGGCATGGTAGTGCTGGCATGGGGCATTGCGCTCGTCGCGCGCTTTAATTTTGAAATTCCTCCGTGGCAGTTTCTGACCAGTGGACTGAAAGCGCTGCCGGTGGTGCTGTTGGTGCAGGGGCTGCTGTTGTGGAAGTTTGGACTTTATCGGGGGTTATGGCGGTTCGCGAGCCTACAGGACCTGTGGAACATTATTCGCAGCGCATTGCTGGGGGCTGTGTTCATCACCATCGCGTTGTTTTTCGTGAATCGGCTGACGGATATTCCACGCACCATTCTCATCCTCTATCCTATCTTCCTGCTGCTACTGCTTGGCGCGCCGCGCCTGCTTTATCGCATCGTGAAAGATCGCACCTTGAGCTTGCGCCAGATCGGTACTGGCTCACGGGTGATCATTGTGGGTGCTGGTGAAGGCGGCGCGGCCTTGGTGCGCGACATGTTGCGCGATGCGGACTACGCGCCAATTGGCCTGGTCGATGATCGCCGGGTGTTGGCGCGGCGGCGTATTCTCGGCGTGCCGGTGCTGGGCTTAATCGAAAATCTACCGGCCTTGGTCGAACGCTATCGTGTGGATCTGGTCGTGATCGCTATTCCGTCGGCAAGCAATCTGGAGATGCAGCGCATCGTGGAAATCTGCGAGCGCGCAGGGTGTCCTTTTAGAACGTTGCCGCGTTTGCAGGACATTGTGTCGGGGAACCTGGGGCTCCGCGAAATTCGCCAGGTGGCAATCGATGATCTCCTCGGCCGCTCAAAAGTCGAACTCGATTGGCCAACGATTCAAACCAATCTCGGCGGCAAGACCGTGCTGGTCACCGGTGGCGGCGGATCGATCGGTGCCGAGTTGTGCCGTCAGGTGGCGCGGTTAGGCGTGAGTCGGCTAATCGTGCTTGAGCAGAGCGAACACAGTTTGTACCTATTGGAACGTGAGCTTCACGCGGCGCATCCGCATCTGAAGTTCAGCTTCGTGCTGGGCGATGTGTGTGATAAGGCGGCTGTTGAACATGTCTTCGCCCGCGAACGGCCACAAATAGTCTTTCACGCGGCGGCCTACAAGCATGTCCCGATCGTGGAGCAACAGGTTCGCGAGGGTACCAAGAACAATGTGCTCGGCACCCGGGTGATTGCTGAGGCCGCGCAACGCCACGCGGTCGACAGCGTAGTGCTTATCTCGACCGATAAGGCAGTGCGCCCGAGCAGTGTGATGGGCGCGACCAAACGGGTCGCGGAATTGGTGTGCGAGGCCGCGAATCAGCGCGCACTTACGCGGTTTATCACGGTACGGTTTGGCAATGTGCTGGGCTCGGCAGGGAGCGTAGTGCCGCTGTTCCAGGAACAAATACGCCAGGGGGGGCCAGTCACTGTCACGCATGCCGAAGCGACGCGGTATTTCATGACGATCCCCGAGGCTTCCCAACTCATCCTGCAGGCGGCAGCCTTGGGCAAGGGTGGCGAAATCTTTGTGTTAGAGATGGGCCAGCCAGTCAACATCAGTTACCTCGCAGAACAGATGATTCGCTTGTCGGGGCAGGTGCCGGGACAGGATATTCGTATCGTGTACACGGGGCTGCGCCCAGGCGAGAAGCTGCAAGAGGAGCTGTTTCACGGCGATGAGGTGCTGGTGCCGACGAGTCACGAAAAGCTGCTGCTGGCGGCGCATGTGCCGGTGGATGCTGCACACATCGATCTCCTTCTGACGCAGCTGGAAGAAGCTTGCGAACGGTTCGACAGCAATGAGCAAATTGCCCAGCTTTTGCGGCGTGCCGTGCCGGGTTTTGTAACGCCGCAAGAACCTACTCTAACGACCAGCAACCCAGTACTTGCATTCAGACGAGGTCCTGCATGAATTCACGTGTGCGTAAGGCGGTATTCCCGGTAGCGGGAATGGGTACCCGGTTTCTGCCGGCTACTAAGGCGAATCCGAAGGAGATGCTGCCGATAGTTGATAAGCCGTTGATCCAGTACGCGGCTGAGGAGGCTGTCGAAGCGGGCATCGAAGAGCTGATCTTCGTGACTGGACGCACCAAACGTTCAATTCCCGATCACTTTGATAAGGCCTATGAGTTGGAGGCCGAGCTTGAGAAAGGCCACAAGACTGCCCTGCTGGAGATTGTGCGCAATATCCTGCCGTCTTACGTGTCCTGCATCTATATCCGCCAGGCGGAACCGCTAGGGCTTGGACACGCAGTGTTGTGCGCGAAGCCGGCGGTTGGCAACGAACCCTTCGCGGTGATCCTGGCGGACGACTTGATCGACGGTGGCGGTCGGGGTTGTCTTAAACAAATGGTTGAGGTGTTTTCACACTACAACACAGGCGTGATCGCGGTGCAGACGGTACCCCCTGAGGACACGGATAAATATGGGATTGTCGAAGTAAAACCGGTTGATGGCCGAGTGTCGAAAATTCAAACCATCGTTGAAAAGCCGAAACCCGCCGTGGCGCCGTCGAATCTCGCCGTAGTGGGTCGGTATATCCTGCCAGCCGACATCATGACCATTCTGGAGCGGACTGAGCGCGGCGCGGGTGGAGAAATTCAACTCACGGATGGCATCGCAAAACTGCTGGAGCGCCAGCAGGTGCTGGCGTATGAATTTGAAGGTCGTCGCTACGACTGCGGGTCCAAGCTGGGGTATCTGGAGGCGACGGTGGATTACGCGCTGAAGCATCCTGAACTCGCACAGGACTTTGCGCGCCTGCTAGTGGAAAAGGCCGGCGCCCTGCGCTGAGCGCGTCGACCCGGAAATCGCTCGGCCGACGGGGACGCGCTTTAAAATTTGCTGAGAAAGCCGCGCTTTTTTGACAACTCGGCGCGTAGATAGATGAGCGCGCGTTGTGAATGTTCGTCCTCTGGAATGCCGGCGGCCGATATCAACTCTTCCAGTTCCAGAACCTCTTCATTCAGTTCATCCCGTTCGCCGGCGCTTCCGAGCAATGGAAAAAATGCCTCTAACTGCTTGAGTTCCTGG
>CAMATU010000217.1 GCA_945861225.1 Klebsiella pneumoniae
CGCTTGACGCCAATCGCGCGCGAGTTGCTGATGCACTGCTCATGCTGTGCCAAGCCGCACTCGAAGGTGATCCAGTGGCGGAAGAAGTGATCGCCACCGTGGGGCCGGTATTAATTGAGACGTTAAGGCTACTGGCCGATGGAGAGCCCGCAGGCGGCGTTTAAACCGAGCACCCTAGGCCACGCTATGCCGCAGAAATCCGCGTACGTGCCGAGCGGCGGTGACGCCATGGCGCAGGACGTGATCGCCACTGTCGTGGCCGGTGCTGATCGGGGCATTGAAGGTGTTAGCCAGCGATGGATCTTAGACTGTGGTTTATACCCGGATCGCATTCCTACCCGGGTTTATACCTCGGTGCCTTGTCCCCTACCCCACGCTTTGCCTAAGTCTTCGTAACCTGTTGTTTTAATTGGTGGGCGATAGTGGGATCGAACCACTGACCCCTGCCGTGTGAAGGCAGTGCTCTCCCGCTGAGCTAATCGCCCGATGTGGTGGGCCCGGGGATTCTAGGAGCCGCTAGCGCATCGGTCAATCGGCGTTTTTGGCGGCTGGGGAGCGCGCCACACACGGGTCCACGGAACAGTCCGACCATTCCGCATTTGGTGAGGGCTTCGGGTTACCATCACCGCATGCGTTGGTTAGTCTTGTTTCTCGTCCTGGCGGGTATCGGTGGTGGCGTTTGGTGGCTGTCGCGGCCCAAGCCTGTCGAAGTCCTGTTGCATACGGTTGAACGCGGCAACGTGCGCGCTACGGTTTCGAACACACGCGTTGGCACCATTGAAGCTTGCGCGCGGGCCAAGATGTCGCCTGCGATGCCGGGCATCGTCGCGGTGCTGCCGGTGCGTGAAGGCGACCAGGTCGCGCAGGATCAAATCCTGATGGAAATCTGGAATAACGATCTGAAAGCCGAGCTCCATCAAATCGAAACCGATATTGTTACCAGCGAACGCCGTGCAGATGAAGCCTGCGCGACCGCGGCGGGCGCCTTGCGCGAATCTAATCGCCTGCAACGTCTGGCCAAACAAAAACTCATTTCTGAGGAAGCGGTAGATACCGCGGTGACGCGGACCAATTCGAGCCGCGCCTCCTGCGCGGCGGCACGCGCGGCGATTGTGTCCAGCGCAGCGCGGCGCGGGATGGTAGAGCAGCAGATCGAGAAATCCCGCTTGCGCGCACCTTTCGCAGGCATAGTCGCGGAACTGAATGCCAAGCTCGGCGAATTCATCACGCCCTCGCCGACCGGCATCGCCACCTTACCGGCGATTGATCTGATCGATATGTCCTGCATGTATGTCTCGGCACCGATTGATGAAGTGGATGCGCCCGCGATCAAGCCGGGGATGTCGGCCTGCGTCTCGCTGGATGCGTTTCCAGACAAGCGCTGTGGCGCCCTGGTGCGACGAGTCGCGCCCTATGTGCTGGAGCGCGAGAAGCAGGCACGCACGGTTGAAGTCGAAGTGGAACTCAAGCGCCCGGAAGATCTGGCAGATCTGTTGCCCGGCTATAGCGCGGATATCGAAGTACTGGTGGACGAGCATCCGCAGGTACTTCGCCTGCCTTCAGAAGCGGTCATTAACGGGACCGAAGTGCTGATTTACGATCCGCTCGCGCAGCGTCTTAAGAAGCAAGCTTTTAAGGCTGGCGTCTCCAACTGGGAATTCACCGAGATCTTGAGCGGACTTGAAGCCGGTACCCAAATCGTGACTTCGATTGGCCGCAAGGATGTGAAAGACGGCGCGTACGCGATTCCCGATGACGGCATCGACGACGCCCCCTGATCCCGCGGTGCCGTTGATCGCACTGGAGTCGATCACCAAAACCTTTGTGCTGGGTGAGCAAACCGTGTGCGCCGTGGCGGGCATCGATCTCACCATTCAAGCGGGTGAGTATGTTTCGATCATGGGGCCCTCAGGTTCTGGCAAATCGACGTTGCTAAACCTCATCGCGCTGCTTGACAGGCCTTCTAGCGGGACCTATCAGCTGAACGGCGCGAATGTCACTTCGTTGGATGACGACGAACTCGCGGCCACGCGCAGTCGCTCGATCGGCTTTGTGTTCCAGTTCTTTCATTTGGTGCCACGCCTTACCGCCGCGCAGAATGTCGAACTCCCACTTACCCTGGCTGGCGTGCCGGCGCGCGAACGCGCACCGCGGGTGGCGGCAGCTTTAGAGGGGCTGGGTTTGACTGATCGCGCGCACCATCGGCCCAACGAATTATCGGGCGGACAACGTCAGCGCGTGGCAATCGCGCGCGCGACGATCATGCGTCCGCCATTACTGCTTGCGGACGAACCCACGGGCAATCTGGATTCGGCATCGGGTGCACAGGTAATCGAGATCCTCGAGAATCTCCATGCGCGCGACCACGTAACGTTGCTGGTAGTCACCCACGATCCTGCACTCGGTCGACGCGCGAGCCGCCGCATCGGCATTGCGGATGGGAAGGTTGCGCAGGACGATAATTCGCCCTAATAACGCCTGAAACTTAATGAGACTTGTATGAACTCTGTCAAACCTTTCGCGGCGAGCCGCATTCTGATCACCAACGATGATGGAATCGACGCGCCTGGCATCAAGCTGCTGGAGGAAATCGCGCGCGATTTTACCGACGATATCTGGGTGGTCGCCCCCGATCACGAAAAAAGCGGGGCCAGCCATTCCATCTCACTGCACGTGCCGATTCGGGTCCGCCGGGTCAGCGAGAAACGTTTCGCCGTGCTTGGCACCCCTACCGACTGCGTGCTGATGGCCTTCTACGAAATCTTGAAAGATCGCAAACCCACCTTGGTGCTTTCCGGCATCAACAACGGGGCAAACCTGGCGGAAGACGTCACTTACTCCGGCACCATCGCAGCGGCGATGGAAGGCACCTTACTCGGGGTGCGTTCAATCGCGCTCAGTGTGGTACGGCCCTTGGGGGGCCAGGCGCAGTGGGAAGGCGCCGAACATTACGGACCCGAACTCCTGCGCAAGCTGCTCGCCAGCGATGACTGGCCGACCGGCAGTTTCGTCAATATCAATTTCCCGGATTGCGGGGTCGCGGAAGTTGCGGGTATAGAAGTCACACGCCAAGGCCAACGACCGCCCGGCTCCTTCAGCATCGACCCGCGAGTCGACAATCGAAACGTGCCTTATTACTGGGTGAAACTGACGTACCCCGAGGGCGAGAAGCTGGCGGATACGGATCTGCATGCGATCGCGAACCACCGCATCTCGGTGACGCCCATTCAATTGGATCTCACGAATTATGCTTGGCAGGAGCACTTGCGTGGAGTGTTGGGGGATCAGAGAAAACACCACGCACGAAACTTCGTCATCCCGGGCGAAGACCCGGGATCCATGAGCGATTAATGCTCCGGGTGGATCCCGGATAACCGCTGCGCGGTTTCCGGGATGACGGGGTTAGTCGTTATCGTCGGGCTCCAACACCGTCCTCCCGGGCGGAGCGGCGCCGGCCGCGTAGACCCGGGATCCATGGGTGTTCGACATTCACGATGGATCCCGCCCCGGATATTCGCTCCGCGAATTCCGGGGTGACGTCTATAAACGCTACGCGCTTTCCGGGATGACGGAAATGGGGTGTTATCGGTGGCAGACTTCTTCCGCGCATCCCGCCCCTACTGCCGCGCGCTCGTTCCACCGTCAATCACCAGCACCGTGCCATTGCAGTACGAGGCTTCGTCGGACGCGAGATACAAGCAGCCATAGGCCATTTCAAGCGCGGTGCCGGCGCGCGCCATCGGCGTTAGCTGTGTTGCTATGGCATCGTCATCGAAGAGGTTCATCACAGGCGCGATCATCGGCGTATCGGTATAGCCGGGACACACCGCGTTGGCGCGAATCCCCTGCTTTGCATAAGTCGCCGCCAACGCTCGGGTGAGATTAATCACGCCGCCTTTGGCTGCGCAATAGGTATGCGCGGTAGGCATGCCAAACAGCCCTGAGAGGCTGGCCACATTCACAATTGAGCCCTTCCCCTGCGCGAGCATTTGAATCAGCACTGCGCGATCGATGAAGGCAGCCGCGTCGAGATTCAAGCCGATCACTTCGCGCCATTTGTCGATTGGCGTGTCCGCCAGTGGCAGCATGGAATTCGGACTCTTCTCGCCCCAGCTCCAGCCCACACTCGCGGAGTGCACGAGGATATCGACGCGCCCATAGGCTTTGAGTGTCGCCGCGACGATCTCATCCGCGCTCTCGGGTTGCGACAAATCTTTCGCCAGCACTATCCCTTCACCACCCGCCGCGCGCACTCGTGCTAACGCTTCGTCAAGATTCGCCTGCGTGCGGGAGACGCCAATAACCTTTGCGCCTTCACGCGCGAATAGTTCCAGGCAGGCGCGTCCGATGCCGGTGCCTGCGCCGGTGATGATCGCCACTTTGTCTTGTACACGGCCGGTCATTGCAGTCTCCTTCGATTGCCTGGGAAATTAACAAAATAGGGCGGAAAAGCGCAGAGCCTTCCGCCCTACAACGAGACAACGCGAGTGTCTAACGATTTCACAAGCGCTCAAGCAAGGTCGCATTCGCCATACCGCCCGCTTCGCACATGGTCTGCAAGCCGTAGCGTCCACCGCCCGCCTCTAAAGCGCGCAAGAGATTCGCAGTCAAGCGACCGCCTGACGCACCCACCGGATGTCCGAGCGCGATCGCGCCGCCGTATTTATTGAGCTGCGCAGGATCAGCCTCGAATTCTTTTTGCCAGGCCAACGGCACGGACGCAAATGCCTCGTTTACTTCGTACGCCGCGACTTGTGCGAGGGTGATGCCCGCGCGGCTCAGCACTTTTCGGGTGGCGGGCATGATTGCGGTTAACAGCATCATGGGATCGTCGCCCATCACGGCAAAATTTGTAATCGCCGCACGCGGCGTGAGATGTAAACGACGGGCGGTGTCTTCTTCCATAATCAGCATCGCCGTCGCGCCATCGGAGACTTGACTCGCATTGCCGGCGGTCACGCTCCAACGAATTTCAGGAAAGCGCGCGGCGACTGCGTCATCCTGAAAGGCACAGCGCAGGCCGCCCAGCTTCTCCACCGTGGTGCCCGGGCGCAGCCCTTCATCAATATCGACAGTGCGCACAGTGCCATCGGCCTGCGGCACTTGTACCGGAATAATATCGCGCGCCACCGCCGCGCGATCCGCCTCCGCCAGTACATGCGAGCGCACGCTGTAGGCATCCTGTTCGAGACGACTGAGGTTCCAATGCGCGGCTACCCGTTCCGCGGCGATACCCTGATGTACGGTGCCTTGCGGATAACGTGCATGAAATCCCGGGCCCTCGCTGTCCTTGCCCATGCGGTTAATGCGCATGGGCACCAAGCCCATCATCTCGACGCCACCGGCGATGACGATGTCGTAAGCACCCGCGACCACACCCTGCGCGGCGAAGTCCATGGCCTGTTGGGTTGAGCCGCATTTGCGATCAAGCGTGACGGCCGGCACCGACTCCGGAAAGCCGGCAGCGAGGACTGCCTGACGCCCTATATTGCCGGCCTGTTCGGCGACCTGGATCACGCAGCCGGTGATCACGTCCTCGACCAGCGCCGGATCAAGGTGGCTGCGCTTGAGTAAGCCCTGCAGGACCTGCGCGTATAAATCCACCGGATGCAGGCCCGCGAGCGCACCGTCTTCGCGCCCGCGTCCGAACGGCGAACGAACCACGTCAACAATCACTGCTCTGCGGGTCATGAGTTCACTTCCTTGCTGCCGAATCGCTTACTTGAATTTGCGCAACGAGAGTTTGAAATTCTCAGCGGCGATTTGCACTACTGGCGAGGTCGCCACCTTCATCAAACGTCGCACCTGATCGAGTGCCATAGATGACAGATACGGATAGCTCGTCTTCACCGGCCCCGCCGCCCACATCTTAACCAGAGCGGGTTCCGGCACCAGCGCGCGCAAGATTAGTTCATCATCGTTGTCGGTACCGTAGCGTTGATGCAATTCAGCCAAGGTCGGTTGTTCTGGCGGATGCGCCGCAATTTCTTTCGCGCGCGGCGCGGCCATGATTTTGTCCAGCACGTTGGGATCGATTGGCGCCACCGTCTCACCGTAGTACTTGCATGCGTATTGAATCACTTCATCGGGAATCACCGAGTAACGTTTGCCAGTCACGATATTGAGCACGGCGAGCGTGCCTACCAGCTGACTGAACGGCGTCGCCATGCCGGGATACCCCAGCTCGCGCCGCACTGTCGCGGTTTCCGTCAGCACGTCTTCGATCCGATCCGACATGCCGTGCTGCACGAGTTGCGCTTTCATGGTCCCCACCATGCCACCCGGGATCTGGTGTTGAATCGAAAGCGCATCGTATTCCGCGTACTGATTGACCAGGAATCCCGCGGCCTTCCCCACCTTCTCGAAATGCGCCGCCACCGGCGACAGCAGACTCGTGTCCAGGCTGTGGGTGTGTCCCATCAATTCAATGTTGCGCACCATGATTTCGGTGGACGGCACCGAAGGACCATTCGCCATTGGACGGCTCGCGGTGTGCAGAATACTCACGCCCAACGGCAATGAATCGAGATAGGCCTTAGCCGACTGTCCCAGCAGATTATTCGAATGGAATTCAAGCGGCTTGCCGCGCGCCTTCGCGACTATCGCCGGGAGCAAGGTTTGCATGCGTTCTTTTTCGAGCACGCCGGCGGTGTCGTATAACAGCAAGGTATCGATATCCTTGCACGCGGAGAGCTTGTCGGCTTTATCCGCGTAGTAGTCGTCGGAGTGGACGGGGCTCAACGTGAACATGATCGAGCCCGCGACATCTGATCCAAATTCCTTCGCGACCTTCGCCAGCCGATGCATCTTGTCGATATTGAACAGCACATCGTAGATCCAGAAGCTGCGGCAGCCATGCACATTCAGCTGGCGCATCCACGCATCCATCAAGGCGTCCGGTGTGACGCTGAACGTGACCGAGGCATTGGAACGCATGCCGGCACGAATTCGTGTGCGCGGCATGGCCTGAGTCAACAGATCAAGGCCTTCCCAGGGGTTCTCCTGGCAGTACTTGATCAACACTTCGAACATGGAGGAGCCCGAGAGATCGATCGTGCGAAAACCCGTGCGATCCAGCAACGGCGCCACTGGCAGTGCCATGCCGGCCTGCATGCGCATGCCCCACAGACTTTGCTGTCCGTCGCGCAGGGTCTCATCAAGAAATTCTATGTGCGCCATGCGTGGCTACTCCTGATTTAAAGCGAACGCTGGCAACAGCACTTGCTCGAGCCAGCGGGTGTTGAGTTGATTGGCGGCGAAATCCGGATGCGCGGCGATGAATTTGAGCAATGGCAGATTGGTGGTCAGTCCTGCCACTTCGAAATCCGCGAGCGCGCCTTGCAGGCGCGTGACGCATTCGGCGCGCGTCGCTGCGGTTACGATCAGCTTACCGATCATCGAGTCATAGAATGGCGGCACGAGATAGCCCTCGTAGCAATGGCTGTCCAGCCGGATCCCCGCGCCCTGGGGCGGCGACCAGCCGGTAATACGCCCCGGACTCGGCTGGAAATTCCGGTACGGATCTTCCGCATTGAGGCGGCACTCAATCGCATGGCGCAGCACCGGGATCTGATCCTGGGTCCAACGCAATGGCTCGCCCCCGGCCACCTGAAATTGCAGCTGCACGAGATCGTATCCAGTGACTTGCTCGGACACCGGATGCTCGACCTGGATGCGTGCGT
>CAMATU010000218.1 GCA_945861225.1 Klebsiella pneumoniae
TCGCGCTCTATCATGCACTTGGAAAACTGCCCGAGCCAGAACTCACCCACAGGTTTTACTGACGAACCGCAAATAGTAAACACGCTTGAATATCAGTTTCGGTAAGTTCAGGAAAATCGCTCAGAATTTCATCGGGTTTCATGCCTGAAGCCAACCAGCCGAGCACATCTGCGACGGCGATGCGCATGCCTCGGATACAGGGCTTGCCGCCTCGCTTCCCGGGTTCGAGCGTAATAATGTCGTGAAAATCGACCATTTCAATCTCTCCTTGCGGTTTAGATTACGCCATCTTCCAACGGCTGCCCAATTTCATTCGGCGAGCGCCGGGGACAGACCATGATTCGGAAAAGCGCATCGTCGTTCCTTGGGGAAATTCAGGGACAGTTTACTGATTTCTCAATCGATGCCAGCGCCGAACACGAAATCGGTAAACTGTCCCGGGATAACGGATCAGCTTCGCCATTACACAAGGCGCGCCAGCAGCGCCTGGGCTTCTCGTAAATCGGGCGTCTCGAAGCCTTCGGTGAACGACGCATAGAGCGGCCGTAGCAAGGCATCTGCTTCCGCCTTGCGATCCTGTGGTATCCACAGACTCGCGAGGCTCACGGCGGTGCGGAGTTCCCAGGCCCTGGCGCCTTGTGCTCGCGCGAGGGTGAGCGCGGTTTGGTAATGCGCTTCCGCGGTGCGTACGGCATCGTCAGTCGCGCCGTTTTCGCGCAAAACGATATCGCCGAGCACCCGATTCAATTCGGCCTCATACACCTGCTCATGATTGCGCGCGGCCATCTCCAAACCCTCCTCGATCGCCATTCGCGCCGCCGCTGGTGACCCTCGTTGCAGGAGGGCTTCAGCCTGCAAAACATGAAAAAACGGCAATCCCATTTCGGCCTTCGCGGATTGAAACGCGGTGATCCCCTGTTCTATTTGCGTCAAGCCGTTCTGGTCGCCCTGGATCTCGAGCGCCCAACCCTGTAATACCATCGCCCAGCTTAACCAATCGGGAAATCCATGTTCTTCCGCGAGCGCAATAATCTCCGCCGCCTCGCGTTGACACTGCTGAACTTCGCGTCGCATCACGCACAACATGGCACTGACGATTCGCACGAAGCCGTCGACGTATGGGTGCGATATCTGCGCGGCGAGATTCCTGTTTTCCCTAACCCCCGCTGCGGCTTGCTCCGAAAAACCAAGCAGCCATTGAGTCTGCGCTGCGTAGCTCACGGCGAGGCCCAACGGGTCGTAACCATAAGTATGGGTTTGTGTTCTGTCGTGAGCCGGATCGTCAAGTTCCCGGACTCGCCTCGCGTGGACCGGCACCTGGTCGAGATTGCCAAGGTAGAAGTGACTGATCGTTTCTCCGGCAATTGCGCTCGCGAGCATCGAAGATCCAGCCGTGGTCAAACAGATCCTGGCGCATCTCGCGCGGCGCGCTGAGGCCGCGACCCCAGTCTTCAGACCCTTCGCCCGAGCGCCGCCGCAACACGAATTGCCGGGCCTGGAGGAACCAGGCTGACGGCAGACCTCTCTCTAACGCATGGACGCGGATGGCCCGACACTTAGGCCCAGTGTCGCTCGTGCCGGCGGGACCGAGAAGACGCAATGCCCCCGGACGAACCGCTCGAAATACGCCGCTGATCCCATTGGCTCCCAAAATTCCGTTGCAAACCCGACATCAGCGGCTGTCGTTGACGCCATTCGTTCCTTGGCGTCAGCGCGAAGCGTCGCATTTTCAATCTCGATTGCGAAGTAGACAGCGTTTATGCTTCCTATACTTGATCTTGATCCGTTGCCATGTTGATTATTGCTCGTGCGTTGTTCAGCGTTTGTATTCTATAACGATCCCCTGCAGCGATTTCCTGCGCGTTCCCCACTGCAATATCGGGTGCCGGAACACCTGCCCACCACGTCGCCTCAGGGGCGTGCTACATTCGGCACACACCTACAGGAGGAAACACGATGGCGACAAAGAAAACAGCCCTAGTCCATCTGTCTTGGGGAGCGCCTGCAAAACTCGGTCTGAACGACGATGGCAGCTTTCATATGGACCTCACTGGCACCTGCAGTGGCGAAGTCACTGGTACGGTTGAAGCGTCCGTCGATGGATTCTGCACTTTGCTGGTTGAGAATTGGCCGCACGCGGGCCGTGAAACGGTAACGATCAAAATTGCCACAGACGATGGCAAGACCATCAACCTTGAGCCAGTTCCGATCATCTGGGATACCTTCGCGAAGACGCCGCCGCCCTACTGCGGTTGGTTCACTTGGCAGGACCACGTCGGGCACTGGGGCGCGTTTCCGATGAAAGACGGGATCCGCTTCAACAATACGCTGACGATCGATATCCCGATCGGTTAGCGCTAGTCGGATGGCGTCAATAGATAAGTAGGGTATGGGTAAAACGATCTTGTGGTTTGCATTAGGCGCGTTGGTCATTTCTCCAACGCTTTTCGCCGACGAGCATTCATCGGTTACTACAAAAGATGCAACACACTTCGCGGTAGTCGGTGCGCAGATCGCAGGCCATGGCAAAGCGACCATGGTGGTGAGCGATGGGCGGATCGAGTCGATCACCTCCGCTGCGGCAGATGCGTCGTTGCGGGTCGTCGAGGCGGCCGACCGCTTTATCGCACCCACCTTCATCGATAGCCATGTGCATTTAGCCTACGCCTTCAGTGCGGCCGAGCTGGCACGCGGTGGGATCGCGGCGGCAGTAGATCTCGCCGCGCCGATGTCCTTGCTCGAAGCGGACCTCACACCGATGACCGTGATCCACGCCGGCCCCATGATCACCGCCATAGCCGGTTACCCAACCGATAGTTGGGGTGCCGATGGCTATGGTTTGGAAATTAGCGGGGTCGATGCGGCACGCGCAGCGGTTGATCGTCTGTATGCGGCAGGTGCGCGCGTGATCAAGTTCCCCGTCGGCGATGCGACCGGCGGCGGCGCGTTGTCGATGGCGAAGAATCCATCGATATTGAGCGATGCGGAAATGAAAGCGATTGTCGAGCGGGCGCACTCGCATGGTATGCGGGTCGCCGCGCATGCGCTGACCGACATCGATGTCCTGCGCTCGTCGGTCGCGGGTGTTGATGTGCTCGCGCATACACCGGTAGAACGGCTGAGTGATCAAACGATCAAGGCGTGGTCCGGACGCGCGCTCATTTCTACCTTGTCCGCATTTCCTGATTTAACCGAGCCGGCGGAGAACGTGCGCCGCTTACGCGAGGGTGGTACGACGGTGCTATACGGCACCGACATGGGCTACACCATCTTCCCCGGGGTCAATCCGCAGGAGCTCGAGCTCTTGCGCAAGGCCGGTCTCGATAATAAGGCGATTGTCGCCGCCGGCACGACGGTACCGGCCAAGTATTGGGGATTCGGCAATGGCCTCGGCACCTTGGCGGTTGGTCATGCCGCGAGCTTCTTAGTGCTTGATGCGGATCCTGAGGTTGATCCGTTGACGCTGTCGCGGCCGCTCGCGGTTTATATTGATGGTCGTCTAATTCATACCAAGGCAAAGAATTAATAGCGATGATCAGGCGAGGGTAAAGCCGGCATACCCGGCGGCGGCGACCTCAGCACATTTGCGGCGGAAGGTCGGCAGACCGCCCGCGTAGAGCAGAAAGCCGCGTTTCTTGCCCGGAATGTTCGCGCCCATGAACCACGACGCGGTCTCGGGAATGAGGGTGCCGGCCACGGTCTCGTCCACATGTTCGACCCAGGCCGCTTCGGCCTCCGGCGTGGCGGCGATGTAGGTGATGCCCTTGGCCCGCAGGTAGGCGATGGCCTCGGCGACCCATTCGACGTTCTGTTCGAGGCAGCGCGGCACGTTGCAGAAGCTCGCGGAGTTCTGCGGTCCGCCGCCGACGATGAACATGTTGGGAAAACCAACCGTCTGCATGCCGAGCAGAGTCCGCGGCCCGCTCGCCCACTTCTCCTTCAGAGACTGCCCATCCTGGCCGCGGATATCGATACGATTGTGCGCACCGGTGGCGGCGTCGAAGCCGGTGGCGAAGATGATGATGTCGACCGGGTACTCGCCCGCGCTGGTCTTGACGCCGCGCGCGGTGATGCGCTCGATGGGCGTGGCGCGTGTGTCGACCAGCACGACGTTGTCGCGGTTGAACGCTTCGAAGTAGCCGCTCTCCAGCGGCACGCGTTTGGTGCCGAAGGCATGATCGGTCGGCGTCAGCAAGGCTGCGATCTTCGGGTCGGTGACCCGCTCGCGAATCTTGTTACGCACGAATTCGGCGATGGTCTCGTTGGCCGCGCGGTCGGTGCCGATGTCGCTGAAATTGCCCAGCCAGAAGGCGAAGCCGGGTTCCGCCCACAGGCGTTCGTAGATCGCCGTTCTCTCTTCCTCGCTGACATCGAACACCGAACGTGGATCGACATCGTGGATGAAACCGGCGAAGGACTCGCGGCACTTGCGGAAGATTTCCGGATACTCGGTGTGGATGCGCGCCTGGGTGGCCTCGTCGATCGGCGCGTTGCGCAGCGGTTTGCAGTAGTTGGCCGTGCGTTGAAACACGGTCAGGTGACCGATGTTTTTCGCGATCTCCGTGATCAGCTGCACCGCCGTCGCGCCGGTACCGATCACCGCCACGCGTTTGTCGCTCAGATCGACGGCGTGATGGGGCCAGCGCGCCGTGTGCCAGCTCTGCCCGCGGAAGTCGGCGCAGCCGGGTATGTCAGGGGTAAAGGGGTCCGACAGCCCACCAAGCGCGGTGATCATGAACCGCGCGCGTACTTCGCTGCCGTCCTCGGCGCGGATGCGCCAGGTGCGGCGGTCGGCCTCGTAATGTGCGGCGCTGACCCGGGTGTTGAAGCGGATGTCGCGTCGCAGGTCGAGTTTTTCGCTCACGTACTGGAGGTAACGCAGTGTCTCCGGCTGCGCGGCGAAGTGTTCGCTCCACTGCCATTCCTCCAGCAGCGCCTCGGAGAACGAGTAGCAGTAGGAGTAAGACTCGGAATCGAAGCGCGCGCCCGGGTAGCGGTTCCAGTACCAGGTGCCACCGACGTCGCTGCCGGCTTCGAGCACGCGTACCTTGAGACCTTGATTGCGCAGCAGATGAAGCTGGTAGAGCCCGGCGATGCCGGCGCCGATGATGACGGTGTCGAACTCTTCCAGCGTGTCTTGCGCAGGCTGCTGCATGGTCGTCTCCTCGCAAATTGGCGCGCCCGCGGCGCGGGCGGCGAGGTGGGACGATACCGCAATTTCCCGTGGGCAGCAGCCAGCACCGGCGGGACGTCAGTCCGACGTCAGTGGTCGAGGGCGTCCCTCAAACCGGTGGATCAGGGAAAATGGTGGAAAATGGGGACATGCTGAATTTTTAATCTCATTTAGTTTAGTGGTTCACGATCCAGCGATGAGTTCAAAATTCAGCATGTCCCCGTTTTCCGTCCCCGTTCGCTTACGAGTGAACGACATCTCTCACGGCGGCACCGTCGCGGCGCGCGCGATTGTCATGCAGAAGAAAACCAAACGACCGGTGCAATTCGAACTTGCCGACCAAACCCGAGAATCGGTTTCGAAATGGATCGGCTCTCCCGGTTTGGCGCTAGACCGATATCTTTTCCCGAGTCGAAATTCCGATTCCCCCCCATCTTTCAACGCGACAATATGCTCGCATTGTGGCGCGCTGGGTTACTGGAATCGGGCTCGATGCGGCCGCTTACGGCACCCATTATCAGCGGCGGTCGACTTCTCGGAAGATGGCAGTTATGGTTTCGAGCAACTCGCGGCGTCCCCGATGCTCCTGTAGAAACGAGATTCGCAGCCCCTATGTCGACACTCCACGTCTGGCTTGCCGCACTCGGCCTCGAGCAGTATGCGGCCGTCTTTGCAGAGAACGACATAGACCTCGGGGTCTTGCCGGAACTCTCGGAAAAAGATCTTGCTGAATTAGGGGTCTCGCTGGGGCATCGTAAGAAAATCCTGAAGGCGCTCGCCGAGGTGGCGCCCGTTCACGCGATGGCTACGACTCCCAGGATGCCGGTCGGCCTGGAAGCGCCCGACCCACGTAGTTACACCCCGAAGCATCTGGCCGACAAGATCCTGCAGTCGAAGTCCGCGCTCGAAGGCGAGCGTAAGACGATCACCGCCCTATTCGCAGATTTGAAGGGGTCAACGGCTTTGCTCGAAGGATTAGACCCCGAAGTGGCCAGATCAGTCATCGACCCGGCGCTCCAAATCATGATGGACGCCGTGCATCGCTACGAAGGGTACGTGGCGCAGGCGCTGGGCGATGGGATTCTGGCGTTATTCGGCGCGCCACTTGCGCATGAGGACCACGCGCAGCGGGCGGTGTTTGCGGCGCTGAAGATGCAGGAAGAGATGAAGCGGCATTCGGACGCGGTGCGGTTGAAGCAAGGTGCGCCCTTAGCGATGCGGGTGGGGCTCAATTCGGGTGAAGTCGTCGTGCGTTCGATTCGGAAAGATGATTTGCACACGGACTATGTGCCGGTGGGGCATTCGATCAATCTCGCCGCGCGCATGGAACAGATGGCGACGCCGGGTTCGATTTTGATCACGGCGTACACGCAGAAGCTCGTCGAAGGCTATTTCGTGTTGAAGGCCTTGGGCGAAGCCGTGATCAAGGGCATGGAGCAACCCTTAGCGGTATTCGAAGTGACCGGTTTAGGCCAACTGCGCACGCGTCTGCAAGTGGCCGCCAGTCGCGGGCTAACGCGCTTCGTGGGCCGCCAGCAGGAACTCGCACAGATGAAGCAGGCGTTGGACCAGGCCCGCGAAGGGCGTGGACAGGTGATAGGGATCATGGGCGAGCCCGGCATGGGCAAGTCCCGCCTAGTGCACGAATTCAAAGCCGACGCGGTCGGCTTTGTGGTCTTCGAGGCATATTCAGCCTCGCACGGCAAAGCTTCGCCCTATCTCCCAATCACTGAACTGCTCAAAGGTTATTTTCAAATTCAATTGCAGGACGATGAACGGGCCCGACGGGAGAAGGTAATCGGAAAACTCCTAGGACTCGATCGGAGTCTGGAAGAAGTCCTGCCTTACTACTTCGCGCTGCTGAATATCGAAGATGCGGACTCACCGTTGCCGCAGATGGATGCGCCGAGCCGGCGCCGACGGACCTTCGACGCCTTAAAGCGGGTGACCTTGCGGGCGAGCCTGGAGCAGCCGGTATTGCTCATTTTCGAGGATTTGCATTGGATCGATAGCGAAACCCAAGGGTTTCTCGATGGCCTGGTCGAGAGTATCGGCAGTGCGCGTATTCTGTTGCTCACCAACTACCGCCCCGAATACCGACATGAATGGGGCGCAAAAACTTACTGCACGCAATTGCGCCTGGCGCCGTTTGGCCGTGCTGAAGCCGAAGAATTCTTGAGTGCACTGCTTGGCGAGCCCGCTGATTCGACCAACGCAACCCATCTTCGAGACTTGCGACATTGGATCCTGGAAAAAACAGAAGGCACACCGTTCTTCATGGAAGAAGTGGTGCAGGAGTTGTTTGAGCAGGGAATTCTGCAACGGGACTTGCATGGCAAAGCACTATCGCCGTTGCAGGCAATCACGAACATCCAGATCCCGACCACCGTGCAGGGTGTTCTTGCCGCGCGCATCGATCGTCTCCCATCAAATGAGAAAGCGCTACTCCAACAACTCGCTGTCATTGGGCGTGAGTTCGCTT
>CAMATU010000219.1 GCA_945861225.1 Klebsiella pneumoniae
GCCACTTGACGCGGGACAAGCAGCATTCGTCGAGCGGGTTAGCACAGCGTATCCCGACTATCGGTGGCGATTCTGTTCGAGCCGAAAAATTCCGGGCAAGACACCTGTGGGTATTCCTATAATGACGCTATGAGATGCGCCGCCTGCCAGCACGACAACGATGCAGTTGCTCTGTTCTGCGAAGACTGCGGGAGCAAGTTAGTCAAGGGGTGCGCGCAATGCGGTACTGAGCTGAAACCTACCGCCAAGTTTTGCTTCAACTGCGGCGCACCTACAGTCGCAAATCCCGCTGAGGCACAACCCTCATCGCGCAGCGTTGCCGACTACACCCCGAAACACTTGGCCGAGCGTATTCGCGCTGAGCAGGCGCTGCTCGCCAGCCGCCAGCTGGGTGAGGGCGAACGTAAGACCATCACTGTGCTGTTCGCGGATCTCAAAGGTTCCACCAGTCTGATCGAGCGCCTGGATCCGGAAGCTGCCCGTGCGGTACTGGAGCCGGCCTTGCGGTTCATGATGGACGCTGTGCATGCCTACGAAGGTTATGTCGCACAGGTGCTGGGCGACGGCATCTTCGCGTTATTCGGCGCGCCGCTTGCGCTGGAGGACCATCCCCAGCGCGCGCTGCATGCGGCGTTACGGATGCAGCCCGAACTGCAACGCTACTCGGATGGGATCCGGCTTAAGCACGGCACCTCATTGCAGGCCCGGATCGGGATCAATACCGGCGAAGTGCTCGTGCGCTCGATCCGCCGCGACGATCTGCACTTCGATTACGTGCCAGTCGGGCACACCACGCACCTCGCCGCGCGCATGGAGCAGATGGCGACCCCGGGCACCATCCTCATCACCGAACATACCCGCCGCTACTGTCAGGACTTCTTCGACCTGAAGCCGCTCGGCGTGGCGACCGTGCGCGGGGTCGAAGCGCCATTGCAAGTCTACGAAGTGCGCGGCATCGGCGCGTTACGCACGCGTTTCCAGGCGGCGGCGCAACGCGGTCTAACCCGCTTCGTCGGTCGCCAGCTTGAGCTGGAACAGCTGCGCAGTGCCTGCGCGGCGAGCGGGATCGGCCACGGCCGGATCGTGGATCTCATCGGCGAGCCTGGCCTCGGCAAGTCGCGGCTGGTGCATGAATTCAAGCAGATCATTCCACCCGATACCCTGCTGCTGGAGGCACAGGCCGTCTCGCATGGTCGCAGTACACCGTATATGCCGCTGGTCGAGCTGTTGAAGAAGTACTTTCAGATTGCGCCCACGGATGACGATCACAGCCGGCGCGCGAAGATCACGGATAAAGCACTGGGCGAGGACCGCAGTCTGGAAGACACCTTGCCCTTCCTGTGCGCTCTGCTGCTCGTGGACAGCGAGGCCCCCGAACTCGCGCTGCTCGGCGAGCAGGGCCGCCGGCGGCGTATCCTCGATGCGGTGAAGCGCCTGCTGTTGCGCGAAACCCTGCGCCAGCCGGTGGTGCTGATTGTCGAAGATCTCCACTGGGTTGATACCGAAACCGAAGCGACCCTGACAGTCCTCGCCGAGAGCCTGGCGAATGCGCGTTTCCTGTTGCTCACCACCTGCCGCCCTGAATATGCGCCGTCCTGGCAGTCGATGAGCTATTACACCGCGGCGCGCCTCGCCGCGCTGGACACCGATGATGCGGCAGCGCTCCTCGACTGCCTACTCGGGGTGAGTGCTTCAGGCAGCGAATTCGCGGCGCTGAAAGACCTGCGCAGCTTTATCCTCGGCAAAACGCAGGGCACGCCATTCTTCATGGAAGAGGTGGTGCAGGCGCTGTTCGAGCAGGGCCATCTCGTACGTGATGCGGCCGGTCGGGCGCAGGTGCCATCGCAGGCCGCGGCGGCACTTCATCCCGAGATCCAGATCCCCGCGACGATCGAGGGCGTGATTGCCGCCCGTATTGATCGCCTTCCGCCCTCCGAAAAGCTGCTGCTGCAACAACTCGCCGTGATCGGGCGCGAGTTCGCACTTGAGCTCGCGCGAAACGTGGTGGGTCTCGACGAAGAAACCCTGCGCGATTTGTTTGCCGATCTGCAGCGCAAGGAGCTCGTGTACGAGCAACCTGGCGCGTCGCAGCCTGCCTACCTGTTCAAGCATGCGCTGACCCAGGACGTGGCTTACCGCGAACTCCCGCAGGCGCGCCGCAAACTCATCCACGAGCGTGCGGCGGAGGCCATCGAAACGCTGTATGCCGCGCACCTCGACGAGCACTATGCCGCGCTCGCACATCACTCCACGCAGAGCGGCAACCTCGCGAAAGCCATTCACTACCTGCGGCTCGCCGGCCGGCAGGCGAACCGGCGCTCGGCGGCGAAAGATGCAGTCGCCTACTTGGAAGCGGCGCTCGCCGCGGTAGTCCGACTTCCCGCGTCTGTCGCGCGCGATCAGCAGGAACTCGACGTGTTGATCGATCTTGGCGGCGCGCTGCAAGTGGCGGTCGGCTTGTCCGCTACGCGAGTCAAAGAGACCTTGCTGCGCGCGTACGCGTTGTGCCGGAATACCGGCGCGCCTCACGAATTGTTCCCTATCGTGGCCGGTCTGCGCGCCAATGCGGGGATGCGTGGAGAACCGATGCTGGAATATGCTGAAGCACTGACCGCACTTGGCACTCGCACTGGCGATTCCGCGATCATTTTGCATGCCCATCTCGCGATGGCCTTCAGCCACTACCAGATTGGCGATTGCTTAATAGCGCACGCGGAATTCGAACGTGCGCGGGCGACGTATTGCTTCGAGGAGCATCGCCATCATACGGTGACCATGGCCCCGGACGCGGCAGTCCTTGCATACGCGTTCGACAGCAATGGCCTCTGGATGCTTGGCTATCCCGATGCCGCACTGAGATCCGCCCGCGAGGCGATCACGGCTGCGGAGCGCACCGGGTATCCCTACATGATCAGTTTTGCCAAGATATTGCTTGCCGATCTCCACTGTTTCCGTGGTGAAATTTCGGCGGCTCTCGTTGAGGCTTCATCGGCTATCGAAATTGCCGATGAATATGGTTTCCCTGAATGGATCGCCTTCGCCAGTCCGGTGGCCGCTTGGGCGCGCGGCATGCAGGGCGATGCGAATGCGTTATCCAGCATCGACCAACCTCTCGCGATCTTCGAATATGTCGGGGCCAAGTTCTATGTGCCGATGTTGATAGCGCTGAAGGCCGAACTACAGGCGCGCGCTGGCCAGTTCGACCTCGCAGTCGCGACCGTCACCACAGCGCTGACCATGGCCACTGCAACGAATCATTCGTGGATACTGCCCGAGTTGTACCGGACGCGAGGGGCGCTACTGCTCGCGGTCGATCCCGCAGCGACGGACGTCGCCGCGCAGCACTTCGAGCGTGCCATCTCCATGGCGAAAGATCAGCGGGCCAAATCCTGGGAGTTGCGCGCTGCCACCTCTCTCGCACGACTGTGGCAAAGCCAGAGCAGGCGCCACGAGGCGCAAGGCCTGCTCGCCCCAATTTACGGCTGGTTTACCGAAGGCTTCGAGACCAAGGATTTACAGGAAGCCAAGGCACTGCTTGAGGAACTGTCGAGCGCCCGACTTCTGGAAGGTTGGAACGGAGCCACCTAGGATCGCTCGCGGTCGAAATAGGAAAGCGGCTGGACAGGCTGACCGGTCAGCGGTGCGCTATTCGCAAGCGCGAGAGACCTTGCAATCTTGCACACCTGACACGGACACACGCTAGACGACCGGCCCATCCCGCATAAAACGCTGCAGCACATTCAGCGTGATGCGCGCGATATCGGCATTGCAGGGCAGGGCCTGGCCCCAGGCGATTGAACCGGTGGCGAACACCGCGCCGCCATGGGTGGTGTTGAACAAGGTCACATCCCCGCGGACCTGAAAGTCCTGCGTGCCGCCAAGCCCCGGGTAGTTGAACATGATCTCTTCACTCACATGGGGATAGTGATCGGAATGGCCTTCGGAGGCGGCGAGTAGCCAGGTATTGGGCGGCGTGCCCCAGGCCAGATCGTAACGATCGAGTTCCAGCCCAGCGGCGCCGTTCAGCCCGAGGCCGGAGTCGCCGAATACTTCTGAAGTGACACCCTCCGTCACCCACGCGACTGCCGGGTGGGCGCTGTCGGGGAGTTTGCGGTACGGTCGACTTTCGTCCATGCCTTCGGAGGTGAAGCCCACGCCCATGATTTTCTGCGGCGGGCGGCCGCGACTGCGCCAGATCCCGCCTTTCTCGCCGGTGGTCGCCAGGTAGTATTCGCCGGGCGCGGCCTGCCACGCACGTGAGCCCGAATCGAGCTTACGAATTTCCATGCACCAGGGCGCTTCGTCGCGAAACGCAATCACCCAATAATACCCATTGGCGCCGAGGTACATCACGCGCCCGCCGTCGGCGAGATACGCCTCGGTGGCGTCGAGCATGCGTTCCGAGTAGTACTCCGAGTGGGTGCCGTTCAACACCACGTGGTAAGGCTGCAACGCGGCCAAGCCTTCGCGGTGAAGATCCTCATCCGTAATCACGTCGTAAGGGATTCCGCTCTGCTCGAGCCAGTAGATGATCGATAGATCGGCCGGGAACTGCCACGGCACGCCGGTTGCGGCCATGCGATGTTTGGGCCGCAGCCCCATGAGGGGTCGCCGATACGAGCAGTAACAGACCCCCGCGCCGTCACTGTGGTGATCGTAGCTTGAGCGGCCCCATTCAGGATGCTCTGCGAGCAGGAAGTCCATGTCGTGCAGTACCAGCGGGTGTCCCGTCACCACTTCCGTGCCGGGCGCGTCCAGCACCATACGTTCGTTGGCGTAGGCGAGATAACTGGCAGTCGGCATCAGCATCGCGACTTTGGCAGTAGGCTGCGCCGGCCGCACGAAGAATGTCACGTGATCTTCCACGTCGTTGCTGCGCAGCCGCGCGGCGTAGACGCCACTCGGGAGATCGCTCGGCAGCTGCCATTCCAAACTTGGCTGCCAGTGACAATCAATGATCGCATCGTCGTTGAAGTAAATTCCGCCGTATTGCGCCGGCGCCAACCGGAAAGAATCGTCGCGACCGCGCCAGTTGTAGCCGGTCATGCCGCGCACCGGTCGGTTGTAGCCTTGCCCATGCAGGCCGTGCGGACCGGTATCGATGAGTTGATCGCCGATCCCTGTCTCGGTATAGCTCGCGGTGGGATCCCAACGCGCCAGGCGCCGATCCGGCGGCGGTTCGCTGCCCGCGCGCAGAGAGTCCAGTTCGCTACGACTCAACACGCGGCCCTGCAGACCTGCGCGATCAATCTTGCCGTTATACAAGCCTGCGACGCAGGTCCCGAGCGTGCCGCGCGCGTGATAGCCCGCGAACAGCAGCGGGCACGCACTGGCGCGCGGCGCGACCGCTACGCGCGCACTCAGATGACTGCTATGCGCGAGCGGCACGATGCGCGAGAGCAGACTGTTATAGGCATTCACCACCGGTTCTTGATAGAGCGTGACCGTGCGCGTGACCGGCTCGAAACTCGCAGCGACGAAGTACCACATCTTTGCAATCAGCGGGCATTCAGCGAGAACTTCGCTGCGCTCGGTGCCATTGCCGAGCCACAGCGCGAGTCGACCCTGGTTAATGCCCAGCGCGAAGCCCTCGTGGGTATGCTGCGACCACTGAGTGAGGATCCCCTGGCACCCTCTGCGGGGTGTGGTCGGCCAGATGAAGGCGTAGACGGTGAAGCCCTGCGCCAGCGAAATATGGCCGTTCGGATCCGGCACTTCAACGTAACTGCCGGTCTGCGTGAACTGGTGTTCGATGGCGATTTCGCCATTACAACTCGCGGCAATTTCGTGTTCGATGAAGCCGGGGCCAGCCGGATTCTCGTCACCATGCACGAGCCGCACAATCTGCACCTGGGCGCTAGTGACGCCTTCGCCACTCAGCATGAAGCGTTGCGTGTCGCCGGCCGTCAAGCCCAGCTTCTCGCAGTAGCCGGTCACATAGGATTTGCTCATGGGTGATCTCCTGGCGCCATCAGATCGGCCAAGTGCTGCAGAAACACCGCGTGATAGGCCGTGCGTTCGTCGCGATAAATGATCTCGTCGATGGGTTGGGGTGGCAGGCCGGGTGTAATGGGCATGCGGATGATCTGCCATTCCCGCATGGGCTTTTTCGAATACAACCCATAGCTTGGCGGGCGGCTCAGGAAATTCTTCACGCGCTCCAGCGCATCCGAATTCTGCCCCAGCGGCTTAAGCCGGTGTTCTTCAATCAGTGCTGGCGTGATCAACGTTTTGATCTGCGCGCGCAACGCGGCGGTAAAACGGGCGTAGACGAAGGGCTGTTTGTCGAGTGCAGTCGCGGTCATTGGCGGGTCTCCGTAACATTCGCAAAATTTGTCGCAGTATAGGCGCGCTGGGTCGCGCGCGCCCATAGCCGTCAGCAGCAGGGTTTTGCCGTAGGATCCGCTGCACACAGCTCGTCACGCGCCTAGACAGCCCGCACTAAAATGGGCTCAGAACGAAGAACGTGGCGAAAATGTTTAGGTCCGTCATCCCGGGCGAAGCGGCGCAGACCCGGGATCCATGAGTGCCTGAAGTACAAGATGGATCCCGGCTAAGTCCCCAGCTTTCGCTGGGGCTTCGGCTGTGGCCTGGTGTGCCCGCCGCTGTTAACGGGGTGCCGAGTCCTCGATTTGGGCTGTGGCACGGGTCGCGATGTCTACGCCCTCGCGCAGCTCGTCGGCGCCACTGGCAAGGTCATTGGCGTGGACATGACGGCCGAGCAACTCGCGATCGCCGAGCAACACCGCGCGTTTCATAGCGCGGCGTTCGGATTCGACAATGTTGAATTCAAACTCGGCTTCATTGAACGTCTGGACGAAATGGGGCTCGAGCCGGGCAGCTTTGATGTGATCGTGGCGAATTGCGTGGTTAATCTCTCGCCCGACAAGGACGCCGTGTTGCGCGAAATTCAGCGCCTGCTGAAACCGGGCGGTGAGTTTTACTTCATCATCCCCACCAGTTCGTGCTTGATGCCCATCATGCACTGGATACCGGACGTGTATTCCCGGTCTGTGGCAACACCTGGCACATGCTCCATGGCACGCGGTTCCGTGCCCATTTCGATTTTCTAGGGAATTTCGAGCGCCATTTTGGGCTGTTCGAAGGGTGTGGCAGTACGCTCCCATTTAAGCAGGAGACCGGCGCAGGGTCGGCGGACGGCGCGTGCTGTTGAGCTGCCTACCGGGCGGTCTGGCAATGGCCACAAAATAATCAAAGACGCTGACCCCGTAATGCGCTTACACTGCGCAGCCCCCCAGCAGACCAGATCGCCCTCATGGCCGATACCGCCGTTTCTTTTGCCAGTTTTGAACTCCCCGCCGCCCTGCTGACTGTCCTGAATGAAGTCGGCTACGAGACGCCGACCCCGATTCAGGCCGCCGCCATTCCTGTGCTAATGGCTGGTCAGGATTTGATTGGCCAAGCCCAGACTGGGACTGGCAAAACTGCCGCGTTCGCGTTGCCCTTGCTGGCGCGCCTCGACTTTAAACAACGCGAACCCCAGGTGCTGGTACTGACGCCCACCCGGGAGCTCGCGATCCAGGTCGCCGAAGCTTTTCAGAGTTATGCGCGCCATCTGCCCGGCTTCCATGTGCTGCCCATCTATGGCGGACAGAGCATGGGCCAGCAACTGCGGAGCCTCCA
>CAMATU010000220.1 GCA_945861225.1 Klebsiella pneumoniae
TTCCGAGGCTGCCCACTCGCGGCGACCGCGTTCATCCAATGCGCCACGGATTAAACGATACTGTGCTCGGATCTGCTTTTCGGTTTTCATGAAACGAGAGCCTGATCGCCTATATGCTATTCGTCAAGTAATTTTGGCACGGGCCCTTAAACCCGCCCGACTACCTCGTCACCTATGCGCTTCACATAATCGACGATCTGCGCGCGCTTGACGGTCATCGAGAACAGCTCTTTAGGCGAACTGGTCGGGAACAACAGAATCAAGCGCTCAACGCCGGCCGCGGCATACCGTTTGGCCTTCTCCAGGTCGATATTGCCGAAGGGCGAGACACTGATTTCGATGTCGCCCAGTGCAGTTGGACGTTCGACTTTCAGTTTCGCTGCCTGCAGACCCGCGAGGCAGCGCGTGGTGGCATCAATGTCAAGTCCAAATCCATACCAGCCGTTGCCGTGGCTGACGGTGCGCCGAAAGGCAGCCGGCACATGGCCACCGAACACCACCGGCGGGCCGCCGACCTGCACCGGACGTGGATAGGCCTGCACGCTTTCAAAGTTGGCGAACCGACCGTGATACGCAGGATTTTCCTCAGTCCAAATTGCACGCATCGCGTCGAGGTATTCGAGTGTGCGAGGTCCCTTGTCGTCGAACGGGATACCGAGCGCGTCGAACTCGGCTTTCAAGTAACCGATGCCGACACCAAAAATCAAACGGCCCTTGGTCACGACATCGAGACTTGCCATCTCTTTCGCCAGCACCAGCGGATTGCGCTGCGGCAGGATGATGATGCCGGTGCCCATCAACAGCTGTTTAGTCTGGGCGGCGAGAAAGGCGAATACGATATTCGGATCGGCCATGGCGTAAGTCGCCGGCAAAGGCGAAGGCGCCACCTGAGGTTCGGGTAATACCACATGTTCACCTGCCCAAATCGATTCAAAGCCGGCGGCTTCGGCCGTCTGCGCGACTTCGACGCAGGCGTCGGGATCGCTGAGCGGCCCCATATTGATCCCAAATAGTCCAATTTTCATCGCGTTCCCCATGTCGGTTGTTGATTCTTCGTTGGCACGGAAGTGTAGCGCGGCTGCTGGGACCTTGGGTCAAGGCGTGAACTTCCGCGCTTTGAAAGGTAGGCCTGCCCGCGCCCAACCGTTAATATTCTCCGCCATCACTTTTGGGAGTTCGCTGATGGATTGGTATCGCAAACGTACGCTGGGCGGCATTCTCGATGAGGCCGCAGCACGCTGGGGCCAGCGCGAGGCATTGGTTTTTGGCGAGCGACGCTGGACCTACGCGGAACTGAATGATGAGGTAGATCGCGTCGCCAAGGCCCTCATCGCGCTCGGCGTGCAAGCCGGTGAAAACGTGGCATTGTGGATGACCAATCGCCCCGAATGGCTGTTCCTAATGTTCGGCGTGGCGCGGGTTGGCGGCTGCCTGGTGCCGCTCAATACGCGTTATCGCACCGACGACGTCGCTTATGCCGTTAAGCAATCAAAGAGCACTACACTGATTGCGCTGGCGCGCTCAGGCCCCATCGACTATCAAAACATGCTGACCGAAACCATGCCAAGCATTGAGCGCCACACTAGCGGCGCTCTGATTATCGGGGGCTATCCCGATCTGAAGCGTCTGGTGGTGCTCGGCGCGCGCAGCCTGCCCCACGCGCTGGACTGGGCGCAATTCATGGCCGGTGGCGCGACGATCAACGAGACCGAACTCAGCGCGCGCAAGACCGCCGTCGATCCCGATGGTCGCATGGTTATCTGCTATACCTCCGGAACGACGGGCAGTCCCAAGGGCGTCGTTCATTCCCACCGTCCTATTCGCAACACCCACGAACGTGCGCAGATGCTCGGCATGACCATGCACGACATCCACATGAATTACCTGCCGCTGTTTCATATCTACGCCTACGCCGAGATCACCATGGCCGGTGTGCTGGTCGGCGCCAAGCAGATCATGATGGAGGCATTTGACGCCGAACGCGCGCTCGATTTGGCGGAAAAAGAACAGGCCACGGTGCTGCATGGCTTTGAAGCTCATTGGCTCGATCTATTGAACGCCCAGGCGCACAAGCCGCGCGATATCCAGATGCGCATCGGCACGCTGCCGTCGGGCGTTGAGAGCACTTATCCCATCGCCGAGAAGGTACAGGACGTATTCGGGCCCACGGTCAGTGGTTTCGGTATGAGCGAAACCTGGGCCTATGTGTCCGTTGATAATCCCTCCTCGACCCGCGAACAGCGCGTGCATGCGTCCGGCTATCCGATGAACGACTTTGAATTCCGGGTTATTGACGTTGAGACTGGCGCCGATCATCTGGACGACACGCCGGGCGAACTGCTGGTGCGCGGCTATACGGTGATGGACTGTTACTGGGACAAGCCCGAAGCCACGGCCGAAGCCATCGACAAAGACGGCTGGTTTCATACCGGGGACATGGGCAGGCGCCGCCCCGATGGCTACCTGGTTTTCATGGGCCGTTATAAGGACATGCTGAAGGTCGGCGGCGAAAACGTTTCTCCGGCTGAAGTGGAAGCCTATCTACGCGTGATGGACGAAGTGCGTGACGCGGCGGTGGTCGCCTATCCCGATCAGAGACTAACCGAAGTGCCGGTGGTCTTCGTGATCAAAGAGCCGGGACAAGCGATCACGGCTGAGACCCTGCTGCAACGCATGCACGGCCGTATTGCAAGCTTCAAAATTCCCAAGCACGTGATTTTTGTCGATGCTTATCCGATGACCTCAAGCGGCAAGATACGCAAGGTCGAACTGCGGGCCGAGGCGCGTAAGATTCTGGGCTGAGGGGTCCTGGCACCAGCTCAGGCGCCGAGGCCGCGCCTCATCCTTACGGGCTAGCACGGCGCCAATCGATAAATAGCTCTGGCCACGCTTCGAGTTGATCATCATCAATGCATTGCGCGTAGCGCGCGAGCACGCGCTCGACGCGGAACTGCAGTTCGACTTCGTCTAAATCGGTCAATGTCATCGGGGACATCCCTTCATTTTGCGTGCTCTCGGCATGAATATAATCCATGCGGCGATACCGCAGACTGTCGAGAATCTCGGACGTCCCAGAATTCATCCGGTAGTCGATAAAATTGCGCCTACCTCAGACTGCGCCAGGAAAGGTTCAATATGACAGCCAAGTTCCACGCTGCCGATACGATTCTGCTCAATGGATTCGTCTATACGATTGAGCAGAGCGCACCACACGCCGAGGCGCTGGCGATCAGTGAGGGGAAACTCATTGCGGTTGGCACCTCGCAAGAAATTCGCGATCACGCCAGCTCAGCCACCGAGGTGATCGATCTTCAAGGCCGAATGATCATGCCCGGATTAGTCGATGGTCATTGCCATCCTGCGAAGGGCGCAATCGCCAACCTCTTTAGCTGCAAGTTCGCATTTTCGGCCACGCCCGCGGAGATCGCGCGCGCAATCACTGAGCGCATCGAACGCGACCCCGAGATCCCCTGCATTATGGGTGGCCGTTGGGGTAGCAGCTTTTTCGAGGAGCACAATATTGGTTCGCCGCGCGTGTGGCTGGATCAAATCTCACAGGGCCGGGCGGTGTATCTCCGCGATGACTCCGGGCATAACGGCTGGGCAAATTCGCAAGCTTTGCGCCTGGCCGGCATTAGCCGGAACTCGGCAGATCCCGAGGGCGGAAAAATTATCCGCGACGCGCAGACGGGAGAACCCGATGGCCGCTTGCTGGAGGAAGCCGACAGTTACGTCCGAAATCGCTTGCCAGACTGGACCCCAGCACAGTATCGCGCCGGAGTGCTGGAGATGGTCCGGATCGCGAACGCCTATGGCATCACGGGCGTGACTGATGCGGATGCGAGTGAGCCACTGTTGAATGCCTACCGCAGCGTAGATCTCGCTGGCGCACTGACGGTGTACGTGGCCGCGTCAATCACCACGCCTTATGGCCATCGCGACACCCCACTTGATTACGCGAGCATCGAAGTTCTCCGGGACAAGTATGCGTCGCCCCATGTCGATACGCGCTTCGCGAAAATCTATGAAGATGGCGTACCGACTTCTGCCCGCACTGCTGCGATGCTCGCGCCGTATCTGCCGCACGCCGAATTCGCAGCTGGCTTCAGTGGCATGCTCCATGTCGATGAAAGTACGCTCACCGGAGATATCGCTGAACTCGAGCGGCGCGGGTTCACTGTGAAACTCCATACTGCGGGCGATCGTTCGGTGCGCGTCGCCCTGAATGCGATCGAGAAAGCACACGCGATTTCCGGGCGTTCGGATCTGCGGCACGAACTCGCGCATGCGGGCTTTATCGCGCCGTCTGATATTCCGCGCTTCAAGCGCTTGAATGTGGTGGCCGATTTATCGCCATATCTTTGGCATCCGTCGCCGATCAATTGTTCGATTGTCAGCGCGCTCGGTGAACGCGGCGAGCACTACTGGCCCATTCGCGATCTACTCGAAGCAGGTGCCCCGCTTCTGACCGGCTCCGATTGGCCGGCTGCTGTGCCCTCGATGGATCCCTGGATCGGACTCGAAGCAATGGTGACTCGCCGCGATCCCGCGCGCGAGACGCCAGGCGTACTGTGGGCTGAGCAAGCTATTAACCTTGAGCAGGCGTTAAGAATATTCACACTGGATGGTGCGCGTGCGCTGCGCCGTGAAGCCGAGACGGGATCCTTGAAAGTAGGAAAATCCGCCGACTTTATTGTGCTTGGACAGAATCTTTTCCGCATCGCACCGGAAGAGATTGCCGCGACCGTGGTAGAGACGACATTCTTCGCCGGCAAGCGCGTCTTTCAGATCTAGCTCGCAAAGCGAAACTTGCCTTGACTGATGTCAGTCAAACGATTCCTTGACGAGCCCCCCACGAACCGTGACGCTACGCGTAATGATCACCCTCGATGAAATCCGCACCGCGCTGCGCCAAGTTCGGCACGATACCAACGCCTTCGCGCCGCATGCCGGGCAGGCAGCAGTGGCGATGATTCTGGCCGATGGTGCGCAGGGCATTGAAGTTTGTTTCATTCGTCGGGCCGAGCGGGTGGGCGATCCCTGGTCTGGGCACGTGGCTTTTCCCGGTGGCCGCGCGAGTGCCACTGACGCAGACGCCTTCGCGGTTGCCGAGCGCGAAACCTGGGAGGAGATCGGCGTGCGGCTCGCGCCTCACCATCGCGTGGGCCCGTTGCCCATGCGACCTATCGAGCGCAATGCGCGGCGCGACAGCCTTACCCTGTGGCCATTCGTATACCACGTTGGTGCGGCGGAGCAGGCGCTGGCCACGGCACGCTTACCGCACGAAGTCGCGAGTGTGTTCTGGGTGCCGGTCCAGCATTTGTTCGATATCAACGCGGTGACCGAACTTGAATATCCGCTCGGCGTCACTGCCACCACCTTCCCCGGCATTCAATTTGGAGAACACGTGATCTGGGGCCTCACCTTGCGCGTGCTGGCGAGCTTCGCCGAAGTCATGCAGCGCACCTTGCCGGCGCTAGCGCCGTGAGTATCGAACCGTTCAAATCAGTATGGCTACCAGGCGGACTTCGCCGCTGATACCACGGCAGCGATGAACGAACGATGCAGAACATCACGCCGTGCTGTTGAAGCTTGCGCTCTCTTACGCACAGGTGATGCGTACCGAGGCGCGCGAGGCGGCCCTCATTTAGTCCGCTCAGGTTTTCAATTTTATGAAAGATATCCGCCGTCGCGTGCTCACTGCCTTCGCGCTAAATCGCACTCCAGGGCTCCACTTCCCGGGCAATTTTCTCGGCGTGACCTTTGCTGAGACCACCGCCGAGCGTTCGCGTGTTGGTCTGCAGGCCGGCGAGTTCTGCGCAGAACTCGATGGCCAGGCGCATCCCGGCGTGATCGCGTTGCTAGCGGATATCGCACTCGCGAGCGTAGTGCGTGCAAATCTCACCCCCGCCCAACGACTCGCCACGGTCAGTCTGCAATTGCAATTCACCGGTGCACCAAGCACGGGGCCGTTGGAAGCCTGCGGAGAATTTACAGGCTTCTTGTACGGGGCAGCGGGTCAGCAGGGACTGAGTCGGTCCACCATGAGCGCGAACGGGCAAACGGTATTGTTGGGCAGCGGCGCCTTCATGGTGTTGAATCCGCCGCCGGGCGTGACCATGCATGTGCCCGTGAGTGCGGATCACGCTACCGCAAGCCCACTGCGAGAATCCGAGCTCACGCGTGTGGAACGCAGCATTCTCAAGCGAGTCGACGCCGCCCTGGCGGATCCGAGTCAAGCGCGCAGTTTTCTGCAACGGTTTTGGGGTTTGGATCCGCAACCGAGCGCACAGGGTGCGGTGTGCGTGGTGGATAACGATCTGCATCTCGGCAATCGTGTGGGATTTATGCAGGGTGGTTTGCAGGTTGGGATTGCGATCAATACCGCCAATGCCGCGTTACCGACGAATTGGAAGGTCTCCGGAATCACGGCCTGCTTTATCAGTCCCGGCGCAGGCCGCGTGCTGCGCGCGACGTCGCGCGTCATTCATCGCGGTGGGCAAACAGCAGTCGTGCGCACAGTGATCACTGGCAAGAATCGCCAGCGCGTGCTGGAAGCCACGTCAACCCATGTGCGGCGCGGCGGGGAATGATCTCCGGGGGAATTCCACTCCGGAATCGCGATTACAACCACGAACTTTTTTCTCCTGGCGTGGCCGAACTGCTGCGCTTGACGTAAACCGATATCCTTTGTGATAGTAGGACTTCGCTAAGTCTTACCGCAACGGAGGCCGACATGCGCATCACGTCGAAGGGGCAAGTCACCATTCCAGTGGAAATTCGTGAACGCATCGGACTGCTGCCTAGTAGCGAGGTGGAGTTCGAGGTTGAGGGAACTGCGGTCCGGATCCGCAAGGCACGTGGCGGTGGCACGCACGGTCGGGGTCGCAGTATCGTTCAACACCTCAAAGGTAAGGCAAGCAGTGGGATGACGACGGAGCAGATCATGGCTCTCACGCGTATCAAAAATTAATGCCAGTGCTAGCAGCCTGTCGGACTTAGGACCGTCCTACTGCGGCGGTGTTAAAGCGGTCCATTGTCTGCGCGAATTTTCGTTACATAGCCCCACTATGAGCGTCAAATTCGCGCAAAACTGTCCTCGCTTTCCCACTCGCCTCGCGACGGACGCCTAAGTCCGACAGGCTGCTAGTCGATAGCAACGTGCTCCTGGACGTGCTGACCGACGATCCCCGGGGGTGCGTGGTCAGGGGACGCGTTGGCCGTCCAAGCCGACCGCGATGTGCTCGCGATTAATCCGATCATCGAGGTGCCCTTAAGGATAGTCGAGAGTACGAAATCACCATGCCCTGCCCAGCCTGTCGAAACGAGAATCCTGCCGGTGCCCGCTTCTGCATGCACTGCGCTGCCCCGCTGGCGGTGCGCTGCAGCGGTTGTGACACCGAGCTGCCAACCGGCGCGCGCTTTTGTCCGCAATGTGCGCAGCCCGCAACGGCGGTTGCGCCGGCGCTATCCGTTGCACCGAGGTTACCTGTCGCCTACACGCCCAAACATCTCGCCGACAAAATCCTGCAGTCGAAATCCGCACTCGAAGGCGAACGCAAGCAAGTCACGGTGCTGTTTGCAGATGTGAAGGGATCGCTGGAACTGGCTTCGCTGCTTGACCCCGAAGTCTGGCATCAAAT
>CAMATU010000221.1 GCA_945861225.1 Klebsiella pneumoniae
AGAGGGAGGTCCACTGATCTGGCCACGCATCACCGAGACCGCGCAACGTGCTTTCGACGCAACCTGCCGAAAGCTATATCGATCCCTTCAGCAGCACAAACAACGAAAATAACTCAGAATCTACCCACAGATTCCGCCGACGAGCCCTAATTTTAGACAGTATCAGAGATACCAGGGGGTCCAATGAGTTTGGAAGAAAAACTTTCAGCAATACGGGAAGGCGCAAAAAAGATGATTCCCGCCGACAAACTGTCGGTCATGGTCAAGGCGACCGAAAACTTGCGTGCGTCAGGAATATTGGGCGGCGCCGTGAAGGTAGGCGATTTACTCCCGCCGTTTGAATTGATGAATGTGCGCGGGACAGCCATCACTTCGCAGGCGTTGTTGGCAAAGGGTCCTGTAGTCCTGACGATTTTTCGCGGACATTGGTGACCCTACTGTGTTGCAGAGCTGTATGCTTTGCAGGACATTGTTGAACCATTACGTGCGCTTGGTGCAACCCTGGTCGCGTTGTCACCGCAGAAACCCGAGCTTGGGTTGAGCATCATTGAGAAAAACAATCTCACGTTCGATATTCTGTGTGACCCGGAAAACGCCTATGCGACCAGGCTCGGATTGAAATTTAGTCTGGCATCGGAGTTGAAACCTATTTACCAGGGCTTCGGCATCGATCTTTCGACTTGTAACGGCGACGAGAGCTGGACGTTGCCGATGCCCGCCAGGATTGTGGTCGACAAGCAGGGGATTGTGCGCGCCACCGATATCGACCCGGATTACACCGTCCGCCCGGAGCCGCAGAAAACGCTTGAAGACGTCAGGCGGATCGTCGGCTAACGGGCGATTGGTACGTTGATGATTAAAGAGACGTGAAACGGCTGGATGCCGCTTCACGTCTGTTGCATGGCCTTGTCTAGATTCTGCTGTGTTCGACCGCTTAACGGAATTCAGGAGCCTCACATATTTCGGGAGGATGGCATGATTGTTTTGTATACGACCGAGCGAAACTATCCGTGGGGCGCGCTGCGTTCCACCAATGCCAGCAAAGTCAAAGTGGTGCTGGAGGAGAAAGGACTGGAGTACCGCATCGAGAACCTGCGTCCCGGAGATCTCTGGAAGAAGCCGCCCGAAATGCTCGCCAAACATCCACTGGGAAAGGTCCCGTACATTGAAGTGGACGGCGCGGTCGTATTCGACTCCACTGTCATCAATGAGTATTTGGAAGACCGCTACCCGACTCCGACGTTGATGCCCGGCGATCCGATGTCGCGTGCGCGCGTGCGGATGCTCGAGAACTTTGGTGACGAGGCGGTTCTCGTGGGGGATCTACCCTTAATCTGGATGCCCTATTGGTCGCCTCCGGAGCAACGCGATCCGGAAAAGATGGAGAAAGGCCGGGACGGCTTACGCAAGCGCGCACTGCCATACATTGAGCAGCAACTCGATGACCGCGAGTATCTTGCAGGCGCGTTCTCGCTGGCGGACGCACCCTATATGGCAATGGCGATGGTGCTGGAAGTTGACGACATGAATTTAGAGGCGTTTCCACGGGTTGCAGGCTACTTGCGGCGATTACGGGAACGGCCGAGTTACCACGCAATCAGTCCAAGAACGCCTGTTAATTGATTGAACTGGGGTGCTGATCTCGTCTTGCGCTCGTCATCAAAGTCGCCTTTTGTTATCCCCCGGACGGGTGACAGGCGCGCCGCCAGCAGGCAGAAACCTGCGCCTGTCCAGCGGGTTCACGCTGCGCTGGAAGCACTTCGTGCAGCAGCGGTTCTCTTGCACCGAGTCGACGGCAATTTTGCATAATGACGCGCGTGTGTTGACGCCGGCGTTGATTTGAGGCGGCATTTCCGATATGCCTGCCGACGTTATGCTGAGCCAGCCCGATAAGCCAAGCGGCCGCGCAAAATGGGGTGTTCAGGTACGAATTGCTGGCTCATTTCGGTGCCGGCACGATGGCTCAATCTTCATTCGGCGCCAACACGTGCCGCACTGGAGGAAACAGATTCGGCTGCCGGCCCTGACGTTCAGCGGCCAGTCAATGCGCGCCGGTGTTGTAACCGACGCTTGCTAATTTTCGTCACGCTTTGACTGCCGCGGTACATTCGTCCGATGCACTGATTCACGCACTTTGTCGCGACTCGCGGTTGAGTTGGTCTGCGGCCCCCTTGGGTGTTGCTTGGAATCAACTGGCCAATGTGCCTTCGCGAGCGCCTTGGCAATTTTTTCTGATTTTTTCATATCGATCTCAGTTTGGAGGTGTCGGGGTGAGTGTTGATGCGCCAGAACGCCTTCGCATCGATTAGCGCTGGGCGGACTCGCTTCGAGCGATAATGCAGTCTGGCGATAGAAGACATCTGTGCGTTTACCCACACATAGAGTTTGCCCGTGGCGAGCATGATTACAACGACTATAAAAATCAATCACGCTGAGGATTTGCGCGGAAGATAAATGAGCAGTCGCCTGCGGCTTGCGAGCGAGTCGAGCAGCGCCTGTGCGACGGGCAAGCATCCGCGACACCGCACCGCCATTTCGTTGAATTTTCTATGCGCACGGAGGTTTTTGATCAGGCCAGGCGACAGGCTCGCGAAAATTACATGATTACCAACGTGCGCGCCTCGATGCTTTCCCTGGGGGTGAACTCAGACGGGCAGGCCGGATTCTTAAAGCCGGTGTGCGGCATGAAGCGGGTGCGACCATCGGTGAGCGAATCGAAGCATTTCAAAAACAAAACTTCATTTGGCTGCATGTCCGAGATGTAGTACCAGCGATGATCGTGCGAGTGGCGAATCGACTGGATCTGACCGCTGTGCCGCGGCGTAGCTAAATCTTCTTCGCCAAAGTGATGGATTGGGGTATCGACAATATCTTCCGCGCGCACGCTGCGCGCATCGCACAGCGCGAGCGGATTGTCCTGTACGGGGCCGAGGAGTGGGCGCCACAGATTGACGAACAGGAAGCGGCGCCCACTGAGCTGCGCTTTGCCGGCGGTCGCAAGAATTTCCCGCGCGCGCTTGGGACCAGAGGAATCAGTGTAATCGTTATGCACGGCATCGACCGGCAGTCTTACGCCCACATCGCCTCGTTTCGCGCGTACTGCGCTGCGTGTGTTGTGATCGAATACGATGACATCGCTGGCGCCGAGCGTGCGGCGCACGAAGTCGGCGACTTCCGGGTAGTACAGTGCTTTGACCGCACGGTCGTTGTAGAAATCCGCAAAGTGCGTGGCGTGTTGGAACAGTGCGAATCCTTCGCGGTCGAGGTCGAGCTCGGCCGCGCGGGAGCGTGCATCGGCAATCGGCATCTGCCGATAATCGATCGGGGGACGCTGGGTTTCACGTCCGGAACTGAGCGGGTAGACCCGATGTTCAATCGGGCCCGCGCTCACGCCGAGGTACGCGAGGCGGGCGGTGACGGAGGGTAAATCGGCGTGAGTCAGATTGGTCATTTAGGAACTCCCGAGCATGAGGTGAGCGGTAAACCAGTCGCGCGCCGCTGCGCTACTGTCCAGGAAGCGTTCACGATAGGGCACGTAGTGATGGCCTGCGAGGAGCAAGAGGCGCTTTGCTTCTTGCGCGCGCTCGCAGGCTTCCAACGCGATCGCGGTCGGCGTAACGGTGTCGTCGGTCGCGACTATCATCAACAGGGGCGTGGGGCTGATCAGAGACAGAAACGGTTGCGCGTCGAATTCGAGACGGTAATCCAAAGATCGTAAGGTCACTTGATTCTCCCATTGACTACGCCCGCTGGTGCGCCAGGAGTTGAAGTAGCGATAGGTGAGTCGCCCGGGAGAGTCCACGGGTTTGCTCGGATCATCGGTGCAAATTTCGACCAGTTGGGATGTTGCACCCCCCGCAATTGCGCGTCGCTCGGCAGCGAGGCGAGCGAAATAGGCCGGTTGCTGATCGCGCGGGACCAGCGCTTCAAAGCTCGCCAGCCCGCTAATAAACGGCACCTGGCTCACCACACGACGGACTCGGCGATCGACCGCCACCACCATCAACACCAATCCGCCGCTATAACTCGTTCCCCAGATCCCGAGCTGGTCGGAGGCGACATCGGGCCGCGATTCGGCGTAGGTCAGCGCATGCCGGTAATCTCGCATCTGCGCCAAGGGGTCGATCTCGGCCCGCGGGAGGCCGTCACTGGCGCCGAAATTGCGTTGGTCGTAGATGAGACAGGCCAGACCAGCGGCTGCGAACACCTCGGCATAGTCGTCCAGGCCCATTTCCTTAAGTGCCGAGAAGCCGTGTGACATGACCACGGTGGGGCAGGGTGCGTGGCCAACCGGCGTATAAAACCAGCCCCGCAAAGTGGTACCGTTGGCATCAAAGGCGATGTTCTCACGCATGCCGGTAATTTAGCAGAGTGTATCGCCGCCTGAAGCATTAACGTCGAATTTCAAAGTGAGATCATCCATGGCCTCAGCATTTCAGGGTGGCTGCCTATGCGGCGCAATCCGCTACCGGTGCGACGCCGCGCCGATCAGCATCGGGTTATGCCAATGTGAACGCTGTCAGCGCCAGTCCGGCTCGGCGTTTTTAATTGCCACGGTTTTTGCCCGCGATGCCGTGACCTTCGAAGCCGGTATACCGAAAATTTATACGGCACTCGGCGAAGACGGCCGGAATCTCTATCGTCATTTTTGTGGCGACTGCGGCTCGGCCTTGATGATCACCCTCGATCGTTACCCTGAGATCCGTTCCATGATGGGCGGGACCTTGGACGACAAGTCGCTATTGAAGCCAACCTTTAGTTTGTGGTGTTCGAGCGCACAACCCTGGCTGACCTTACCGGACGAAGTCACGCGCTATTTGGCGTATCCGGATGGCTTGATCGCCTAGACCCCGTACGGTTTGACGTTCTTCGATACGGAGACCCAGACTGGCCAGACGCCCAGCGCGAAAAACTTCAATTGGTATGTGCTGTCACGAGCGCAGATTTGTCTTTGCTAATCACTTGAGTCTGGAGGTGTTTAATGGAAGTAGGTATCGCGCAATTGATCGCAAGCTTTGGATATCCAGGCATCACTGATCAACAGGTCTACGCGGAAGAGCTCAGGGTTGCCATGCTGGGCGAGGAACTTGGTGACGATCACCTTTCTGTGTTGAACACCACTTCGAAGATTATTCGTTCTGCCCCGATAATTTCGTCTACCTTGCCCACGTGGCGGCGAAAACCACCCGCATAAAGCTCGCCACTGGCGCCGTAATCCTGCCGTGGAATGCGCAACCATTGCGTGTAGCCGAGAAGGCATCATTGCTCGATACGTTGTCTGGGGGCCGTGCGATTCTCGGCATTGGCTGCGGCCTGTCGCGTCGCGAGTTCGAGCGGGTAATCGAGGGACAGTTTACGGATTACGAACTCGCTATCTGTAAACTGTCCCTATAAATTGCTATAGATTGAGGCAATCTGGATAGAGGCCACGAAATGATCACAGTCGCGCAGCTCGGTCAGGTGTATGTGAAAGGCACACGGTTCCTGCATCCGGATACCGTGGCAATCGATAAATCGGGAATACGCCACGACCGCGAATTTGCCCTGGTCGAAGACAATGGCAAGTTCATATCCTCGGACAGCCACGGCAGCTTTATCCCGCTGCAGTTCACGTTCGATGCGAGCCAGGAGATCCTGCGTCTCGCTTTACCTGACGGCCGCACAGTAGCCGGGCCGGCGCATGGTGCCGGTCGTTCGTGGGAGATTAATCACGCGGGTTTGCGCGACATCAAGTTGGTCATGGTCGAAGGACCTTGGACTGAGATGCTGTCCGCCTACGCTGGACGTCCCATCCATCTGGCGCGCTGTGCTGTGGCGAGCGGCGCTATCGATGTGTTTCCCATCACCCTGCTCACCACCGGCTCACTGCGCCGGCTCGCAAGGGAAGTCGGCGCGCCGGTTGATGCGGGGCGCTTTCGCGCCGGCATCGTCCTCGACAACAGCATCGAACACGAAGAAGACGCCTGGAGTGGTCGGCAGCTGCGCCTGGGTACGGTAACGCTCAAAGTACGCACGGCGGTACCACGTTGCGGAATAACCGGCTTCAACCCGACCAGCGGTGCGCGCGATCAGGAAGTGATGAAGAGCCTGATCCGCTATCGGGACAAATCCTCGCTGCCGGATGGCATGCTGCCCGGTTTTGCGACGCCGGGTTTCGCCACTTATGCCGAAGTGATTGAGCCAGGCATCGTACGTGTCGGCGATACGGTGGAAGTGAATTAAGGGCATCTCTATAAATTCGATCAAGGCGATGATGGCAAGGCGCAAGCGAGCGAAAAAGCGGAGTTTACAAAGCGTAAATGCGCATTTTGAGCTCGGTTGCAACGCCGCCAGCGCGCCTTCAGCGAATTTTATAGAGGTGTCCTTACCCCGCCGCGCACCGCACCGCCAGCGCTACATAAGGCGGTACCACACTCGCCCAAGACGCAAACCGCGGGTCAGGTGCGCGACCGGTCGCATAGAGATGAACGCCGAGCGCGATGATGGCCGCAACCTTGGAGACTTCGAGCGCCTCGTAGCGATGGAGATCCACGACTGTGCGGCCGGTCAGGCGCTGCCACTCATCGATTACGCGGCTGCGTGACCACCAGCCTGGCAGTTCATAGCCGGCGGCGCCCAACGCCGCATCGCCCTGATCGTAGAACTGCATGATGTAGCCGAGATCGAGCAGCGGATCACTGATGCCGGCCATCTCCCAATCGAGTAGCGCCAGCAGTCGGCCATCACGGTTCCACAGCGTGTTGCCGTGTTTGGGATCGCCATGGATGGGGCATGGCGGTCCAGACGGTCGCGGCGGATGCGCGATGAGATCTTCCAGCACAGTGAAAAGTGCTGAGGGTGCCTCGGCACCGCGCGCGACGTCCAGCCAATGTTGCGCTTCCTCGACCACGCTGCGTTGGCCGGCGGGCATCGCACTGACGGGTAGATTATGGACCGCCGCCACCGCGCTGATCCATTGCGCGCACATCGCGTCGGGCATGGTGGGCGGTGCAGCTTTCAGCCACGTCGGCGTCACGTACTCGAAAGCCTCACCGCCCAGACATTCCATGATGAAGAATTCAGCGCCGATCACCTGCGCATCGGTACACAGTTCGTAGACCTTGGGGACCGGTGGACCAGCCGGCTGCTTGCCCATCGCTGACAGCACCGTGTGCTGGGCTGCCATGTCATAGGGCGGCAGCAGTCCTTCCTTGGAGGGTGGCATGCGCAGGATGCGCTGGAGGCCTTCGAGCTTGTAAGTTTCGTTGGAATGTCCAGTGGAGAGCGCGGTGATCGAGGTCAACACGCGCCCACAACCGAGATAATCGCGCAGCCCAACGAGCATGCGCGCCAGATCGCGTGACATCGCCGCTCAGCCCCGTGTGCGGGTCGAAGACAGTTCCATCTCGGGCCAATCGCCGAGCACGATGGGCTCCAACAAGCCATAACCGGTGGCGTCGCCGTCACGCACTTTGACGATGGTGTCGCGCACCGCGCTCGCCAGACGCTTACGAATCTCGGGCGCTGTCATGTCCGCAATCATTTCGCCGTCGAGATTGAGTTCGCCGCGCCAGTTACCGTGCTTCTTGCCGTCGAAGCCGAGATAGAGCGCAG
>CAMATU010000222.1 GCA_945861225.1 Klebsiella pneumoniae
TGTCCACACAGCACCGCCAAGGCGTGTTCGTACTGCGCGCGGATGCGTTCGAGTGCATGCACATCGGCCCGCGCGGCTTCCAGGTCAGCAGTTTCCCGCTTGAGATCGAATTCGCTGATATCTCCTGCGTCTGCGCGTCGTTGTAGCAAGCGCACACCTTCTTCGCGCAGCTTCACCGTCGCGTGCAAAATCGCGAGCTCTTCATCCGCTGCGCGGACCAAAAAATAGGTTTCCGCAACGTCGCTCTGCAGACTGAGCACCAAGCTTGCGAATAGGGCCCGCTCGGCGGCGAGATCGGCCCGCGCGGCTTGCAAGTTATCCCGCACGCGCCCAAATAAATCCAGCTCATAGCTCGCCGCGATGCGCGCGTTCAGCGTGGTGTAGCGCTCGGCCACATCGGAGCCGCTCACTGCGCTGTCTGGCGGCAGTGAGATCTTGCTCGGCTGCACGCGTGCACCACCCGCTCCGAAATCGAGCCGCGGCAACTGTCCTGATTTTGCAACGCGCACCTGCGCACGGGTCTGCTCGACTCTTGCCAGCGCCGCTTGAAGATTCTGGTTCTCTGCCGTGGCCCGCGCCATCAGCGCATCAAGTGCAGGGTCGCGGAACACCGCCCACCAGGCGCCGCGTTCGATATCGTCCGCGGGCTTGGCAAGCTGCCAGTCGCCGCTGACCTGTGCACTGGTTTCCCTATAGGCTGGCGGGATTGCGACTTGCGGGTCTGGTAACTCGGGGGCGAGCGAACAGGCCACAAGTCCTGCGCCGCACGTCAGTGTGAGCCAACGCGTCATATCGTCTCTTCAGCCGTCGGTACTGTGACCTGGGGTTCCGGGCGCGGCGTTCGGTGCAGTAACACATAGAACACCGGCGTCAGAAATAACCCAAACAACGTCACGCCCATCATCCCCGACAGCACCGCGACGCCCATCGTGTGGCGCATCTCCGAACCCGCACCACTCGAGGTCACGAGCGGCACCACGCCCATGACGAACGCGAAGGAGGTCATCAGAATCGGGCGGAAGCGCATGCGGCAAGCCTGTAGCGCCGCGACAATGGGGCCGGCAAGCGGTTCGCGCATCTCGAATTCGCGCGCGAACTCGACAATCAGAATCGCATTCTTGCAAGCCAGCCCCATCAACACGAACAGCGCTATCTGCGTGAAGATATTGCGATCGCCCCCGGTCAACCACACTCCACCGATTGCAAACAGCAGACACAGCGGCACGATGAGCAGAATCGCGAGCGGCAGCTTGAAACTCTCGTACTGCGCGGCAAGCACCAGGAATACCAGCATCGCGCACAACGGGAAGACAAAAATCGCCGTATTACCAGCCAGAATTTCCTGGTACACCAGATCGGTCCATTCAAATGAAATCCCGTGAGGCACAGTTTCTTTGATGATTTTCGCGAGCGCCGCCTGCGCCTGGCCCGAACTGAAACCGGGCGCCGCACCGCCATTGATATCGGCCGCCGGAAACGCGTTGTAACGCATGGCGCGCTCAAGGCCGAAGCTCGGCTGGATAGTAACCAGCGCGCCGAGCGGCACCATCGCACCCAGCGCGTTGCGGGTCTTCAAGGTCGCGATGTTTTCGGCCGTCGCGCGAAACGGCGCATCGGCCTGCACTACCACGCGGTAGGTTTTGCCGAAGCGGTTGAAGTCGTTCACATAATACGACCCGAGGTTGACCTGTAGCGTCGCGAAAACGTCATTGAGGTTCACGCCCATGCGCTTCGCCTTTTCCCGATCAATATCCGCAAACAGTTGCGGCACGTTGATCTGGTAGCTCGAAAAAATTCCCGCGAGTTCGGGGCTCTGCCAGGCTTTCATGAGCACCGCCTGCAAGGCCGCGTAGAGCTGTCCGCTGCCAAGCCCTGCGCGATCTTCCAACTGCAATTTGAAGCCGCCGATTTGGCCCAGACCATTCACCGCGGGTGACGGAAACACTGCGATAAACGCCCCCCCGATGGCGCCGAATTGCTGATTAAGCGAACCCGCGAGCGCATTGCCGGAAAGTTCCGGTGTCTGCCGCTCCTCGAAGTCGTCGAGATTGAAAAAGAACACACCGGCATTCGACGAATTCGTGAAACCGTTAATCGACAGACCGGAGAACGCCACCACATTGGAAACGCCGGGCGTGTTCAGCGCAATATCGGAAACCTGGCGTACGATTTTCTCGGTGCGATCGAGCGACGCACCATCGGGCAGCTGCACGAAGCCGATCAAATATTGCTTGTCCTGCCCAGGAATGAAGCCGGACGGCACGTGTAGAAACGCGTAGATAGTGACGCCGATGAGCCCGACATAGATCAGCAGCACGACGAACTTGTGCCGCAGGATGCGGCGTACGGTGTGCACATAGCCGCGTGCAGCGCCCCGAAATACCGCATCGAAGCTGCGGAAAAACCAGCCGAAGAGCACGTCCACGCCGCGCGTGAACGCGTCCTTGGGGGCGCCATGAGGACGCAGCAAGACCGCCGCCAAAGCCGGTGACAAGGTCAGCGAGCTGAACGCCGAGATCACGGTTGAGATCGCGATCGTAAGCGCGAACTGACGATAGAACTGTCCGGTCAGCCCGCTGATGAAGGCAATCGGCACGAACACCGCGCACAAGGTGAGCGCGATGGCGATGATCGGGCCCGAGACTTCTTCCATCGCGCGGCGGGTCGCGGCGAGCGGATTCAGGCCCATCTCGATATTGCGCTCAACGTTCTCAACGACCACGATCGCATCGTCCACCACGATCCCGATCGCCAGCACCATACCGAACAAGGTCAAGGTGTTGATTGAGAAGCCGGCGGCCAGCATCACGGCGAACGTGCCGATAATGGACACTGGCACCGCCACCAGGGGAATGATCGACGCACGCCAGGTTTTGAGGAAGATGATCACGACCATTACGACCAACGCGACCGCTTCAAGCAAGGTGGTGATCACCGCCTGAATCGATTTCTCGACGAAGCGCGGCGGGTTGTAGACCACCGCATAATCAAGTCCCTCGGGGAAGTCGCGTTTCACTTCATCCATCATCTTGCGCACGGCCTTCGAGAGCGCGACGGCATTGGATTTGGGCGCCTCGAAAACACCAATCGCCACCGCCGGTTTGTTGTCGAGCAGGCTGCGCAGGGAATAGTCGCCGGCACCGAGTTCGATTCGCGCGACATCGCGCAGTCTCAAGATGCCGCCATCCGGCGCGGTGGCGATGATGATTTCGCCGAACTCCGCTTCAGTGGTCAGCCGGCCCTTGGTGTTAACCGAGAGCTGGAATTCGACCTGCCTGGGCGCCGGCGGGGCACCGATAATCCCCGCCGCCACCTGTTGATTCTGTTCCTGGATGGCACTCACTACATCCGAGGCCGTAAGGTTGCGCGCGGCCAGTTTTTGCGGATCGAGCCATACGCGCATCGCATAATCGCCGCCGCCAAACACCAGCACATCGCCCATGCCGGGCAGACGCCGCAATTTGTCGCGAATGTTGAGCAGCGCGTAATTGCGCAGATAAAGTTCGTCGTAGCGGCTGTCGGTCGAGAGCAGATGCACGACCATCGTCAGGTTGGGCGATTGCTTCTGGGTGATCACACCGAATTGGCGAACCTCGGCCGGCAGACGCGGCAGTGCGCGCTGCACACGATTTTGGACCTGCGTCTCTGCGAGATCAGGATCGGTGCCGATCTTGAAAGTCACCGTCAATTGCAGCATGCCGTCGGTCATCGCCATCGAAGACATATAGAGCATGCCTTCAACACCGTTGATCTGTTCCTCAAGTGGGGCCGCCACGGTCTCTGCAATGACCTGCGGATTGGCGCCCGGATAAGTGGCAGTCACCACGATCGAGGGCGGGATCACGTCGGGATACTCGGACACCGGCAGGTTCGGGATCGCGATCAGCCCCGCCAGAAAGACCACCATCGATAGCACGCCCGCGAAGATGGGCCGTTCGATGAACGTGCGCGAAATATTCATGGCCTAGCCGGCCCCGGAAGCTGGCGTGGCGGTAGTTGAGGTTTCTTCCATCGGCACTGTCTGGGGCGTGACCGGCGTACCCGCCCGCACTCGCTGCAGGCCGTTCACCACAATCACTTCACCGGCCTTCAGCCCACGCGTGATAACCCGCAATGCGCCGACTTGGCGACCCAGGTACACCTCGCGGTAGTTGGCGACATTATCTGCCCCAACGACGAGCACGAAGCGCTTGCTTTGATCGGTGCCGATCGCGTGCTCGGCCACCATTACCGCGCGTTCGGCACTGCGCGAGGCGTGCAGCCGCACCCGCGCGAAGAGTCCGGCAGTAAAGCGGCGGTCAGAGTTGGCCAATACGGCGCGCATGCGCACAGTGCCGGTGCCGGCCGCGAGCTGGTTATCCACGAATTCAAGCCGCGCCCGATGTGGGAAACCTGTCTCATCCGCCAGACCCACCTCGACCATCAGCGGCATGTCACGCCCATTCGCAATGTATTTAAGGTAGGCCTGTTCGTCGGCTTCGAACGCCACAAATACCGGATCGACAGACACCATCGTCGTCAACAGCGGGGAATCAGGGCCTTCGCCCTGCACCAGGTTACCGCTGGTCACTTCATCCTTACCGACCCGCCCATCGATGGGCGCAAGCACGCGCGTGTAGTCGAGATTCAAGCGCGCACTTTCGATGCTTGCGAGATTCGCGCGCCGCGCGGCGGCCAACACTTCGACCGCTGCGGTGGCCGCGTCAGACTCACGCTGACTGGTTGCCCGCTCAGTCAGCATGCGGGCTTGTCGACGCTGTTCGAGGCGGGCCAGCGCAAGTTGTGCGTCCGTATTCGCGATTGCCGCTTCCGCTTCCGCCAGCCGGGCGAGAAATGGCCGGGGATCGATCACGAACAGCACAGCGCCGCGTTTCACTTCGCTGCCGGGTTTGAAATGAATCGATTGCAGGTAGCCATTGACACGCGCGCGGATCGCGACAGTCTCCAGTGCCTCGATGCGCCCCGGGAATTCGTCTGACATCTGGACTTCGTGTTCTAGTACAGCCGCCACACTGACCGGAGGCGGTCCAACCGGGGCAACTGCGGGCGGCGCTGCTTGATTACATGCACTGAGGAATCCTGATATCGCGGCTAACACAAGCAAGCCGCGCCAGTTTCTGGCGAAAAAACACATGGCGGGTTTCCGTGGTTGGCGGGCCTTCTCGGCCGCACATTTTTTTACGATGGCCGTTAGCCTTCGATCACGATGGGATTCTAACCCGTGTGCGCTACGCAGTGCGGTTTCGCGATGGTAATTGAAGAATTCAATGCGCGAGACCTAGACCGGAACACCGGCGTGGTTACACTAACGCGTGCCGCACTGTTCTGAGGAGAGTGAAAGAGAGATGCCAGTCGCTATGCGTTCAATGCAACCTAACCGCGCTACCAGTACGCACTGTTGGTCTTCCAGGTTTACTGCACGACACTTCGGAATATTTCTCATGCTCTGTGGCCTGCCATGGCTGGTGCAGGCCGCCGATGGCGTCACTATCGCCGGTGTACCCGTCGAGTTCATCCTGTTTGCACTGACCTTGCTCGGCGTCGCACTGTTTCACAATCACACCTTGGCGGTCGGGCTCACTGGGCTCACCAGCATCGCGCTGTTCAAAATTCTCTTCACAGGTTTTCATACCGGCCCGGGCCTTGGCGGACTGCTTGGCCATTTTCAGCATGAGTGGGTCACGCTCGCTAATTTGTTCTGTCTGTTGATGGGGTTCGCGCTGCTCGCCCGCCATTTTGAGAAAAGCCATGTGCCGGTCATTCTCCCGAAGTACCTGCCAGATGACTGGAAAGGCGCGTTCATGATGCTGGTGATGGTGTTCGTGTTGTCGAGTTTTCTCGACAACATCGCGGCAGCGCTGATTGGCGGTGCGATGGCCCATCAGTTATTCCGCGCCAAAGTCCATTTGGGCTATCTCGCGGCGATTGTCGCTGCCTCTAACGCGGGTGGCTCCGGCAGCGTGGTCGGCGATACCACCACGACGATGATGTGGATCGATGGCGTCGCGCCGGCCGATGTTTTCCATGCTTACGCCGCCGCAGTCGTCGCCTTGGTGGTGTGCGGGATCCCGGCCGCCATGCAGCAACACCGCTATTCACCGATCCTGAAACACGGGCATGCTCACACACATGTCGACTGGAAGCGGATTTATATCGTCATCGCAATTCTGGTCGCCGCGATGGGCACCAACATCTATGTGAACGCACTGCACGCCGACATCTCAAATCAGTTTCCGTTCATTGGCGTTGCGGTATGGGTCGCGATTATTGCGACCTTATGGCTGCGACGTCCGGACTGGGAAATCCTGCCCGAAACCGCGATGGGCTCGGTCTTTCTGCTCTCCCTGGTCAGTTGCGCATCGATGATGCCGGTGGAGAAACTGCCGCTGGCGTCGTGGTCCACCGCGCTGGGGCTGGGCTTCCTCTCGGCAGTGTTCGATAACATTCCGCTGACCGCGCTCGCCCTGAAACAAGGCGGCTATGATTGGGGGGTGCTGGCCTACGCGGTCGGTTTCGGGGGATCGATGATCTGGTTCGGCTCCAGCGCAGGCGTTGCGTTGACCAACATGTATCCGGAAGCGCGCTCGGTTGGCCAATGGCTGCGACAGGGCTGGCATGTGGTGCTTGCCTATGTCGTTGGCTTTGCGGTGATGATGGCGACAGTGGGTTGGCATCCAAATGCGCCGCATAAGGCGGGGCGAGTGCCGACGGCGGAGCAGTCAACGGCAGATTAGGGGAATGTCGGATTACGCTACGCTTATCCGACCTATAAATTTGTGATGGCTGGTTGGTCCATTTTTCGTCACGCATGTGTCTGAAAATACTGCGCCAGGAACTCGACGAAAACGCGCACAGTGGCGGCTAACTCGCGGTGTGCGTACACCGCATAAAGCGGCACCGGCGCCGGCGCGTAGGCGGCGAGCGCAGCGCGCAATTGCCCACTCGCAAGATCCGCGCGCACCATGTAGCCCGGCAACTGCGCTAAACCGTGGCCAGTCAAGGCGGCCATGCGGACTGCGTCGCCCGTACTTGCCTCGAAATCGCCCTGCACTCGCATCAACGAATCCACTAAGTCATCACGGAACAACCACAGGCCTTTGCGCGTGCCGTGCGAATAGCGCAAGCAATTGTGCTCACGCAGCGCCGCTGGATTCGCGGGTTCCCCGTGCCGCGCAAAATAGCTCGGTGCGCCACACACGATGAGCTGAACTTCCGCCACCTGCCGCGCAACCAGCGAGGAATCCGGCAGATTGCCCACATGCAAGGCCAAATCCACACCTTCTTCCAGCAGGCCCTGCGGACGATCACTCAGGGTTAGCTGCACCTTCACGTCCGGATAGAGTTCGGCGTATTCGGCCAGCGCCGGGGCCAATTGAAAGCTCCCGAAAGAAGTTGGCGCCAGCACTTTCAATAACCC
>CAMATU010000223.1 GCA_945861225.1 Klebsiella pneumoniae
CGACACTACCCGGGCAGTGACGCGGGCGATTGCGCGCGCGGATGGCACACCGTTGCTCAGCATCGGCGGTTCACAGTTTTAGTACCGTGCAAGATGCCGCCGCAAAATTCACGCAGAGAGTAAGGCGTAAAGACCATGGACAAACAGGATCTCTTCTTCGACAGCGATGGCATAGCGCTCAGCGGTTGGCTGGCGCGGCCTGCGGGCGTCGGGCCGCACCCGTTGATTATTCTTACGCACGGCCTGAGCGGGATCATCGATCTCGATCTGCCCGAGTATGCTGAGAAGTTCGTCGCCGGCGGCTACGCTTGCCTGGCTTACGATCATCGCAACTGGGGGCGCAGCGCTGGCTGGCCACGGGCCGAGACCGACCCTTGGCGACAAGTTGCCGACCTGCGCGAGGCGATCTCCTACGCACGCACGCTGCCTGACATCAATCCTGACCGCATCGGTCTGTGGGGTACAAGCTATGCCGGCGGCCACGTGCTAACCGTTAGCGCACTTGATCGCAGAGTGCGCTGTGTGGTCTCGCAGGTGCCCTTGACCAGCGGCACGCGCACCTTCGAAGCCTGGGTGCCAGCCGACAAACGCGCCAGCTTGAGCGCCCGGCTAGATGCTGATCGCGACGCGCGCCGGCGCGGGGGTTTGCCGGCAACGACGCTCGCGGCAACCAAGGGTTCGGAAACCGCCGAATGGATCGCACGCAAGAATACCGCCGGGCACTATCACAATGAACTCACCTTGCGTTCATTTGATCTGTTGCGTACCTACGAGCCGATGACCTTCGTGCCGTCGATCACGCCAACACCGCTGTTGATGATCATTGCGGCTAACGACACCACCACCCCAACTGCCTGGCAGCGCGAGACCTTCGCAAGCGGCGGCGAGCCGAAGCGTCTGGTCACCCTCGATTGTCGGCACTACGATGTTTATATGGACAGGCTCGAAGCCGCAGCGGCGGCGGCGCTCGCCTGGTACGTCGAGCATCTGTGACGGCGTGCCGACCGGCTGGAGTCGGTTCAGGCTTGCCAACTTTAACGTACCAGTGGTCTACTCGTATTCGCCGCTGTCAGGTGCGTACGCATAGCACTATGCGGTGAGGCGAGTATCCTGTCTCGTCGACTGCGAATCATAGGGAACCTGCCATGGCCCAACCCAAAGTTATCGTCAATCTCTACCCGGTGTTGCCGGCACGCGATGAGGCGGAACGTGCTGCGCGCCGTCCGCTGGGCCGTAACGCTGCGCTCTATCATGAAGTTGTGCACGACATGACTGACGTGGTGAAAGCCGCTGACGCGCTCGGCGTCTGGGCGGTCAGCACCATTGAGCATCACCTACACTCTGAAGGCTATGAAGTATCACCCGCGCCGGGCGTGTTAAACGCGTACTGGGCAGGACAGGTGAAAAACGCCAGAGTCGGGACCATCGGCTATGTGGTCGGCACACGCGATCCGATTCGGGTGGCCGAAGAAATGGCCGTGATCGATCACCTCACGCGCGGCAAATACTTCGCCGGCTTTGCGCGGGGCTATCAGAATCGCTGGACCAGCATTCTCGGTCAATACACCAATACTCAAGCCACGGTCTCTGACGGCAGTGCAGAGGATCGCGCGAATCGCGAAATCTTCGAGGAGCGCGTCGATCAGATTCTCGCTTGCTGGACTGAAGAGACGATCGACTTCGACGGCAAGTTCTATCAAGCGCCCTATCCACACGCCACTGGGGTAACCAATTTTCCTGCCAAGGAGGTCGCGCGGCGGCTCGGCGCGCCCGGTGAAATCGATGCGGCGGGTGCGGTGCGTCGCGTGTCCGTCGTCCCGGCACCGTACCAACAGCCGCACCCACCGGTGTTCACGGCGGTGAGTGCAAGTATGGAATCAATCGAATTTTGCGCCGCGCGCGGCATTCGACCGATCTATTTCTCGAGTATGAGTGGGGTTGTCGAGATGGCGCGGCATTACGTGGCACACGGTCATACCTGCGGTCGCGAATATGCACTGGGCGAACGCCAATGCATCGTGCGCTGGCCACATTTCACCACAGGACCCGCTGACACACGCCGCATTTTGGCTGAACAGGACGAGGAATTTTACCGCAACATTTACGGCACCTTCTTTCCGCCGTTGGTCGCTGGCGCGACCAACATGCTCGATCGCATGATTGACACCGCCTTGTTTCCCTGTGGCTCGATTGACGATCAAATTACCTATTGGCAGTCCATACTGGCGCAAGTTCCGTGCGAATATCTATGTCTTATCTGGCACTTCGCGCAAGCCCCTAAGCAATCGGTAATCGATGAGATCGAATTATTCATGACCAAGGTCTTGCCGCATCTCGAAGTCCCGGAATTTCCGGCTGAAGTGACGAAAACCGCACTGGCCGCGGGCTAGCGTCGGACGAGGTTGCCATGCGCTTAGAAATTAAACGGGTCGAAAGCGTGTTTGACGGCGCGTCGTTTGGAACGGCTGGCCCCTACGAAAAGATTGTTGGCCGAGTTTACGGCACTGTCGATCCCGCTCATCGCTTAAACCTTGGCATTCACAATCTAAACCTCGCGCAGCGGAATCCACAGGGCGAAGTCGAGTACTGGGTCGATTTTTGCGTATTAAAACCCGTGGACATCGCGCGCGGGAACCGGCGTCTGCTGGTCGAGCTGCCAAATCGCGGGGACAAACTCGCGCTCATCGATATCAATAGCGCGCGCAAGGGAGCGAGCTCGAACGATCCAGTCACCGTCGAGGATGCAGGCAACGGGTTCCTGCTCCGCGAGGGCTATTGCATCCTGTGGAGCGCGTGGCAGGGCGGAGTTGGCGAAGAGGACAACAAACTTCAGGCAGGATTCCCGATCGCGAGTGCGGACGGGACGTCGATAGTGGACACCTCGCGCGAAGAAATTATCTTCGGTCATTGCACCAGCCCTGCGCGATCGCCACTCGCCTACCCCGCAGCGACACTCGATCAATCTGCAGCAACTTTGACCGTGAGAATTCAGGAACGCGATGCGCGCGTGCCGGTCCCGGCGAGCGCATGGCGTTATCAGTCGCCTACGCAGCTCGAAATTGACCTGATCGCTGGTTATCCAAGTGGCGCTATCTACGAATTCATTTACCCGGCGCGCGATCCGATAGTCATGGGGCTGGGATTTCCCGCGATCCGCGACGTCGTTTCGTTTCTGCGTGCTAGCGCGTTTGACGCCAGCGGGCAGGCCAATCCGCTCAACCATGATGCTGGGGGACCGTCAATCGAACAGGTCATCGTCTATGGCCGTTCACAGCCCGGACGTTTCCTGCGCGAGTTCGTGCGTCTGGGATTTAACGAAAGTCTCAGTGGCGGCAAGGTATTCGACGGAATCTTGGCCTCGATTGCCGGTTCCAGGCGTATTTTTCTGAACCAGGCGTTTGCCCAGCCTGGGCGCTTCCATCGCCAACACGAAGATCACCTCTATCCAGGTGATCAGTTTCCGTTTACCTACGCGACCCGCACGGACACCTACACGGGACAAACCGATGGCATATTGGCGTGCGCGCTCGCGAGCAACACCTGTCCGAAAATTATTCACGTCGACTCCAGCACCGAGTTCTGGCAAGGCCGCAGTTCGCTGCTGGTCTGTGACGAGCACGGGCAGGATATTCCACTGCCTGCAGAAGTGCGGCTCTATCTGTTCGCCAGCACCCAACATGCCGGCCCGGCGATGCAAGGTCACGCCGGGATCTTTTCGCAGAATGCGCAGTACGCACAAAATGACGTTGATTACAGTCCATTGAATCGCGCCTTGATCAGCGCGCTCGAGCGCTGGGTCAGTGGGCGCGAATTACCGCCTGCGAGCCGTTTCCCGCGGATCACTGAGGGCACCCTGGTGCCCCCGTTCCCCGCTGCGCTATCCGGCTTTCCGATGATTCCCGGCGTGCACTATCCAGATCGGATCAACGAATTACAGGTAATGGATTACACCACGCAACCACCGAGCGCAGTGGCGGGCAAAGCCTATCCCGTCCTGGTGCCTAAACTCGATGCCGATGGCAATGAGATCGCCGGGATCCGACTGCCCGCAGTGGCGATACCGCGCGCGACTTTGACGGGGTGGAATTTACGCGACGCGACTTTCGCGGATGGCGCGTTGTTGATCGTAGGTGCGCGCTTCCCTTTTGCGGCGACCCGCGCTGAGCGCAGCGCGAACGGGGACCCGCGACTCTCCTTGGAAGAACGCTACACCTCACACGCGGCGTACGTCGCGGCAGTGCGCGCGGTTGCGGAACAGCTGTGTCAGGCACGGCTGTTGCTCGCTGAGGATGTTGCGCGGATTGTCACGCAGGCTGAAAATTTCTAGCCGCAGGCGGAGTCCGTACGCTTCGCTCGTCGCGCCATGCCTAATATGTATCCTAGTCCCAGCTAAACACGGAGATAAATCCCATGCCAGGTAAGCACATCCGGCGCTTGGTCACCGGCCACGACGCGCACGGTAAATCAAATTTCCTAATGGACGGTGACGCGCCGAATGTCATCGTTATTGAAAAAATGGGCGGCGCCAGAGTCACTGAGCTATGGGAAACCTTTGATGCCCCGGCAGACAATCGCGGGACCAAGGACAACGCCGATCGCGCGTTGCATCTGGAACCAGCGACGCGCGGCACAATCTTCCGCATCGTGGATTTTCCGCCCGATGCAACCTGGAAAACCGGCGCCAATGGCGCAGCGGCGTTTGCGGAGTTGCAGGCAGGCCACGCGGCGGATTCTTCGAGCAGTGATCCGGGGATGCATAAGACGGCGAGTGTCGATTATGCGCTGGTGCTCGAAGGTGAAATCTGGGCGGTGATGGATACCGCCGAACGCCTGATGCAAGCGGGGGATGTGCTGATTCAGCGCGGCACTAATCACGCCTGGGCCAACCGCACCGATAAAAGCGCACGCGTGATGTTCGTGCTGTGTGGCGCGCTGCCGGTTTGACGCAGGTTTAGTGCTAAGCGCTACAGTTTTGCGGGTGCCGCGCCGGTGGCCCAGCCTTCTGTTATCGGCACCAGGTAGAACATCTCGACCCGCCGCGCGCTGAACTTCCATTGCCCGTCGATCTTTATATATTCGTCGTGCAACCGGCCCGCGCCGATCAAGCTTTCGGTGCCACGCGTCGCGCGATTCTCGAGTGAGCAGAAGCCCGTCGCGCGATCTCCGTTTAGGCGAATCATGTGATTGGTAAAAAATGGCTTGACCTTCAGCGGCCAAGTCGCCGTATAAAAGGTTTTTAAGGCCGCGTGGCCGGTGATCACGCCCTTCCCGAGCGAACTGAAATCGACCGAGCCATTCGGCGCGAACAAACTTGCCATGCGATCCGCATCCTGTGCTTCGATCGCAAGTCCGTATTCGTACGTGAGTTCACGGATTTTCTCGCGATCCCACAGCTCTTGGACCATTTCTTCGTGAGTCATTGGTTGCTCCAGACGTTAGGTGATTCGGCGAGGGGGCTTTCCGCAGCGGGCGCTAATCAAGAAAGCGGGATACTCGTTGGATGCACTCGATGACCGACCACCTGTTCAAAACCATAGCCCACCCGGAACAAGCTGGGTTCATCGTATGGCCGCGCGAGGATCTCCATGCCAACGGGCAGCCCGCTGGCCGTAAATCCAGCGGGAATGCTCATTGCCGGCATCCAGGTTTGTGACCCAATCAGCGTGTTCGTCGGGAATGTCAGCGTGCTCCACTCGCCCGTGTCGCAGGCGTGGCGGGTGGGCGGCACAACCTGCACAGTGGGATAGACCAGCACGGTGAACTGTTCGCGCGCCATCAGGTTCACCACCAACTGCGTAAATGCTGCGCGGGCGGCAAAGGCGGGATAGTAGGCCGGATCGCTGAAGGGATCGTCAGGTCCATTCGCGATCCCTTCGAGCAGATCGAGCTGCGGATGGTAGCGCTTTGATTTCACAATCTCCGCGACCGAGCGCGCCGGGGCGTCTGGGAGCGCCGCCAGGAATTGATCGATGTCGTACTTGGATTTGATCAAGTACAACGATGTGCGGACCAGCCAGTCGGTAAGATCTGGAATTTCGACCTCAACCAGTTCCGCCCCGCCGGCTCGCAGCTCTGCAAGCGCCTCACGCATTACCGCGTTAACCGGCGCGGCATGCAGGTTGTCGTCCGTCCCGAACGCGTTGCGCACCACACCGATGCGCAAACCGTGCAGCCCATCCGGCACCAACGCAGTCATATACGACGCTGGCGCGCGCGCCACGGAATACGCGGAAGTGAGTGGATCCCTGGGGTCGTATCCAACCATAACATCGAATACGCGCGCGACGTCCAGCACACTGCGCCCCATCGGACCGATGGTGTCCTGGAAACCGACCAGCGGATTGCAGCCCTTGCGACTGATTAAGCCGGGTGTCGAACGCACGCCGACGAGATTGCAGAACGACGCGGGCACGCGCACCGATCCCCCACAATCCGTCCCGAGACCGATCGTGGCGAAGCCCGCTGCCACCGCCGCGCCTGTGCCGCTGCTGGAGCCGCCGGGATCGCGCGTGAGGTCGTAGGGATTCTTTGTTTCGCCGCTGCGCGATGAATAACCGAACCACGAAGTGGCCCAGTCCGGCAGGGTGGTTTTAGCGAGGATAAGCGCCCCCGCCTGCCGCAGCTTGGCGATTACAGTCGCATCTTCGCGGGCCTGGTAGTCGGCGAATATTTCCGATCCAAACGAAGTCGGCATCTCCAACGTTTCCAGACAATCCTTCACAACCATCGGAATACCGTGCAGTGGCCCGACCGGATGCCCTTGGGCTAGCGCAGTATCCAGCGCGCGCGCCTGCTGCTGCACGTGCGGGTTCAAAGTGACCACCGCATTGAGGGTTGGACCCGTCTGATCATTGGCGGCGATTCTGGCGAGATAGTAATTAACCAACTGCTCGGCGCTTATCCGCCCACGACGCAGCGCCGCCTGGATCTGCGCAATGCTGGCCAGCTCCAACGAAATGCCCTCAATTTTCATTTATCAATTTCCTAGTTGTGAATAGGCCGTGTGAATGATTGACACCCTTACGCTGCAGAATTTTCTTGCGCAGCGATTGCCGAGGAGGTTGCTGCCGGCGCTGAGCGGTAGTTGGTGGCGGTTTCAGTCGCGACCTCGCCCTTGATGCGGGTATGCATCATCACGCGCTCCTCGCGGTAATCGTAGGGTCGCGCACGATGCAGCAGGCAGCGATTGTCCCACACCGCAACGTCGCCCGCTCGCCAGGTGTGGGTCAACGTGCGCGGCGGCTGGCAGATGAACGACATCAGCTCCTCCAGCAAGTCGTCGGCTGCATCCTGGTCGAGCCCGTCGATTTTGCCGGCGTGACGACCAATGTACAGGGCAGGCCGCGCGGTCACCGGGTGGACCTTGACCAGCGGACGCAATGGCG
>CAMATU010000224.1 GCA_945861225.1 Klebsiella pneumoniae
CACTGCCGTGCTTGGCGTTACGGCGATTTATGTGAATTCATTGATCAAGATCGGTAACCCGGTCGAAGGCAGCAACCTCCTGTGGTACGACTCGGAGTTCAATACCGCAGTCCGCGCGATCAATGCACACTTCCCGGGCATGAATACGCTCGAAATTGTGCTTGAAGTGAAGCCAGAGGCGATTGAAAAAGATCGCCGCGTGGCGCGCACCCCCGAGGGTGTCAGGGTCTCGACCGAGATCCAGCGCATCATGGAGGCGGACGCTGCCTTGACGCCGCGCGCGACCTTGTCTTTCTCCGACTACATGTCGGAAGTCAATCGCCTGTTCTCGGGCGGAAATCCGAAATGGTTAACGCTCGATCCTACGGACCGGGCAGTCGCCAACGCGGGGTTTGCGGCAACCTTTGGCACCAGTCCGATGAACTTCGCGACGATTGCTGACTTCCGATTCATGAACTCTACGGTGTCGGTGTGGTTCAAGGATAACAAGCAAGAGACCGTCGACGCCGCCCTTGCGAGCGCGCGGCGCGCAGTGGCCGCGGTTGGCGAAGACCATGAAGATTTTCGCGTCCGTCTTGGCTCCGGTGTGATCGCCCTGCAACAAGCGATGAACAATGTGGTGCACGATTATCATTGGTTTATTCTTGGACTGGTGAATGTGGCGGTCATGATCATCGCGTGGATCGCCTATAAGTCCTTGGTGGCCGCCTTGATCTTGCTGATCCCGGTGAATCTGTCGAATTTCATGCTGGGTGCATCGATGTACATGCTCGGCATCGGCTTCGATATCAATGCGACCATCGTCGCGGTCATGGGGGTCGGCGTCGGTATCGACTATGGCATTTATCTTCTGAGTCGTATTTGCGAGGAATACGTCGCACGCAAGCACGATCTGGCAGCAGCGATCCATGCGTCGTTGGTGACCACGGGTAAAGCGATTCTGTTCACCGCAACCATCATGCTGATAGGTATCTTGCCGTGGTATTTCCTGTCCGATCTTAAATTCATGGCCGACATGGGCATGCTGCTGGTCGCTATCATGCTCATCAACATGGTGCTGTCGCTGGTAGTGCTCCCACTCTGTGTGTGGTTCATCAGACCGAAATTCCTCGACCGCGACGACTTGATGGTCGGCGAGAATGTCGATTTGTCGCAGTTCGCGATCGGGACGGAATTGCACTAAGGACGGGAATCGCGGCTGAAGCCGCTCCTACACGCGGGGACGAATATCGATGCCCCCGTAGGAGCGCCTTTAGGCGCGAAATACTTCGACTCTGCGCGCGATGTTCGATCAGCGCGGAAGCGGCACCAACCTGTGCGCCGCGATACTCTCCAGCACGGCACCCCGCTCGAAGCCCAGCAGGAGGTCGTCTTTGATCAGAATCACCGGCACCCCGCGCACCCCGAGTGCCTGATGGCGCGCGGCGCCAGCGGGGGATTTTTCAATGTCGTATTCGCAATAATCGATGTGCTGCGTGACGAATAGCTTGCGTGCCTGAGCACAGTAACCACACCAACTTGCTGACAGCATCACGACCGTGTTGGTGGTGGGTTGCCAGTCAGCATCGCAAAAGACGGGTTTTACCCGACCGCCGGCGGCGAACTTCGTGATCCCCAAAAAGCCAACCGCGAGCAGCAGCAGGAGCCACCCCGCACGACGAGGGGTTGGCTTATCGGGGCTCATCGGCGTGGACTGGATACAGAATCCGGGCGCCAGACAAAACGCTCAAGATCAATTATCCCCTGCAGACCGAACTCGATGCCTTCCTGCGCAAGCAAACTCCGTTGGTAGTCCGGACGATCTGGATCACTGCGCGCGCTGATCTTGCCCGCCGCATTAACCACACGATGCCAGGGGATCTCGCCGTCAGCGCTGAGCGCCGCGAGCGCGTAACCGACTTGGCGCGCCGCACTGCGGCCGACCAACCCCGCTAACTGCGCAATCTGCCCATAACTCGCAACCCTGCCAGCGGGAATCTGCGCGACGGTGCGCCACACACGTTGGTTGCGATTGTCCAACATGTGGCGATCAACGATGACGCGCCAGAAACGCCAGCAGTCCCGTGTTGAATTGCTGCGCCATCTCCACATTAAAGAAATGCTGCGATTCCGGAATGATCAACAGTTCAGCGCCGGGGATCCGCGAGTACATCAGACGCGCCGCCTCGACCGTAGTGCCGGGATCAAGCGCGCCCACCATGACCAAGGTAGGCACCCGGATGGCGCGAATGGTTTCGCGTTGGTCCATGTCGCGGATAGCGCCCGCACAAGCGATATAGCCGGCTGGCGAGGTCGCCAGAATACCGGCTTTGACGACTGCGACTTCCTGCGGTAATTGGCGTTGACTGCGTTTGGTGAACCAGCGGCCGAGGGTGCCGTCCGCGGCCGCCGCCATCCCGCCATCCTCAACCAGCTTGATCCGGCCGGCCCATAATTCCGGCGGCCCCATATAGGCCGCAGTGGCGCACAGCACTAGCGACCGCAGCCGCGCACTGTGGTGAGTGGCCAGCATTTGGCCGGTCATCCCCCCCATGGAGAGTCCGCAGAAATGGACTTTAGCAAGCTTGAGCGCGTCCATTAAACCTAACGCATCGGCGGCGAGACCCTCCAATGTATAGGGGCCGGGGGGCACACTGGAATGTCCATGGCCGCGCGTGTCGTAGCGCAATACACGAAAACCAGCGGCAACCAGCGCAGGGACCTGCGGTGCCCACATCGTCAAATTGGCAGCCAAAGAATTGGACAGCAGCACGACCGGCGCGCCAGCCTCACCATCGAATTGATAATTGAGTTGGGCACCATTAACAGATAGAGAATTCATGGCTGACTCCTACGCGTGGAGAGGGAACTTGAGGTTGACAGGGAGTTGCCAGGCGGCGGGCGCTCACCCACCCGCCGCCCGCTGGAATTATTTCTTCAGCAGATCCCGAATCTCAGTCAACAGGACTTCCTGAGCTGGTGGCGGCGGCGGTGGCGCGGCGGCTTCTGCCTTCTTCATGGAGTTCAGCGCTTTGACCAGCATATAGATCGCGAACGCGACAATCATGAAATCGAAACAGGTCTGCACAAACGACCCATAGTTCAACGTGACTGCGGGAACATCGCCCACGCCGTCTTTCATCACTATTTTGAGATCAGTGAAATTCACGCCTCCGGTCAGTAACCCAATGGGCGGCATGATCACATCGGCCACTACTGAGGATACGATCTTGCCAAAGGCGCTACCGATCACCACCCCTACCGCGAGATCGATCACATTGCCGCGCATCGTGAAATCTTTAAATTCCTGCATCATTCCCATGGTTCCCATCCTTCCCCAATTATTTTTTGTGTGCACTCTCCCTCCAGCGCGACCACTCAGCCAGCGCGGCACACAGCATACCGCAAGCAGACGATCCAGATAGTTCTGCCAAGGCATCTGCTTATAGCCCGCGCTTTGGTGGGAGATGAAGGTACTGACGCGGCCAGTCCCGAAAATTAAAGACCTGGCCTTCAAGGCGAATCCGCGCGATCTCCGCGAGCTTTAAATCCGCATACACCCATTGTGGCTTGTTAAGCTCGCCCCGCGCCAAAACGCCATTGGCGGGAAAGCCATGATCGACTGGGGTATAGATCCCTGCCGCACCCACATTCTTATCCATGGCCGCAGACCACGGGCAATCCCCGACGGTGGGCGCTTGAATCACATAACACTGGTTTTCGAGCGCCCGCGCCTGGCAACCAATGCGCACGCGGTGATAACCCGCCAAGGTATCGGTGCAGCTCGGCACTAGCAAAATATCCGCGCCCTGTTCGACCTGGTAACGGGCGAAAAGGGGAAATTCGCTGTCATAACAAACATTGATCGCCACCTTGCCAAAATCGGTCGCGAATACTTTGACCCCGGTAGTCCCCGCAGACACCCCCCATTGTTCAGACTCGAAACGGGTCATCTGCAATTTCTCCTGGAATTCGCAATGGCCGGTCGGCCAAAAGAAGTAGGCGCGATTGCAATAATGCGCGTCGTCGATTTGGACCGGGAAACTGCCTGCGCAGATATACAGCCGATGGGTTTGCGCGAGCTGGCGGAAGAGCGTTAGAAAATCGCCGAGGGCGCGCTGTAGATTAGCGAGTGACAACGGCAGCGAGCGCGCAATTTCCTCACCAAAAATTGAGGTGAGCTCAAGGGAGAAGTATTCCGGGAATACCAGCAGCTGCGCACCCTGGCCTGCAGCTTCCGCCACCCAACGTTCCAGCTTGGCGCGAAAATCCGACCATTTCGCCAGTGGTTCAAGCGCGTACTGCGCGGCGGCGACGCGCACCGTCGGCACCGGTGAGGGTGGCGCTTCAGCTGCCACCGCAGCGCCGACAGTGGAAATCTGGTTTTGATGGCAGCGGGTGCATGTTGGATGTCGCGCGACCGCACAGCTGATTGGATTGAGCTAAGAATAGCCGCCCTCAGGCAGGTAATCGAGAACTGTCAGGCGCCGGCCCGGCATGACAAATTAAACTGCGCGTGAAGGGTGCCGATACCTCGCAGGGACATCCCCACTACCGCTGCGATCCCTTGCGTTGGAGCACCCCTATGAATAGCGCGCTGAATACCTCCCTAAATACCCCTGAGACGAAGTACCGCCTGATTACCCGCAGCGACATGGACGGGCTGGTGTGCGCCGTGCTGTTGAAGGAACTCGGCATTTTGGGCGAGATTGTGTTCCACCATCCCAAGGACATGCAGGATGGCAAAGTCGCGGTCACTGAGCGTGACATCCTGACCAATCTGCCCTATGTGCCCGGTTGTGGCCTGTGCTTCGACCATCACGCGAGTGAGGCACTACGCAATGATGGCAAACCCACTCCAGGGTATATCCTGCAGCCCGAGGCCAAGTCTGCCGCGCGCGTGGTATATGACTATTACGGCGGCAAAGCCCAATTCCGGAATATCAGCGAATTAATGATGGATGCCGTCGACAAGGCGGACTCTGCGGGATTTACCAAAGATGATGTATTGGAGCCGCGCGGCTGGGAGCTACTGTCCTTCCTGATGGACGCACGCACGGGCCTCGGCCGCTTCCGTGATTTTCGGGTTTCCAACTATCAGTTGATGATGATGCTGATCGATTGCTGTCGTGATCTTTCGATCGAGGAAATTCTCGCGTTGCCGGATGTCAAAGAAAGAGTCGAGCTGTTCTTCACGCAACACGCCTTATTCCGTGACCAGATCTATCGTGTGGCTGAAGTGCACAACAACCTTGTAGTGCTCGATCTGCGTGACGAAGGCACGATTTACGCGGGAAATCGCTTCATGGTGTACGCCATGTTGCCCGAATGTGATCTCTCCATGCACGTGATGTGGGGCCGCGACAAGCAGAACACCGTGTACACCGTTGGCAAATCGATTTTCGGACGCCGCAGCAAATTGGAAGTAGGCGAACTCATGCTGAACCACGGGGGCGGCGGGCATCATGCGGCCGGCACTTGTCAGGGCCCGAATGAGACGGCTGACGCGCTGAAGCAGGAATTGATTAAGGCACTGGTGACGGTGGCTGAACGCGAGGTGGCTTGCGCTTAAGGATTCTGCAGTCAACTGGGACTGCGTCAAAGCGCCTTCAACCAAAACACCATTTCTTTCGGGCTGGGGGTTGCTTCATCCAGATCCTGCCAAAGGTAATGCATGGTGAGAGACGGATGTTGCGTGTAGCCGAATTTCGCCCACACGGCATCGAGTGGTACATAGTCCAACGGTCGTCGCGGATGGTCGGCAGCCCGCACCACCGCACACAGTGCCATCCAGCGCATTCCCGGCAAACTTCGGGCATGCGCTTCGCGCGCTGCGAAGAACGCCCGATAAACCCCCCGGCCACGATATTCGCGAAGTAATACTGATTCTCCGCAGTAGAAGATTTCTGCTGGATCGTAGCCAGCCGCGAGCAGCGGTTGCGTGAACTCCACTGATTCGGCCGCGAGTGGGAGCCCAGTTGAGGCGCCAACGACCCGCTCGCTGTCGCGCACCAGCACCGCCACACTGGCCGGACATTGGGTATAAGTCGCAAGGTATTTTTCTTCGTAGGCGAGTGAGCCTTCGTAGAGATAGGGAAACTCGCGGAACACCGCGATTCGCAAGCGTGCGAGATCCGGGATGCTGGCCGCGAACGCCGGCGCAGTACCGGTCACTACCTCCAGCGCGAGCGGCAAGTGCATCAGCCGCCGACCTGGGCGATCCAGGCTGGCAGGTTGTAGTAATTGGTCACCCGCGCGACTTGGCAATCGCGAAGCTCGAAAAACGCACCGGCAGGCAAACGATAAGACTGACCGGCAGCGGCGGGTAGCCCTTCATCGCTCACCAGGTATTCACCGAGCACGGTGAATTCAGCGGCCGCGCGGCGCCCGTCCTCACTCGCCATAATCACCAAATCGTCCAATTGTTCTCGGTAGCAGCGATTCATGTGCTGCATGAAACGGCCGAAGGCCGCCTTCCCGCTCTCCCGTTTGCCCTGATTGATATCGTGCGCGACATCGTCCGTGAGCAAGGCGAGAAAGGCCGCCATGTCACCTGCATTAAAAGCCGCGTAGTACCGTTGAATGAGGGCTACCGCAGATTCGCGCATCGAATTTTTCCGCCTAAGGGTAATGAGAGCGCCATCATACCTTGGCGCTACGCTGCATCAATTCACCGATCTGGCGCGCCGCCTGATCATTGCTCGCGAGCAATTGGGCAGCCACACTCGCCTGATCAGCGGCGGGGCGGTTCTGACTCAGCTTGCGCTTCTCGATCAGGTGTTCGACTGTTAGCTCAAAGCCGCGAATGGCGGTGAGAAGCTTGACGTAGAGAGGGCTTTCGGCAAATTCACCGAGTCCTGCAGCGCCTTCGTAGGTACGCGACAGCGCAGCCACCACCTCGGCAGTTTCTGCCGACCCGAGGCAACGCAAGCGACCGCTCACGTGCACCGCCACGTAATTCCAGGTGGGCACATTCGGCTGTGCATACCAGCGTGGCGAAATGTAGGCGTGGGGACCCTGGAAAATAAGCTTGGTCGCCGCCCCATTCGCGAGCTGCGCGCATTGCGGATTGGCGGCCGCGAGATGCCAGCGGATTTTGCAGCTGGCGGGTTCGACAATAAACGGCACATGGCTCACGAAAGGCTCGCCATCCGCGACCGTGACCGCAATTCCGAACGGATATGCCATCATGAAGGCATACGCGGCAGCCGTATCCTGGCCGCGAAAATGTTCTGGGGTATACATGCGAAGGACCTTAGCCTTTTTCGCGCGAGCTGCCAATCGCGGAGAACTCAAGCCCCGCACGACGGTGCTTCAAACCTAAAAGGGAGCCTACTTATGAGTCTAGTAGTGGTGTTTCGGGCCCGGGCGCT